>NZ_JBHVSY010000006.1:0-379983 GCF_042884935.1 Streptomyces sp. NPDC058092
AGCCGTATCCCCCAGGGATAAGAACTCCGCCCGCGTGATGCTCGTCCGGGCTGGTCTCAACCCGGCTGGTGCTGATCGTGTAAGAGCTGACGGACTGCCGGTCCGCAGCCAACGTGAGCCAGGAATCCCCTCCTTTAGGGAGGGGAGGATGTCAATGGTGCAGGACAGCATCCACCAGCGACGTGATCCCGATGACGCACCATGCGGAGCGCGTTGCCATCCTTGAACCTGCCGCAAAGGGTGCCTGACCTGCGGCTCTATTGGTGCGCAGTATGTGCGGTGTGGGCGATACAGGCGACATCTTGACGCTGGAATGACGCTCGTGACGTTCGTTTGACGCTCGCTCTGTTGGGTCGTCAGGCAGTGGTAGGAGCAGATCAGGGCCTGTGTTGCGCGGGTGTTGGCGGTGCGCCGCTGGAGAAAGGCAGCGCGTTGTGCGCAGGTGCAGTTGTGATCAGTTGTCCCGGAAGAGACCAGCCGGCTCCGCGACCTGCTGTCCCGCCGCCGGATCTCCGTCGCTGCCCTGTGCTGCTACGAGCCGGGCGAGAAGAGCCGCCTGATCTACCGGCCCCGATTCCACCTGCCGTTCGAAGGAGCCCGCAAAAGTTTCGCCTGGACCGACTACCGCGACCTGCCGGTCCGCGCGCGCATCCAGCTCGGCGGCCCGATCGTGGTGGTCCCGGACAACCTCAACACCCATCGCGCAGCCGGCATAGAAGAAGTACGCGGCCGAACACGACTGGCTCACCGTCTTCTCAGCTGCCCTCGTATGCTCCGAACCTCAACCCCGTCGGGAGCGTCTGGTCACTTCTTCGGCGCGGCCCGACGGCGAACGCCGTCTTCGAGGACCCGGACCACCTCACCCGAACGCTCCGCCGAGGCCTCAGACACATCCAACTCCAGCACCAACTCATCGACGGATGCCTGGCCGGGACCGGACCGACACTCACAACACCGACCCCACCCTGAAAACCTCAGTAAACCGGGACCCGGTTGCTGAACGGCGGCTTCCGTGACCCGGCACGCCCCGTCGAGACGACGGACAGCCACGGCCTGCCCCTGGAAGACTGCTGAAAATCTCGGGCTCTGGCCCTGGATTGGCCGAGTTGGGGCCGGTCTTGCAGGCATGCAGGAGGTGCGCCGAGTGCGTCACGAGCGATGTCCTGACGCCGGGACGACGCTCGTGATGCTTGTTCGTTCTCCAATTCACCGGTGTTTGTTCTCCGATTCGCCGGCTGTCAGGTCGCCCAGTACTGCGGACGGAGTACGGCAACCATGGTAGTGACATCGGCATAGTGTCTTCATACGTACGTCGACGCAGGGGAGCCTCCTTGTGAGGATTGAGCGCAACGCTCAACGACTCTAGGAGAGACGATGCCAACCGAGACTCCCCGCACGGATGGAGCTCTGGCGGGGCTAGCCCGGTTCTGTTACCGGCGCCGCCGCTTGGTCCTCTTGGCCTGGATCGTCGGCGTGATCGCCCTGGCGTTCGTCGGCTTCGGCTTCGGCGCCGCCCCGGACAACGACTTCACCGGTGGTGACTCCGGGTCGGCCAAGGCGCAGGCTCTGATCGAGAAGCACTTCCCCGAGGAGCAAGGGGACACGCTGACCCTCGCGATCAAGGCGGAGAAGGGGATCGACGATCCCGCCGCCCGGGAGAAGATCGAGAAGCTGATCGCCGATCTGGACGCCTCGCCCATCACCGGACCGGTGACCTCGCCGTACGACGACGAGCAGTTGGTGACGGAGGATCGTCGTATCGCCCGTACGACGATCCCGCTGACCGACAAGGATGTGAAGAAGACCGCGGTCAAGCCCCTGGTGACCGTGGTCAAGGACGCTTCCGGTGACGGTGTGACGCTCGGACTGGGCGGCGACAAGGCGGAGAAGGCCGAGACGCCTGCGCAGGGTCCGGCCGAGAGCGTGGGCGTCCTGGCGGCGGCGGTGATCCTGTTCATCGCCTTCGGGTCGCTGGTGGCGATGGGTCTGCCGATCGTGACCGCGCTGATGGCGATCCTCGGTGGTATTGCCCTGATCAAGCTCGTCGGGCACATCGTCCCCTCACCGGACTTCACCGTGCTCGTTGCCGCGCTGATCGGCCTCGGTGTCGGCATCGACTACGCACTGTTCATCGTGACGCGCTACCGGGAGAGCCTGGAGGCGGGGAACGAGCCCGAGGCCGCCACGGTCAAGGCCATCACCACCGCCGGTCACGCGGTGCTGTTCGCCGGCACGACCGTCGTGATCGCGCTGCTCGGCCTGATCGCCATGGGACAGCGGCTGATGACCGGCGTGGCCATCGGCGCGTCGGTGACCGTGCTGGTGACGATGATCGCCGCAGTGACCCTGCTGCCGGCGTTCCTGGGCTTCACCGGCTACAAGATCAACTCGCTGCGTCTGCCCCGGCGCACCTCCCGCAAGCAGCGGACCGACGGTGTCCCGGCCCGGGAGCGCCGTACCCCTGCCGAGCGCTGGGCCGGTGTGGTGCAGCGCAAGCCGCTGCTCGCCGCGGTGCTGGCCGGCGCGGGCCTGCTGGTGCTGGCCGCCCCCGCGCTGTCGATGCGGCTGAGCCTGCCCGACGCGAGTGTCCAGCCCCGCGACAGGAGCAGCTACACCTCGTACGAGATCCTCTCCGACGGCTTCGGCCCCGGCTACGGCGCACCCCTGATCTTCGCAACCGAGGTCGGCTCCCAGGGTGCCGATCTGGGCCCCGTGGTCGAGGCGGTCAGGAAGACCGAGGGCATCGCCTACGCCACGGAGCCGCGGGTCAGCAAGGACCAGCAGGCCGCCACCTTCATGGCCTTCCCCAAGACGGGATTCCAGGACGAGGTGACCACGGACCTGGTGCACAAGCTGCGTGACGACGTGCTGCCCGAGCCGCCCGGCGGGGAGAAGGTCTACGTCGGCGGCCCGAACGCCGGCGCGATCGACTTCGCCGAGGAGACCAGCACGCGTCTGCCCTGGATGGTCGCGATCGTCATCCTGCTGTCCCTGGTGCTGCTGGTCGCGCTGGTCCGGTCGGTCACGATCGCTCTCCAGGCCGCGGTGATGAACCTACTGTCGATCGGTGCCGCCTACGGTGTGCTGGTCGCGGTCGTGCAGTGGGGATGGCTCGGCTCGGCCCTCGGGTTCCCGACCGACATGCCGATCACGACCTGGGTGCCGATGATGATGTTCCCGGTCCTGTTCGGTCTGTCGATGGACTACGAGGTCTTCCTGATCTCGCGGGTCCGTGAGGAGTACGAGCGCACCGGTGACACGCGGACGGCGGTCACCCAGGGTCTGGCGCGGACCGCCAAGGTCATCACGGCCGCGGCCGCCGTCATGGTCGCCGTCTTCACGACCTCGCTGCTCGGCCCCGACGTCTCGATCAAGCAGATCGGTCTGGGTATGGCCGTCGCCGTGTTCATCGACGCCACCATCATCCGGATGGTCCTCGTCCCCGCGGTGATGGAGCTGTGCGGCAAGGCCAACTGGTGGATGCCCGGAAGCCGGGCACCGAAGACGACCTCGGCTTCCAAGGCCGGCGTCGAGGAAGAGGCCAGGGTCTGACCCTTCCTCGTCGAGTCGAAGTGCGGGGAACCCTCGGCAGGGGTTGCCCGCACTTCTTTGCAGAGCCTCCCGCGTACCAAGTCGAGAGCCCCCGTCCCGAATTGGACGGGGGCTCTCGACTTCGTGCGCAGTGACGACTATCTGTCTGCTGCGACCTGACGGCAGCCGCTCCGTGCGGCCCATTACGTATGTCATGGTCCGCGTCCAGCAAAAGTAATGCAGAAGACCGTGGGAACTGCATGCCCATGCCATGACAAAAGTTCTATGGGAATGCTCCTGAATTTTGGTTATGATCTGCGCCGTACTACGCCCAGGTCGGGTATCTGTCAATGCGTACGGTGCGCTGGAGCGTGAAAGATCTCTCCTTGCCTCTTATGTTGGCCGAATGCGTTCGGTACGATTACCGCCGGAGGGCCCAGTTAACTCCGCTGATGAAACGCCAGGGTCATTCTTGGGTGCTTCGTCAATAACTGAACACGCGAAGTGTGCGAGGTTGTAGAACGCCGGACAATATACGGGGGTAAGCCGGGGTTATGACATCGGGACCGACGATAGAGAACCACAAACCGAGATCCGTACTCAACGGTGTGAGCGTCACCAGGCGGCTGGTTCCGGGTCCGCTGAACGAATATGCTACCGACGAACAGGTCTTGCGGGACATCCTCGGGGGTGACCCGGACCATGAACTACTCGACTTCGCAGCCGGTGCGGGCGGAAGCCATCGGTTACTTGCCGAATTTTCGCTAGGACTTGTCGAAGAAGGGCTTGTAAAGGAACACAACGGAACGGTTCAGCTCGCTGAACCGCGGATTCCGCGTCGCGTTCTGGCGTTCGTGAAGCGTCGGCTGGGCGATCTGAGCACGAATTGTCAGCACTTCCTGAAGGTCGCGGCCGTATTGGGAAGATCCTTCATGCTGGAGGATGTGGCCAGAATGCTGGACCGGCTCGGGTTCTATCTGGCGACGGGCCAGGACGCGGCCAACATCGTCGAAGGCTCACAGGGTGTGACCGTGGCCGAAGACCGGGACGGCGACCTGTACTTCTCCTGCACCCTGCCGAACCTGATCGTGGGAACGGTCGGCAACGGAAAGGGCCTCGACTTCGTCGAGGAGAACCTGACGCGGCTCGGCTGCCGGGAAGCGCGCGAACCGGGCGAGAACGCGCGTCGGCTCGCGGTCATCGCGGCCGCGACGGTGCTGTGCGGCGAACTCTCGCTTCTGGCGGCGCAGACGAATCCGGGCGAACTGATGTGAGCCCACGTCTAGTTGGAGCGCAAGAACGCGACCACGGAGATCGGAGGCTAGCGATGTCCGGGGGTTTCGCCGTCGGAATTCACGACCTCTCCTTCTCGACGACCGGCCCCTACCGGCTGGCCGCACTGTCCGGTCACAAGCGAATCCACGAGCCGCGACAGGGCAGCCGGCATGACGATCCGTGCGCGTACGCCGGTGGGCGTACGCGTTTTGGCAGCCAGCTCTCGCCCGGCGGGGAACAATTGGAGGAGACATGTCCGCAACTGCCGAGGTGGCAGAACTCTATTCGGCCATCGAGGAATCGGCTCGGCTGTTGGGCGTAGCCTGCTCGCGTGACAAGGTCGGGCCCATCCTGACCACCTACGGGGACGCGTTCGAGCATGACGTGACCGTGGTCGCCTTCCGGGTCGCGACCGGCGTGCGCCACGTGGGAGAGCTCGACTGCCGTTTCACGACGCACCCGAAGCACCGCGATCCCTACGCCCTCGCTCTGTCGAACGGCCTCGGCGCCAGGACGAAGCATCCCGTCGGCGCCCTGCTCTTCGATATGCAGGGACGGCTGCCCATCGACAGTTACGGAATCGACTTCGGAGTCGTCGGCGGCTTCAAGAAGATCTACTCGTTCTTCGCCCCGGACGACCTCCAGGAGCTGTCGACGCTCGTCGACATCCCGTCCATGCCGCGCAGCCTGGCCGAGAACGGTGACTTCTTCGCCCGCTACGGCCTGGACGACAGAGTCGGCGTGATCGGGATCGACTACCCGCACCGAACCATGAACGTGTACTTCAACGAGGTACCCGCGGAGTGCTTTGAATCGAAGACGATCGTCTCGATGCTCCGGGAAACCGGCTTCGCGGAACCGAGTGAGCAGATGCTCAAGCTCGGCCAGGCGGCGTTCGGGCTGTATGTCACGCTGAGTTGGGACTCTTCGAGGATCGAGCGGATCTGCTTCGCCGTGACGACCACGGAACTGAAGACACTTCCCGTCCGTATCGAACCGGAGATCGAGAAGTTCGTGAGCAGCGTTCCGTACAGTGGCGCCGACCGTAAGTTCGTCTACGGCGTCGCGTTGGCGCCCGAAGGCGACTACTACAAGCTCGAGTCGCACTACAAGTGGAAGCCCGGGACGATGGACTTCATCCAGTGATTTGACTCGACCGAAGATCTCGTTGATCGGTTGCAGCCCCACCTACGGACAAGCGGATCCGGGGCACCCCTCCGGTTCCGCTGTCTTTCAGCGGCTTCGGGGGGATACCAGGCCGGACTCGTAGGCGAAGACCACGAGCTGGGCCCGGTCGCGGGCCTGGAGCTTGATCATGGCCCGGTTGATATGGGTTTTCGCGGTCAGTGGGCTGATCACCATGCGGTCGGCGATCTCGTCGTTGGACAGGCCCTGCGCGGCCATGGTGACGGCCTCGCGTTCGCGGTTGGTCAGCTCCTCCAGCCTCGTGACCTCTGTGCTGAGCGGTTGGGCGACGTACCGGCTGATCAGCATTTTGGTGATCGACGGCGCGAGCAGGGAGTCACCGCGCGCGGCGACGCGTACGGAGTGAAGAAGGTCGTCCGGCACGATGTCCTTGACGAGGAACCCTGCGGCGCCGGCGCGCAGCGCGTTGAACACGTACTCGTCGAGGCCGTAGTTGGTCAGGATGACCACGTGGGCCCCGGACAAGGCTGGGTCCGCAGCGATCTGCCGGGTCGTCTCGATGCCGTCCATGACCGGCATCTGGATGTCGACGAGCACGATATCGGGCAGGTATTTCCTGGTGAGGGCCAGGCCCTCCTTGCCATCGGCGGCCTCGGCCACCACCTCGATATCGTCCTCGGCGTCGAGAAGCGCGCGGAATCCGCTGCGAAGGAGCGGCTGGTCGTCGACCAGCAGAACACGAATCATGAGGTCCGCGCCACCGGGAGTTCGGCCTGGACAGTGAAACCGCCCTCGGCGCGCGGTTCCGCCCGCAGGCGGCCGCCCAGGGCGGTGACCCGTTCGCGCATCCCCAGCAGCCCGACGCCGGGCACCGGGGCGGAGCCCGGCATGGCCGTCCCGTCGTCATCGACCCGAATGGCGAGAGCGTCCGGAAGGTAGTCGATTCGGATCGACGCGGTGGTGGCGGCGGAGTGGCGGGCGACGTTGGTGAGCGACTCCTGGACGATCCGGTAGGCGGTCCGGTCGACCGCGTCCGACACGTCTTGTCGTTGTCCCTCGATCGTCAGCGTTGTCTGCAGGCCTATCCCATGGGTGTTCTGCACCAGTTCAGGGACGTGGGCGAGCCCATGCGACGGGGACTTGGTGTCGTCGCGCAGCGTCTCCAGGGTCGCTCGCAGTTCGCGGGTCGCCTCGCGGCCGGCCTGTTGGATCGCCAGCACGGCCTCCGGCACTTGCTCGCCACGCTTGCGCGCCAGGTGGACGGCGACTTCGGCCTGCACCTTGATGATCGAGATCTGATGGGTGAGCGAATCGTGCAGTTCCCGTGCAATGTGCAGCCGTTCCTCGGTCGCGCGCAGCCGCGCGGTCTCCTCGCGGGTGCGCTCGGCTTCGTCTGCCCGCCGCTCGGCCTGCCGCAGCGCCTCACCCGCGGCACCGGCGGCGATCAGCCAGGCCAGCTCGAGGACGCCTCGGGCCTGTGCGAACGCGTCTGCCGCGGGTCCGTCCGCGGGGGAGGCCATGACCGCGAAGGGGAGGCCGAGCAGCATCGCCACGGACACCAGCACGGTGACGAGGCCGTGCCCCGACCGTACGGCGGCGTACACCGCGAACAGGTACGCGACGGCGGGCACTTCGAAGCCGACCGCGTTGTACCCCACCACGCACAGCCCCGTGACGACCAGGACGGGAACAGGAGCCCGGCGGCCGGCGGCCAGGGCCAGACCGCTCGTCACCACCAGCGCGTAGCCGAGCAGGTCGAGGTCCGTGGCGACGTGATTCCCGGACAGCGCGGTGACCAGCAGTACCGCGGCCATACCGACCGCGACAACCCAGTCCCTGACCTGGGCCCAGACACGGGACAGTCCTGTGCTCATAGGCGCACCTTAGTCGGCTCCTGCCGTGTGCGAGTCCTCCTTGTGAAGGAACGGTCGTCTACCGCCCACGCAGTACCTTCGAGGCGCCCGGCGGCCTTCACGGCGACAGGGCACGCAATGACGTGGAGCGTGGCGTGTGTGTCCGATTACCGGCGGCGCGCTCCCACGCGCGCACCGGGAACACCGGTATTTCCCGCCTCCCTCAGCAACGAGGTGAGCAGCTCGCCGAGGATCTGCGGGCTGTGCTGGGTGAGTATGGATTCGACGTGGAACTGCACGGAACGAAATCCCGCACCGCGCAGGGCGTGCACTTCGCCGGTCCCGGGGTGCCGGCTGACGTCTATGGGCTTTCGCTGCCCGGTGCCGGGAATGAAGTCGTGTTCGGCGCGGGCGGCGTAGGTGTTGTAGAAGCCCACGAGTTCGTTCCGGCCGAACATGTTGACCAGCTTCTGCACGCCCTGGTTGGGCGCCGAGCACCGGACGATTTCCAGGCCCAGCTCGGAGGCGAGTATCTGGTGGCCCAGGCAGATGGACAGGAACGGGACGCTGCCGGCGAGCAGGTCACGGGTGAACGCGCGAAGCGTGGCGATGCGCGGGTCCGTCGCGTCGCGGGGGTCGCCGGGACCGGGACCGACGATGACGAGGTCGAACTCCTCGGGGGGCAGCGGATGGTCGAAGCGCGTGAGGGTGGCCCGCAGGCCGAGGGCTCGCAGCTGATGGCCGAGCATCCCCATGAAGGTGTCCTCGTTGTCGACGATCAGCACGTGCCGCCCGGCCAGCGCCGGGACCGGCGTGCTGTGCTGCGCTCCGTCGAGCCGGAACCGCGACAGCGTGGTGTTGCGGGACTGAAGTGCCTGGCGCACCCGGGGATCGGCGGCCGGTGACGCGTGCGCGCCCACCGGGACGGACGCGCCGCCGCCGGCACCGTAGTCCTCCGGTGCGAGGCCGAGCGCTTGGAGCACGCCCGCGGCCTTGGCCCGGGTCTCGGCCACCTCGGAATCCGGGTGGGAGTCACGGACGAGGGTGGCGCCGACGCCCAGGCGCAGCCGGCCGTCGTCGTCGACCTCGGCGGTCCGGATCACGATCGCCGAGTCGAGGGTGCGGCTGCCCGCCGCATCGCGGCCGATCAGCGCGAGAACGCCGCCGTAGTATCCGCGCCCAGTCGTCTCATGACGTCCGATGACCCGGAAGGCGTTTTCCAGCGGACTGCCGGTGACGGTCGGCGCGAGCAGGGTCTCTCGCAGCACGTCGCGTATATCGAGATCGCTGTGCCCGGTCAGGATGTATTCGGAGTGGGTCAGGCGCGCCATTTCCTTGAGAAACGGGCCGTGAATCCGGCCGCCGAAGGTGCACATACGGGCCATCATTTTCAGTTCTTCATCGACGACCATATAGAGTTCGTCGGCCTCTTTCCGGTCGTTCAGGAACTCCAGGATCCCGGAAATGTCCGGACCGGTCGACGGGTGCCGGTAGGTCCCGCTGATGGGGTTCATCGAGACGGTGTGGTCAGCCATGCTGACGTGCCGTTCCGGCGATGCGCCGATGAACGTGCCCGCCTCGGTGTGGAACAGGAACGTCCAGTACGACCCCGGCTCGCCGGTCAGCAGCCGCCGGAAGACGGCCAGTTCCGTGCGCACCGAGTAGTCGTCCAAGCGCGCGACGAAGGAACGGCGGATGACGAAGTTGGAACCGGCGCCCTGTCCGATCTCGTCACGCAGCACCCGCTCCACGATCGCCGCGTAGTCCTCGTCGCTGATGTCGAATCCGGCCTCGGACACGCGCACGTTCAGCTCGGGCAGGCCTGCCAGGGCCTGATCGCGGCCTGCTCCTGGACGCGCAGGGCGAGCAGGGGCGCGTGATCGTCGCGGCAGGCGAAGCCGCGTTCGGTGATCTGCCGGTACGGAACCGCCACGAGCAGGTCGTGCCGCGCGCCGCCCACCGGCCCGTCAGGCAGGGGCAGTTCGGCGAGGCAGGGCACCTCGCAGACCTCGCCGGTCAGGACCTCCACGTGCGCGTTCCCTGCCGAGCCGGGCCGGTACAGCAGGGCGAAGGCACGTCCGTCCTCGCCGAGGCCGGTCAGAGCATCCGGGGGGCCGGCCGTGCTCGAATCCGTCCCATACATATCGCTCCCCTTTGCGTGAGATCAGATGACCCCTCTCGATATTGCGGAGGCGAAAGGCATCGCACAATGACGTGAAGCCGCCATCGCGTGTTTCAGGTAACGGCCGCCGGTATGGCGTGAATAACTGAATGTGGTGGCACTACTCGGGCGGGTAGTGGGCGGGGCGGTGCATCGTGATTACTGTCGTGGCATACCAGTTCGACGAGAGCGGTGAAAACGACTGTGGATGTGCTGGTCCAAAAATATGGCGGTACCTCTTTGCAGACGCTTGACTGTGTTCGTCATGCCGCCCTCCGTATCGCTGCGGCGCGGCGGCGCGGCGGCGCGGATCGTCGGTGGCCGTGGCCGTGGCCGTGGTCGTCTCGGCACGCGGCAGCAGAACCGATGATTTGCTGCGACTGGCGGCCGACATCGGAGCCCCGTCCCCGTCCCGGGAACTGGATCAGTTGCTGGCCGTGGGCGAGCAGGAGTCGGCGGCGCTCATGGCCCTCACCCTGAACAGGCTGGGGGTGCCGGCGATCTCGCTGACCGGTCATCAGGCCGGCATCGAGACCACCGATCGGCATGGCGAAGCGCTCATCTCGCGGATCGGGGCGGCACGGGTGCGGGCGGCTCTGGAGGCCGGCCAGGTCGCCGTGGTCACGGGATTCCAAGGGGTCGACCGCGCCGGGGACGTCGCCACGCTCGGGCGTGGTGGCTCCGACACCACCGCGGTGGCGCTGGCAGCGCGACTTCGCGCATCGGCTTGCGAAATCTACACCGACGTGGACGGCGTCTTCAGCGCCGATCCCCGCATCCTGCCCGCGGCGCGGTGCCTGCCGTGGGTCGAACCTGGCGTCATGGCGGAGATGGCGTTCGCGGGCGCGAAGGTGCTGCACACCCGTTGCATCGAACTGGCCGCAATGGAAGGGGTCGAAGTGCGCGTCCGGAACGTGTCATCGCAGGCGCCCGGAACAACCGTCGTCGACCGGCCGGACGACCGGCCGCTGGAGACCCGGCGGGCCGTCGTGGCAGTGACCCACGACACCGATGTCGCTCGCGTGCTCGTGCACTGCCGCGACAGCCGTCGGGACCTGGCTCCCGATGTGTTCGAGGTGCTGGCCGCCCAGGGGACGGTGGTGGACCTGGTGGCCAGGTCCGGTCCCTACGAGAGCGAGTTCCGCATGGGATTCACGATCCGCCGCAGCCAGGCCGACTCGGTGCGGGCCGCACTGTACGAGGTGACGGCCGCCTACGGCGGGGGTGTGCACTTCGACGAGAACGTCGGCAAGGTCTCGGTCGTCGGGATGGGCCTGCTCAGCCGTCCCGAGTACACGACCAGGCTCCTGGCGGCGCTGGCCGCGGCCGGGATTCCGACGAGTTGGATCTCCACATCCCAGATGCGGCTTTCCGTGATCGTGCCGCGCGAACGCACCGTCGATGCTGTCGATGCAGCAAACCGTCTCCTGGGCAGCCCGCTCGCCGTTCTACCGCCGGCGGCTGAACTCGGCGGCCCTGCCCACGACCGCCGCCGACCTCGCCGCCTTGCGGCTGACCACGAAGCAGGACCTGCGGGACAACTACCCCTACGGAATGCTCGCTGTCCCGAAGGAGCGGCTGGCCACGTATCACGAGTCGAGCGGGACGGCAGGCCGGCCCACGCCTTCGTACTACACGGCGGAGGACTGGGTCGACCTGGCCGAGCGCTTCGCCCGCAAGTGGATCGGGATATCCGGCGAGGACATCTTCCTGGTGCGCACGCCGTACGCGCTGTTGCTGACGGGGCATCTCGCGCACGCCGCCGGCCGGCTGCATGGGGCCACAGTGGTGCCCGGCGACAACCGGTCGCTGGCCATGCCGTACGCCCGCGTGGTCCGGGTCATGCACGACCTGGGGGTCACGCTGACCTGGTCGGTGCCGACCGAATGCCTCATCTGGGCCGCCGCCGCCGCGACCGCGGCCGGGCACCGGCCCGGCGCCGACTTCCCCGTGCTGCGTGCGCTGTTCGTCGGTGGCGAGCCGCTCACCTCCATGCTCATCGTCACCCGTGAGGGTGACCGCCGCTGCAAGCTCCCACCCCACCAGCGGGCCCTCGTCGGTCTGGTCCACCCCAGGCACGACACGCTCGCGCAGATCGCCGTCGACTTCGGCATCTGCGTCGGCACCGAGCACGCCTACGCCACCGCCGTCATCGACCGCCTCTCCTGGCGTGCACCCGGCCTGCTGCGCGTCCTTTGCTGTGGATCTCACCCGCACTGCCCGGCCGTGCCCACGACGTCACCGCGGCCCGCAGCTCAATGAACCGAGTTGTCGACGAGAGGTCGGACAGCGGTGAGTCTCGGGAAAACTGCGGGTAGTTGTGGGCTGCGTGGGCTGCGCACGACTGCTGCGATTGCGGTAGGCGTCTGCTGTGACAGAAGACTCCGCCCTGAACGGATACCACCCCGACGGTAGGCGGAACGGCTACTCCGGCATGACGACCCGTGACCATGCCGGTACCTACGCTGTGGCCCGTACCCCGTCATGAAAACCGAAGGGATCCTCCATGTCCGTCCGTCACTTGCTTACCGCTACCGCAGCCGCCCTGACCGCGGGGTTCGTGCTTGCCGCGCCGGCGGCCGCGAATGTCATGGTCGCCGACGGTGACGACGGTGGCTCCGGGCGAGGCCCTTCCCTCGCGGCCCTGGTGGTGGCGGTGATCAGCGTGGTGCTCGGGGTACGGGCTCTGCGTGTCGCCGGCCGCGGCGCCGGCAACGCGCGCGGCGGGGCCGTCGCGGGCCTGGCGGTGGCGCTGCTCGGCCTGGTCATCGGTGGCGTGGCTCTGGCCGCTGCCGATGGCGGTGTGGGCAGCGGCTCCGGGCGAGGCGGCTCCGTCGTGGCCATGGTGGTGGCGCTGGTCGGCGTGGTCCTCGGTGCGCTGGCCCTGGTCCGCTCCCGCCGGGCCGTCGCCTGACTCTTTACCGTCGATCTCTTGGTCGGCCGGGAGCCGCCGACTCCGGTGGCCTGGTCGGCCCGAGGTCGTGTGCGGGGACCACGCACCGTTCTTGCCGAGGGCACTACGGCCGAACCGCGTGAAGTCCTTCCCGCCGTACGGGGATTCGCTGCGCCCGGGCCATGCGTCTCTAAGCACACCTCGCGTCGGCTTGCCGGCCTGGCGCTCGGCCCCCACCTCGCGGGCCGCAGCCCCGGCGCTCGCGGTGATTCTTGGCGGAGCCGCCGCCAGCCTCGTCGACCGTATGGGCGACGGGGCCGTCACCGATTACCTGCACACCGGATGGTGTCCGACCAAGCAGCGCCGAGGGCCGGTCCCGGCTCCTCACCTCCTGCTATCGCGAATCGCTGCGGGTGGCAGCGGAGTCGGGGGCACGTACCGTCGCCCTCCCCGCCATCTCGACCGGGATCTACGGCCGGCCGATGGACGACGGGGCGCGCATCGCCGTCCGTACGGTTCTGGAGGCGGCCTCCCCGCCCGTCGAGGAGGTGCGGTTCGTACTGTTCGACGCGCACGCGTACGCGGAGTTCGAAGAGGTCCTTGCGGCGCAGGGCTGACGGGCGCGCCGCGTCCGCCGAACCGCGTCCGCCGAACCGCGTCCGCCGAACCGCGTGGGTCCGAGACCGCGTGGGCCGGTCCGGCGAACGCACGCAACCTGTGCTGTTACCTGTGCGCGTAGGGCAGCAATGCCATCTCGCGGGCGTTCCTGATCGCCCGGGCGAGCTGTCGCTGCTGCTGTGCGGTGACCCGGGTCACGCGACGACTGCGGATCTTGCCGCGGTCGGAGATGAACTTCCGTAGCAGTTCGGTGTCCTTGTAGTCGATGTAGGTGATCCCGGCCGTGTCCAGCGGGTTGGGACGGGCCTTCAGGGGCTTGTGGGGATCGTTGCGTCGTGCCATGTGAATTCCTTGGGATGGAGGGGGCGCGGAGCCGTGTGCGCTGCGGCGGTCAGGAAACCGGGTCGAGGAGCGAGTCGAAGGGGGCCGGGAGCTGTTTCCAGGCCTCGGGCCCCGCGGCGTACTCGACATCGGTGAGCAGGCAGGAGTCGAGGAGCCGCGTCACCCCGTCGCGGTCGAGGCCGGGGGAGGTGAAGACGAGGTGCTGGCAGCAGTCGCCGTGCTCGGGGTGCCAGTCGAGCGAGGCCGCCGCCCTGCGCATCGGATCCACCAGGTCCCAGGCGGCGTCCGGCAGGGAGGCCAGCCACGGGCCCGCGTTCTCCACGCAGAGCGCACCACCGGCGGCGTCCCAGGCCAGCAGGGTGCCGGGGCGGTCGGCGAGCCAGAACCGGCCACGGCTGCGCGCGGCCGCGCAGCACAGGGTTTCCAGCGCCTGGTAGAGCCGTTCGGGATGGAAGGGCCGGCGGCGGTGCCAGACGAGCGTGGCGACCCCGGCCTCGTCCGCCTCCTGCGGCAGCAGCGCGCAGGCGGGGTGCTGGGCCGCCGCGGCCGATTCCACGTCGAAGCCGGCGAAGGCCAGTTGGCCGAGTTCGCCCGAACCGGCGGGCACCTGACGCGCGGTCGGGTGGAGCTGGGTGAGCAGTGCGCGGTCCTCGTCGTCGGCGGCTTCGCTGTCGACGAGAGCGAGCACGGGTGCGTACTCCAGCTGCCGCGCCCAGGTGTCGCCCACGGTCCGCCGGTCCGTGGTGGCCGCCGCGAGCCCCGCCTCGGCCAGGTCGTCGCCGTTCCCGAGGCAGGGCAGCACGAGCGCGGGGTCGACGGCGGTCATCACGTTGGTGAGTTCGAGTGCGTGACCGCCGTGCGCGACGACGACCTCGGCCATCGACCTGGGCTCGACGGAGTCCCACAGCTCGACGATCGCCAGCCTGGCCGAACCGGTGCCGGCGAGCCGCTCCAGTTCGGGGACCAGGTCCTCGCGCAGCGCGCAGCAGGCGCAGTCGTTGACGAGCGGGGCGTCGCCGCGGGACAGCTCACCCGACGCGTCCCGCACGACACGCCGCACGGTGCCTTCGGCGGCGGTGGTCAGATCGTGGTGGAGGGCGACGCTGCCGGGGACGGTACGCAGCAGCCGGTCCACGACCTCCTTGCGGGCGTCGGAGTGGAGCCCGCAGACGATCACGACGGGCAACCGGGCCTGGGCCTGCATCAGTTCGCCCCGCGACGGCCGTAGCGGCGCTCGAACCGCTCGACGCGTCCGGCGGTGTCCAGAACGCGGGCGGTACCTGTGTAGAGGGGATGACTCGCGGAGGAGATCTCGACATCGACGACGGGGTAGATGTTGCCGTCCTCCCACTCGACCGTCTTGTCGCCGGTCGCGGTGGAACGGGTGAGGAAGGCGGAGCCGGCGGCCTTGTCGCGGAAGACGACGGGGCCGTACGCGGGGTGGATTCCGGGCTTCATGAGGGTGTCCTTCTGGGTCGGGCGGGAGCGGTCAGCGTTCTTCGCGGAAGTCGACGTGCGTGCGGGCGACCGGGTCGTACTTGCGCAGAACCATGCGCTCGGGGTCGTTCCGGCGGTTCTTGCGGGTGACGTACGTGTAGCCGGTCCCGGCGGTGGAGCGGAGCTTGACGACCGGGCGTAGTTCGTTGCGTGGCATGAGAGCTACTATATGGCAATGATTTCCATTTCCAACAAGCGGTTCGCCGGAAAGCAGGTAAGGCCATGTCCGCCCACTGTCAACTGACCGACGCCCGGCCGGGATTCGGCAACAACATCTCCCCTTCGCATCGGCGTACCTCGCGCCGCTTCGACCCCAACATCCAGCGCAAGAGGTACTGGCTGCCGAGCGAGGGCCGGAACATCCGGCTGACGCTCGGCGCCAAGGCGATCAAGACCATCGACACCATCGGGATCGAGGCGGCCGTCGCCCGCATCCGCGCCAGGGGAGTGAAGGTCTGATGGCCAAGAAGAGCAAGATCGCGCAGAACGAGAAGCGCAAGGCGATCGTCGAGCGACATGCCGTCCGACGCGCCGAGTTGAAGAAGATCATCCGCAGGCCGTCCGCCACGGACGCCGAACGCCGCGCCGCCATGGACGAGCTTCGGCGCCAGCCGCGCGACGCCAGCGCGACCCGGGTGCGAAACCGGGATGGCGTGGACGGGCGGCCGCGCGGACACCTCCGGAAGTTCGGGCTCTCACGCGTGCGGATGCGTGAGCAGGCCCATGCCGGATTCCTTCCCGGGGTCACCAAGTCCTCCTGGTGACCGGGCTGTTCGGGTTGGGTGGCGGTCGGTCGCGGTCTCCGGCAGGAGGAGCGAGGCCGGCCGCCACCCGCGTGAAGGTGTGACATGGCGCAGCCCGGGTCTGCGTAAAGGTGTGACATCGTACGGCCCCGGTCCGCGTAAAGGTGTGACATGGCGCAGCCCGGTGATCGGATCGATCACCGGGCTGCGCCATGCGTGCCGGGCCGGACGGTGCCGGGGCGATCGGCAAGGAGTGATCAGGGTGCGGTGTCGAGTGCGTCGAGGCTGTCGCGGGTCTGGCCGGAGTGCAGCAGCAGGAAGGTCTGCTGACCCGAGACCACCTGCTGGCCCCGCTTGCTGAGGATGAACCGGAGCAGCTCCTCCATGACCGGGTCCAACTGCTTCCCCGGCTGCTTGTCGACGTGGAAATCGGTGACCCGGCTCAGGGGGTACGCAGCCGAGGCGACGTTCTCGCAGGCGTACGCCGGGTCGTCGGCGTGGTCACTGAGCAAGATGACCTCGACCGCCGAGTCGGCGTAGGCCATCCCCATGTATCCGATGGCACAGGGGTCCTCGGAGACCGGTCACCGCGTCGTCCGTTCCGGAATTCGAAGAGGCCCTGGCAGCGCGAGGTTGATGTCGGATTTTCGCGAGCCCCCGGGTGCCCGGTGGCCGATGCTTGAACCATGCACACCGACACCGAGCGCTGCGTGCGGGCCGTCCAGTCCAAGGACGCCCGCTTCGACGGCTGGTTCTTCACGGCGGTCCTGACCACCCGGATCTACTGCCGCCCCAGCTGCCCCGTCGTACCGCCCAAGGTCGAGAACATGACCTTCTACCCCAGCGCCGCCGCCTGCCAGCAGGCCGGGTTCCGGGCCTGCAAGCGGTGCCGGCCCGACACCAGCCCCGGCTCCCCGGAGTGGAACGCCCGCGCCGACTCCGTCGCCCGTGCGATGAGACTCATCCGGGACGGCGTCGTCGACCGCGAAGGCGTCCCCGGTCTCGCGGCCCGGCTCGGCTACTCCGCCCGGCAGATCGAGCGCCAGCTGCTCGCCGAGCTGGGCGCCGGTCCGCTCGCCCTGGCCCGCGCGCAGCGCGCGCAGACCGCGCGGCTGCTGATCGAGACGACCGGGCTGCCCATGGCCGAGGTCGCGTTCGCCGCCGGGTTCTCCTCGATCCGCACCTTCAACGACACCGTCCGTGGGGTCTTCGCGCTCGCCCCGGGCGAGCTGCGCAGCCGCGCCGCCCGGTCCGCGGCACCGTCGCCCACTCCCGGCGTGATAGCGCTGCGGCTGCCGTATCGGGCCCCGCTCAACCCGACCAACCTCTTCGGCCACCTCGCCGCGACCGCGGTCCCCGGCGTCGAGGAGTGGCGCGACGGCGCCTACCGCCGCACGCTCACCCTCCGGTACGGGCACGGCATCGTCGCTCTCACCCCGCACCCCGACCACATCGCCTGCCGGCTCTTCCTCACCGATCCGCGCGACCTCACCCTCGCGATCAGTCGCTGCCGCTGGCTGCTCGACCTGGACGCCGACCCGGTGGCCGTCGACGACCAGCTGCGCGCCGATCCGCTGCTCGCCCCCTTGGTCGACACGGCGCCCGGCCGACGGGTGCCGCGTACCGTCGACGGTGCGGAATTCGCCGTGCGGGCCGTGCTCGGGCAGCAGGTCTCGACCGCGGCCGCCCGCACCCACGCGGCCCGGCTGGTCACCGCGCACGGCGTCCCCGTCGACGACCCGGAGGGCGGCCTCACCCATCTCTTCCCGACCCCCGAGGCCCTCGCCGGACTCGACCCCGAACAGCTCGCCCTGCCGCGCAGCCGCCGCACCACCCTCACCACCCTCGTCGGCGCACTCGCCGACGGCACGCTGGGGCTCGGCACCGACACGGACTGGGAGAAGGCCCGGTCCGAACTGACCGCTCTTCCCGGCTTCGGCCCCTGGACCGTCGAGGTGATCGCGATGCGGGCGCTCGGCGACCCGGACGCCTTCCTCCCCACCGACCTCGGCATCCGGCGCGCGGCCGAGGAGCTCGGCCTCCCGTCGACGCCCGCAGCGCTCACCGCCCGCGCGACAGCCTGGCGGCCCTGGCGGGCCTACGCGGTTCAGTACCTTTGGACCGTGGACGATCATCCCATCAACCACCTGCCCGCATAAGCACGTTGGGAAGTCACCCATGACCGCGAAGCACACCCGTACGGCGGCCCGGCAGCACACGGTCGTCGACAGCCCGTACGGTCCGCTCACCCTCGTCGCCACCGACGGCGTCCTCGCGGGCCTCTACATGACCGGCCAACGGCACCGCCCGCCCGAGGAGACCTTCGGCGAGCCCGACCCGCGCCCCTTCACGGAGACGATCCGCCAGCTCGACGCGTATTTCGCCGGTGAACTGCGCGAGTTCGACCTGCCGCTGCACCTCGACGGCACCCCGTTCCAGCGCAGCGTCTGGGAGCAGCTCCGGCTGATTCCGTACGGCGAGACCCGCTCGTACGGCGAACTGGCCGAGCTCCTCGGTAAACCGGGCGCCTCGCGTGCGGTGGGCCTCGCCAACGGCAAGAACCCGGTGGGCATCATCGTCCCGTGCCACCGCGTCATCGGTGCCTCGGGCAGCCTCACCGGTTACGGCGGCGGGCTCGACCGCAAGCAGCGGCTGCTGGCCTTCGAGAGCGGCACGCAGGACGACGCACCGGCGCTCTTCTGACATCGCCGAACGCGCGGAGAAGCGCGAAGGACGGGCTTGGAGAACCAAGCCCGTCCTTTGCGGCCCTGCGGAGGCGGCAGGGACAACGGTGCGATGGGAAGCGGCGGAGATGTCAGCCGATGAAGATCTCCACGACGGTCCAGATCGCCAGCCCCAGCATGCAGACCCCGCCGATCCGCTGAACCGTCTTCAGCGGCACCCGCTTCGCGATGAACTGCCCCGCCAGCAGCGCCAGCGCCGAGACGGACATCAGGGCGGCCGCGGACCCGATCGCCGTGGACCAAGTGCCGTTGCTTGCGGCCAGATTGGCCGTGGTGATCTGGGTGAGGTCGCCCCACTCGCTGATGAAGACCGCCATGAACGCGGTCGAGTAGACCGGCCAGAAGCCGGTCACCGTCCTGGTGCCGTTCTCCTCCTCGTCATCGCCGCCGCCGTTGCGCAGCAGCATGAACGCCCCGAACGCGAAGAGGGACGCCGAGACGAGCTTGACGATCCAGTCGGGCAGCAGCCCGATCAGGCTGCCCGCCCCGACGGCGATGGCGACGTGCACGATGAACGCGGACGACGTGCCGAACCAGACATACAGCGGTCGCATGCGGGTGCCCATGGCAAGCGACGCGAACATCGTCTTGTCCGGGAGTTCCGCGAGGAAGATCAGCCCGAAGGCGGTGAGAATCGCCAGGGGGTCGAGGTGCATTCCGGGTGGCTTTCTGTGAGAGCCGGGCCCCGGGGCCTTCGCGAAGCGCCACTCGGGCTTTTCGGAGGACCACTCGGCCCGGCATGACGTCAGCGCCCACGGGGCGCGGGCGTGTCATACCTGACCGAAGGTCTCGCCCGCCCGTAAGGAGCTACGGGCCCGGCCACCGGGAACCCGGGGGCTCCAGTGTGTCGACGACCGGTTTGCGGGGCTACTCCCCTTCGCAGCCATCAACTCTACCCCACCGGCCGACGGGGGAGTGCAGGTGTTCGATCCGGTGGCAGGTATCGGTACAGTCCCACGGTGATCATCCGCGCCGACACCGGAGGCGTCCCCGTATGAGCCGCCGCACCCGCAAGGCTGCCCCGGCCCGGGGCACGCCCCGGCCCACCGTCAGTGTCTGCCGCGGCTGCTGCTGCGGGACAGCGAAGATCCCGGAGGTCGACCACGCCGGCCGGCTCGCCGAACTGCGCCGCTCGCTCGGCGAGGCCGCCACGGTCCGCGCCGTGGAGTGCCTGGACGCCTGCGAGCAGGCCGACGTCATCGTCGTACAGCCCTCCGCGGAAGGCCGCAGGGCGGGCGGCCGCCCGGTCTGGCTCGGGCTGGTCAACGACCCGGACGCCGTGAAGGACATCGCCGCCTGGGTCGGGGCGGGCGGTCCGGGGCTGGTGGACGCGCCCGAGATCCTCGACCTGTACACGTTCCGCCCCTCGCGCCGCGTACAGCGGGAACTCGAACACTGACCGGGAGGCATCGGAGATCCCGGCCGGGCCGCTGAGCCGCCACTGGCTTGACCATCAGCAACAGCTGGCCGCCCGGGGCCAGGACGCGATGGATGGCCGCACCGGCCACTCAGCCACGGGAGTCCGGGCCCGGGTCCGGGGCGGCGCCCAGTCGCTCCAGCAGCGCGGGAAGCGCCGTGCCGATGGGCTCGCGGATGGTCTCCTCGGCCAGTTCGTCGTACGGCGTGGGCTCCGCGTTCACCACGATCAGCCGGGCCCCGTTGTCCACCGCGATCCCGGCCAGCGATGCGGCGGGCTGCACCTGCAGTGTCGTACCGACCGCGATGAACACCTCGCAGGCCTTGGCGATCGACATCGCCTCGCCCAGCACCACCGGATCGAGCCGCTCGCCGAACATGACCGTCGCCGACTTCAGGATGCCGCCGCAGACCGTGCACGGCGGGTCGGTCTCGCCCGCCTCGACGCGGGCCAGGGCCTCGGCCATCGGAGCGCGGGCGTGGCAGCGGGTGCAGACCGTCTCGTGCGCGGTGCCGTGCAGTTCGAGGACCTTGCGGGCGGGGAGACCGGCGAGCTGATGCAGACCGTCGACGTTCTGCGTGATCACCCGCACCGGGGCGCCGGACCGCTCCAGCTCCGCCACCGCGCGGTGGGCCGCGTTCGGCTCGGCGTCCCAGGTCGCGCTCGTGCGGCGCATTTGCCAGGAGCGGCGGCGGATCTCCGGATCGGTCATGTAGAAGTCGTACGTGACGAGCTTCTCGGCCTCCGGATCCTTGCGCCAGAGCCCGCCCGGGCCGCGGTAGTCGGGGATGCCGGAGTCCGTGGAGATGCCGGCGCCGCTGAGGATCGCGACGAGAGTCATGGCACGAGCCTACGCAGCGCCGGCCGGCACCCGCGAGGAGTTTCCGCGCGAGGCGGACGTCAGGCCGCGGGGCCGACAGGGCCGAGCGCCGCGGGGCCGACAGGGCTGAACGGTGACGGGGTCCGGCCCGTCCAGGTGTTCAGCACGGCGCGGGCGGTCTGCTTGGTGACGCCGCCGTCCTTGACCGTGCCGCTCTGCGCGACATAGAACCGGCCGTCGTCGAGCGAGATCAGCCCGTACTGGCCGTACTGCCCCGGCGCCGGCCACCCGTACGTACCCGTCGCCGCATCGTGCGCACCCTCGCGCAGCAGCGGGAGCAGCAGGCCGCGCTCCGGCTTCTGCTGCCCGCGGACGGAGCCGCGTACGGGCTTCTTCGCACCGTCCAGCGCGAAGACCGAATAGTTGGGGAAGCCCGGCTTGGCGCCCTTGTAAGCAGCCATCAGCCAGTTGCCGCTGTACCCGTCGTACTCCAGGTTCTGCACGCCGTACGTGGTGTTCCCGGTGTACGCGAAGAACTTGCCGTCCACGTGTGCGGGGCCGCTGGTGTGCGGGGCCGACTCGGTCAGCGGGCGCTCGTACTTCTTCCACCGTGTGACGTCGTACTGGAGCAGCACCTGGTGGTCGTTGTCCGTGCGGCCCGTGTTGGCGTACACGCCGTACGCGACCGTCAGCTTCCGCTCGCCGAGCCTGCCGCGCCGGTCGCCGAACGCCGGACCGAACGCGACGCCGTCGATGCCGCTGCAGCCGTACCGGTGGTCGGGCGTATCGGCCGTGTCGCCGTCGAGGACGCCGTCGCCGTTCATGTCGGCGGTGAAGTCCTTCACGACCTCCTTGAGATAGACGGTCGAGACGACACCCGTGGACTGGGCGTCCATGTCCATCCGGGTGATGCGGTCGACGTCGAGGATCGCGACGTAGAAGGACTTCGCCTCCTTGTACTCCAGCGAGCCGTAGACCCTGCCGTCCTTCTCGTTGAAGTCCAGATCGCCGAGGTGGCCGGTGAATCCGGTGACCGAGCCGACCGGGTTGCCGTTGAGGTCTGTCTTGACCAGCAGGTTGGTCATCGAGAAGTACATGAAGCCCTTGCGGCGGTCGATGGCCATGCCCTGGACATGGCCCGACTGCCAGGCGCCGCCGTCGACCGAGAGCGGCACCTGGCGGTGCGCGGCGGGGGCCGATACCGGCTCCGCGGTCGCGGTCGACGCCGTGGCGAGGACTGTCGTACAGGTGAACGCTGCGACGATGGTGGCCAGCAGCCCGCCGAGGTGTCCCGGGTGTGTACGCATGATCCCTCCGCTGTCGTGGAGTTCGGATGATGCCGGTCGAGCGTGCACTGCGGACCAATGACACATGAACTCGGGTGTCCGGCAGCCGTCGACCGGACTATCAGTTGACGGCACGTCAAGACAACGGGGCGCAAAGGGGCGTGAGGAAGCACAACGGAAATATGGGCCGGCGGGCGTACCGGTCGGCCCTTCACCGTGCGGGCCTACAGGTCAGCCGTCACCGGACGGCCGTCCTCCAGCTCCACCGCGCCGCCACTGGAATCGAGCGCATCCAGCGCCGCCCTCAGACGCAGCGCGAGACCGCCGAGCAGATAGCGGTCGAGGTCGTCGGGCTCGACCAGTTCCCAGGACAGGAGCTCCTCCTCCTGCAGCCGGATCGCCTTCAGCTCCGCGTCGTCCAGCACTCCGCCGTCGTACAGATACGCGGCGATCGGCGGCCGCATCGGGCCGCGTGCCCAGTCGACCGCGAGCAGCCGGCCCGGCTTCCGGTCGAGCCCGATCTCCTCGGCCGTCTCGCGCCGCGCGGCCTGACGCGGGCTCTCGCCCTCGTCGGATTCGACGGTCCCGCCGGGCAGTGCCCAGCCGTCCCGGTAGTTCGGTTCGACGAGCAGCACTCGCCCGTGGACGTCCCGGAACACGCTCGCCGCGGCGGCCAGGACCCGGGGGAGCCCCGCGATGTAGGTGGCGTAATCAGTGGTGGTCACGCGGGCAGCGTAGTGCGGGCGATGCCGGAGCGAGACGGCTCTGGGCAGCGGGTATGCGCTGCGGATAGAGTCGGGGGCGGCGCGACTGCCTGTTCGAAAGCAAGGGATGCAAGGTGGCGGACGGAGCAGTGATGGAGACCGCACGCGTGCTCGTCGCGGCGGACAAGTTCAAGGGCTCGCTCACGGCCGTACAGGTCGCGGAGCGGGTGACGGCCGGGCTGCGGCGCGTCGTGCCCGGGGTGCGGGTCGAGGCCCTGCCCGTGGCGGACGGCGGCGACGGCACGGTGGCGGCGGCGGTGGCTGCCGGGTTCGATCGCCACGAGGCGCGGGTGACCGGGCCGCTCGGGGATCAGGTGACCGCAGCGTACGCGCTGCGCGACACCACCGCCGTGGTGGAGATGGCCGAGGCCTCGGGCCTCCAGCACCTCCCCGCAGGGGTGTTCGCCCCGCTCACGGCTACGACGTACGGCTCCGGCGAGCTGCTGGCCGCGGCGCTCGACGCGGGCGCCCGGACGATCGTGTTCGGCGTCGGCGGCAGCGCGACCACGGACGGCGGTGCCGGCATGCTGGCCGCGCTGGGCGCCCGTTTCCTGGACGCGGACGGCAAGCCGGTCGGCCCGGGGGGCGGTGGCCTCGCCGACCTGGCCGAGGCGGACCTGTCCGGCCTCGACCCGCGCATGGCCGACGTCGACCTGATCCTCGCCAGCGACGTGGACAACCCGCTGACGGGCCCGAAGGGCGCCCCCGAGGTCTACGGACGGCAGAAGGGCGCGACCGAGGAGGACATCGCGACGCTCGACGCCGCGCTCGCCCACTACGCGTCCGTCCTGGGCCAGGACCAGGCCCGGCTGCCCGGAGCGGGAGCGGCGGGCGGCATCGGCTACGGGGCGCTGGTCGCCCTCGGTGCCCGGTTCCGCCCCGGCATCGAGGTCATGCTCGACGTCCTCGGCTTCGCCCCCGCCCTGGCACGTGCCACGTTGGTGATCACCGGCGAGGGCTCGCTCGACGAGCAGACCCTCCACGGCAAGGCCCCGGCGGGCGTGGCCGCGGCCGCCCGCGCCGCGGGCATCGAGGTAGTGGCGGTCTGCGGCCGCCTCGCCCTGCCGCCGGAGGCCCTGAGCGGCGCGGGCATCAGCCGCGCGTACGCCCTCACGGACCTGGAACCGGACCCCGCGGTCTCCATGGCCCAGGCGGGACCGCTACTGGAACGGGCGTCCGAGGCGATCGCGCGCGACTTCCTGCTGTAGTACGTCCCCGGTTACGACCGTGGATCGCCGGACGGGGCAGAAAACCGGGCCCGTCCGGCGATCGAAAAATCGCGTTCCTCCGGGGCAGGTGAGGGCAGACCACCCACCCCTCCGCGTCACCCCGCGGACGGCGCGGCTCCCGGACCATCACTCGTGTCCGCGTCAGGACGATCCCCATCGGCGAGCAGCTCCGCCAGGATCCGCAGCTCCGCCGGCAGGTCACGACGCCACGCCATCGTCACGAACGGGGCAAGTATGATCATGCCGCCGTCCAGATGGGGCTTGACCGAAACGTTGACCATCGTTCCCCGTCGGCTGGGACTCAGCCGGAACTCCAGTTCCGGCGAGTGGCGCCCCAACGGGGTCCACATGCACGCACCGCGGAACGCCAGGTACTCGACCGGTGTGCTCGCGGTGCACGTGAGGCGGTGCGCCCGCCGCCTGCCCGGGAACTTGCAGGTGTACTCGTCGCCGAGTTCCGTGGTGATCGGGCCCTCGATCACGCGATCTATGCTCGATGACCACACGGCCAGATTCCGCGGATCCCGTAGGAACGAGAAGATCTCGTCGGCGGGGCGCGACACATGGACATTCGCTGACACACGGGGCATGGCTCCACCTCTTACGGCGACCGGTTGCCCGAAGTCTCGGCGTCCGGTAGCCCTCGTCGCGGTGCCGTCGCCCCTCAGCCTGATGCGGATCGGGGGTCCGCGCACGCTTCGCACGGCCGATGGAGTGAATCAGGTGTCGAGTCGCGCCACCTTCTCGGAGAGTTGCTCGCAGAGCCGCTTGATTTCCTGATATGTGCGCTTCCGTTCGGTGACGACCGCCGCGAGGAGCAGAGCGGTGAGTGAGACCGCTCCGTTGAACGCCTGGAGCGTGATCATGTTGGTGAGGAGACCGTGGTGGGCGAAGGGGCCGGTCATCCGTCCGGCGGCGAGGATCACGAACACGGACACGCCGAGCGCGCAGCACGCGGCGCCCGCCCGTTCGAAGCGGAACGCGGCCCAGATCAGGAAGGGGAACACGAGGAAGAGGAGCGAGGTATGGGAGGTGTCGGTCGCCAGGAGGGTGACGGCCGTCGTACACGCCACCAGCGCGACCGCCTCGGCCCATCGGGGCAGGCCGACACCGTGCGGCAGCCGGGCCCTGCGCAGGAGGAGAAGGAACGGCGTGACGACCATGACGCCCATGGCGTCGCCCGTCCACCAGACCGACCAGGTCGGCCAGAAGCCCCCGGCCGGGAGCGCCCCGGACAGGACCAGGATGCCGCTGCCCACGGTCGAGCTGATGAGCATGCCGCCCAGCGCACCGAGGAAGACCAGGGCCAGCGCATCCCGTAAGCGGTCGAGGTCGTCACGGAAGCCGGCCCGGCGCAGCATCAGGCAGGAGCAGATCGGGGCCAGGGTGTTTCCCACCGCGATGATCAGTACGGGCAGGGCGGAAGGCCCGATGAACACGTTGGCCGCGAGGGCGCCGAGCGCGATCCCCGGCCAGACGCGCAGACCGAACACGAGCAGGGCCGCGACCGCGATCCCGGTCGGTGGCCACAGCGGCGTGACCTGGCCGCGCACCAGCTGCTGGAGCAGCCCCAGGCGGGCCGTCGCGTAGTAGCAGACGGCCACCGCCAGGAGCGTGAGGGCCGTGGCTGTGTGCCGCCGGAGCTGTGCGCTGTCCACCACATCAGCATCAGACACCACACCCGGGTGCCCCGACCGCTCTGGCACGCCGGAGCCACACCGACGCCATACCCGCGAAACGGACGGACGAGGCGCATCCCGCTAGCGGGCGCCCGGTGCACCGTCGTAGCGGATGACGAGGACAGCGGCGTCGTCCTCATGACCGGTCAGATCCGCCACCCGGATCACCCGTGCGGCGAGCTCGGCGGGATCCGTCGTGTCCGCCGTGCCGACCAGCGCGGACACCGTGGCCAGCCCCTCGTCGATCGGGTAGGCCGGTCCTTCCACGACCCCGTCGGTCACCAGGACCAGATATCCGGATCGCTTCATCCTCCGACGGGTCACGGGATACTCCTGGCCGGGCAGTATCCCCAGGGGAACGCCGCCGACGTCCAGGGAGATACCCGAATCGCCGCCGTCGGTGCCCCAGATGATCGGGACGTGTCCGGCCCGGGCGATGGAAAGCGCACCGCTCTGCGGGGCGATGCTCAGCAGGCAACAGGTCGTGAACAGGTCGCCGCCCAACGAGATCAGGAGATCGTTGGCGCAGGCCAGTACCTCTCCGGGGTCGTCCGTGACGCTGGCGAGCGCCCGGAGACTGGCCCGGGCCTCACCCATGAAGGCCGCGGCCTCCACCCCATGCCCCTGCACGTCACCGATGGCGATACCGGCGACCCCGTCCCGCATCGGGAACGCGTCGTAGAAGTCACCGCCGACAGCCAGACCGTCCTGCGAGGGCGAGTAGCGGGCCGCGATCCGGATCCCCGGGAAATCGGGTAGTTCGGCCGGGAGCATGTGCCGCTGCAGCGCCATGCCCATCTCCGCCCGTGACCGTTCGATCCTGATGTTCTCCAGCGCCTGTTCGACCAGGCGCCCGAGGGTGGCCAGGAGCTCCTGGGTGCTGTCCGGTGTGCTGTGGTGTCGGTGCATGACGTTCCCGCGCCTATGGGTGCGCCCCTGGTGAAACTTTAGCCCTCCTGCCGGCGGGCGCAGCACGGCCCGGGCGCACGCGGTCGAAGCCGGTTGCCTCCGCGCCCGCGCCGCCGCACGCTGGACTTGTGGCTGTCCCCGCGCCGGCCCCGGCCGAGCAGACCGGCTGGGCCGTCCAGACACCCGGTCCCATCGGCACCGGGCCCTTGGCGCGCGTGCGCCGTAGGGTGCCCGCTCCCGGCCCCGGGGAGCTGCTGCTGAACGTGGAAGCGTGCGGCGTCTGTCGTACGGATCTCCATCTGGCAGAGGGCGATCTCCCGCCGCACCGTCCCTCCACCGTCCCCGGCCACGAGATCGTCGGCCGGGTGGCGGCCCTCGGCGACGGGGCCGGCCTCTTCCGTATCGGTGACCGGGTGGGGGGAGCCTGGCTGCGCGGTACGTGCGGGAGCTGCCGGTACTGCCGGGGCGGCCGGGAGAACCTCTGCCCGCGGTCCGTCTACACGGGGTGGGACGCGGACGGCGGCTTCGCCGGCACGGCGCTGGTTCCGGAGTCGTACGCCTACCGGCTCCCGGACGACCAGGACGCCGCCCGGCTCGCCCCGCTCCTCTGCGCGGGCATCATCGGATACCGGGCCCTCAGGCGCAGCGCGCTGCCCGAGGGAGGGCGGCTGGGTATCTACGGCTTCGGCGCGTCGGCCCACCTCGCCGCCCAGGTGGCCATCGCCGAGGGCGCCACCGTTCACGTACTGACCCGCTCGGCACGGGCACGCGAGCTCGCTCTCGACCTGGGGGCCGCATCGGCGGGCGGCGCCTACGACCGCCCGCCGGAACCCCTGGACTCGGCGATCCTGTTCGCACCCGTCGGCGACCTGGTGCCGGTGGCGTTGGAGGCACTGGACCGGTCCGGCACGCTGGCCATCGCCGGAATCCATCTGTCGGACGTTCCCGTGCTGAACTATCAGCGCCATCTGTTCCAGGAGCGCAATCTGCGCAGCGTCACGTCCAACACCCGCGAGGACGGCCGCGAATTCCTCGCTCTGGCGGGGCGCGTGGGCATTCGGGTCACGGTGAGTCCCTACCCGCTGAGCAGGGCCGACCAGGCACTGGCCGACCTGGCGGCGGACCGGGTGAACGGGGCCGCCGTACTCGTGCCCGGCTGAGAGCCACCGGTCCGGACCGATCGGTTTCGCACGGATCACATGCGTGCTGTCAGCCCTTCGGACACGTGAGAGGGCCCCGGGTGCTGGGGAGCACCCGGGGCCCTCTCACATGTTCCGTTGTTCCGGCCCTACGGCAGCTGGGCCGCCCGGGCCTCGCGCCGGTTGCCGCGGAAGGTGTTCACCCGCCGGGCCGTCGCGAAGAGCGGGATGACCGCTCCCAGGACCACCTGCAGCGCACAGCCGGTCTGGAGGAGCAGTTGACCGCCGGGGGCGTCGAACGCCCACGCGGCGAGGAGTCCCATCGCGCCCACGATCCAGCTGAGCATCGCCACCGCGAGAACGCCTCGCGGTTTCGGGTACTCGACCCGGCTGACCATCAGCCACGCCACCCCGATGATCGCGAGCAGCGTCGGTACGAAGGGCAGCTCCAGGAGCACGATCGAGACGACCGTGAGCGCTCCGAAGGGGCTCGGCATGCCCTGGAACATGCCGTCCTTCATGGTCACGCAGGAGAATCTGGCAAGCCTGAGCACCACCGCCAGCAGCACCACGATCGCCGCCAGCGCCGACACCCGCTGGTGTGCGTCGTCCGCGACCATGCCGTAGACGAGGACGAAGTACGCCGGGGCGAGCCCGAAGCTGATCAGGTCCGAGAGGTTGTCCAGCTCGGCACCCATCGGCGAGGAGCGCAGCTTGCGAGCCACGAGCCCGTCGAAGAGGTCGAACACCGCGGCCAACAGCATGAGGATCACGGCGGTGGCCGCGGAGTGCCGGGCCATGCCGCTCTCGTCGCTGCCCGTGAGGTGCGGGATGAGGATTCCGGTGGTGGTGAAGTACACCGCCATGAAACCGCACGTGGCATTGCCGAGAGTGAGGGTGTCCGCTATCGACAGCCGCAGAGAGAGCGGCATGTCCTCGCCGGCGTCCTCCTCCGACTCAGCCTCGGGCACCCAGCCGGCCTGAGTCTCAGGATCAATCACGGTCAATTCGAGTCACCCCCGCGGTGGTGGCCTGGCCGACCTCGACCGCGACATCGATACCTTCCGGAAGGTAGATGTCGACCCGGGAGCCGAAGCGGATCAGGCCGATGCGCTCGCCCTGCTCCACCTTCGTGCCCTGCGGGATGTAGGGGACGATACGACGTGCGACCGCACCCGCGATCTGCACCATCTCGATGTCGCCGAGTTCGGTGTCGAAGTGCCAGACAACGCGCTCGTTGTTCTCGCTCTCCTTGTTGAACGCCGGAACGAACCCACCGGGGACGTGCTCGACGGAGGTCACCGTGCCGGCGAGGGGCGCACGGTTGACGTGGACATTCAGGGGGCTCATGAAGATCGCGACGCGGGTACGTCCGTCCTTCCACGGCATGATGCTCTGCACCACACCGTCGGCCGGTGAGATGACCCGGCCCTGGGTGATCTCGCGCTCGGGGTCGCGGAAGAACCACAGCATGCCCGCCGCGAGCGCGGTGGTGGGCACGGCCACCGCCGCCCAGCGTCCGGACCTGCGGGCCCGGGCGAGGCTGAGTGCCGCGGTGGCGACGGTCGGCAGGAGCCACGGCGAAGCTCCGCGCGCAAGGCGGACTCCGCCGCGTGGTGCAGAGGTTTGGCTGTCGGGCATGGATGACCTTCGTAGCGGATGATGCCGCGCTGGCAACGGGGGACGGCGGCTTTTCCGGCGATGTTAGCGGTTGCGAGCCGCAACTGGGCAAGCCAGCAGCCGAGTCGGACGGCTTGAAGGCACCGGCCGAGGATGACAGGGTGTGATCTTCTTCGCTGCCAAATCGGCTTGAAAGGGACAATCAACCCTGGAACCGGTACTCCTCCAGGAGTCGGCGCCCAATGATCATTTTCTGGATCTCGGCGGTACCTTCACCGATCAACAGCATCGGCGCCTCCCGGTAGAGGCGCTCGATCTCGTACTCCTTGGAGAAGCCGTAGCCGCCGTGGATTCGAAAGGCGTCCTCGACGACTTCCTTGCAGTACTCGGAGGCGAGGTACTTCGCCATCCCTGCCTCCAGGTCATTTCGTTCGCCGGAGTCCTTTTTGCGTGCTGCATTTACCATCATTGCATGGGCGGCCTCGACCTTGGTGGCCATTTCGGCCAGCTTGAACTGGATCGCCTGGTGCTGGGCGATCGGCTTTCCGAAGGTCTGACGCTGCTGGGCATAGGAAATGCCCAGTTCGAATGCACGCTGAGCGACGCCACAGCCACGCGCGGCCACATTTACCCGGCCGACCTCGACGCCGTCCATCATTTGGTAAAACCCTCGGCCGGTGGTGCCGCCCAGTACCCGATTGGCTGGAATGCGTAGCCCATCCATGATGAGTTCGGTCGTATCCACACCTTTATAGCCCATTTTGTCGATTTTGCCGGGAATGGTGAGGCCGGGCCGGACCTCGCCGAAACCGGGCTCCTTCTCCACCAGGAAAGTCGTCATCGACTTGTGCGGAGCGGTCCCCTCGGGGTGGCCTTCGTCACTCCGGCACAGGACGGCGACGAGCGAGGACGTACCGCCGTTCGTCAGCCACATCTTCTGACCGTTCAGGACGTACTCGTCGCCGTCCCTGACGCCCTTGGAGGTGATCGCGGCGACGTCGGAGCCCAGCGCCGGCTCGGACATCGAGAAGGCGCCCCGGACCTCGCCCAGCGCCATTCGGGGCAGGAACGTGTCCTTCTGCTCCTGGGTGCCGTGCTGCTTGAGCATGTACGCCACGATGAAGTGCGTATTGATGATTCCCGACACGCTCATCCAGCCGCGCGCGATTTCCTCCACGCACAGCGCGTATGTGAGAAGCGACTCACCCAGCCCCCCGTACTCCTCGGGAATCATCAGCCCGAACAGGCCGAGCTCCTTGAGCCCCTCGACGATCTCCGCCGGGTACTCGTCACGGTGCTCCAGCTGGGTCGCGACCGGAATGATCTCCTTGTCGACGAAATCCCGGACCGTGGAGAGGATTTCCTGCTGGACGTCATTGAGGCCGGCAGTCTGGGCGAGTCGCGTCATGGCTACTTCTCCTTCTCCACGTTCTTCTGCGAGGGCTGGTTCAGCTCGGGACGGCCGGGCTGCTCCCCGCCGCGCTCCTTGATGTACGTCTCGGTGGGGACCATCACCTTGCGACGGAACACGCAGACCAGCGTGCCGTCCTGCTTGTACCCCCGGGTCTCCACGTAGACGATTCCGCGGTCGGCCCTGGATTTTGACGGAGTCTTGTCGAGAACGGTCGTCTCGCCGTAGATCGTGTCGCCGTGGAACGTCGGCGCGACATGCTTCAGCGACTCGACCTCAAGATTGGCGATGGCCTTTCCGGAGACATCCGGAACCGACATGCCGAGCAGCAGCGAGTAGATGTAGTTGCCGACGACAACGTTCTTTCCGAAGTCGGTCGTCCTCTCCGCGTAGTTGCTGTCCATGTGCAGCGGGTGATGATTCATGGTCAGCAGGCAGAAGAGGTGGTCGTCGTACTCCGTGACCGTCTTTCCGGGCCAGTGCTTGTAGAGTGCACCGACCTCGAACTCCTCATAGGTGCGCCCGAACTGCATGATCAGGCCTCCGGCGCTTCGAACTTGGAGGTGCGCTGCATACCGGCCGCGCGGCCCTTGCCGGCGATGACGAGCGCCATCTTCCGGCTGGCCTCGTCGATCATCTCGTCGCCGAGCATCGCCGAGCCCTTCTTGCCGCCTTCCTCGGAGGTGCACCACTCGTACGCGTCGAGGATCAGCTCGGCGTGGTCGTAGTCCTCCTGCGAGGGCGAGAACACCTCGTTGGCCGCGTCGACCTGACCGGGGTGCAGCACCCACTTGCCGTCGAAGCCCAGCGCCGCCGCACGGCCCGCGACCTCGCGGTACGCGTCCACGTCGCGGATCTGCAGGAAGGGGCCGTCGATCGCCTGGAGGTCGTGCGTACGGGCCGCCATCAGAATGCGCATCAGGATGTAGTGGTACGCGTCCGCGCCGTATCCGGGCGGCTGCTGGCCGACGACCAGGGTCTTCATGTTGATCGACGCCATGAAGTCGGCCGGGCCGAAGATCAGGGCTTCCAGACGGGGCGAGGCGGCGGCGATGTCGTCGATGTTCACCAGGCCCTTGGCGTTCTCGATCTGCGCCTCGATGCCGATCCTGCCGACCTCGAAGCCCATCGTCTTCTCGATCTGGGTCAGCAGCAGGTCCAGGGCGACGACCTGCTGGGCGTCCTGGACCTTCGGCAGCATGATGCAGTCGAGGTTCTGGCCGGCGCCCTCGACGACCGTGATGACATCGCGGTACGTCCAGTGTGTCGTCCAGTCGTTGACCCGCACGACCCGGGTCTTGCCCGTCCAGTCGCCGTTGTTCAGCGCTTCGACGATGGTGTGCCGGGCGCCCTCCTTGGCGAGCGGCGCGCAGGCGTCCTCCAGGTCGAGGAAGACCTGGTCGGCCGGGAGGCCCTGGGCCTTCTCCAGGAACCGCGGGTTCGAGCCGGGCACGGCCAGGCACGAGCGGCGCGGACGCAGGCGGTTGACGGCAGTCATGCGGGGACCTCCAGAGGGTCGAGCTTGTTCGCTTTCCGGATCTCGTCGACGATACGGCCGATGATCTCCGTGATACCGAAATCCTTCGGGGTGAACACGGCGGCGACACCGGCTCCGATCAGGGCCGCGGCATCGGCGGGCGGAATGATCCCGCCCGCGATCACCGGGATGTCGGCGGCGCCCGCCTCGCGCAGCCGGGTGAGTACGTCGGGGACGAGTTCGGCGTGCGAACCGGACAGGATCGACAGGCCGACGCAGTGCACGTCCTCGGCGAGGGCGGCCGAGACGATCTGCTCGGGGGTCAGCCTGATTCCCTGGTAGACGACCTCGAAGCCGGCGTCGCGGGCCCGTACGGCGATCTGTTCGGCGCCGTTGGAGTGCCCGTCCAGGCCCGGCTTGCCGACCAGCAGCCGCAGCCGCCCGGCACCCAGGTCGGCCGCGGTCCGGGCGACCTTCTCGCGGACCAGAGCGAGCGGTGTGCCGGCCTCCGCGGTCACCGCGACCGGGGCCGACGAGACGCCCGTCGGAGCCCGGAACTCGCCGAAGACATCGCGCAGCGCCCAGGACCACTCGCCGGTGGTGACACCCGCGCGGGCGCATTCCACGGTCGCTTCCATCATGTTCTCGGTGCCGGCCGCGGCCTTCTTCAGCGCCGCGAGGGCCTCGGAGGCGCGCGCCTCGTCACGGTTGTCGCGCCACTCGTGGAGGGCTGTGACGACCCTGGCCTCATTGGCGGGGTCGACCGTCATGATCGCCCCGTCGAGGTCCGCTGTGAGCGGGTTCGGTTCCGTCGTCTCGTAGATGTTGACGCCGACGATCTTTTCCTCGCCGCCCTCGATCCGGGCCCGGCGGGCCGCGTGCGAGGCGACCAGCTCGGACTTCAGATAGCCGGACTCGACGGCCGCCATGGCGCCGCCCATCTCCCGGATCCGGCCGATCTCGGCGAGCGACTCGGTGACCAGCTCGTCCACCTTGGCCTCGATGACATGCGAGCCGGCGAAGATGTCCTCGTACTCCAGCAGATCGCTCTCGTGCGCGAGGACCTGCTGGATCCGGAGCGACCACTGCTGGTCCCACGGCCGGGGGAGCCCCAGCGCCTCGTTCCAGGCGGGCAGCTGGACGGCCCGCGCTCGGGCGTCCTTGGACAGGGTGACGGCCAGCATCTCCAGGACGATGCGCTGGACGTTGTTCTCCGGCTGCGCCTCGGTCAGACCGAGCGAGTTGACCTGGACGCCGTAGCGGAAGCGGCGCTGCTTGGCATCGGTGATGCCGTACCGCTCGCGGGTGACCCGGTCCCAGATGCGGCCGAAGGCGCGCATCTTGCACATCTCCTCGATGAAGCGGACGCCCGCGTTCACGAAGAAGGAGATCCGTGCGACCACATCGCCGAACTTCTCCTCGGGCACCTGGCCGGATTCCCGTACGGCGTCCAGGACCGCGATGGCCGTCGACATGGCGTACGCGATCTCCTGGACCGGAGTGGCTCCCGCCTCCTGCAGGTGGTAGCTGCAGATGTTGATCGGGTTCCACTTCGGGATGTGGTTGACCGTGTACGTGATCATGTCGGTGGTCAGCCGGAGCGAGGGGCCGGGCGGGAAGACATGCGTCCCGCGCGAGAGGTACTCCTTGACGATGTCGTTCTGCGTGGTGCCCTGGAGCTTCGTGGGATCGGCGCCCTGCTCCTCGGCGACCACCTGGTAGAGCGCCAGCAGCCACATCGCGGTGGCGTTGATCGTCATCGAGGTGTTCATCTGCTCCAGGGGGATGTCCTGGAACAGCCGGCGCATGTCACCGAGGTGCGACACGGGCACGCCGACCCGGCCGACCTCGCCGCGGGCGAGGATGTGGTCGGGGTCGTACCCGGTCTGCGTCGGCAGGTCGAAGGCGACGGACAGGCCGGTCTGGCCCTTGGCGAGGTTGCGCCGGTAGAGCTCGTTGGACGCGTCGGCGGTCGAGTGACCGGCGTACGTCCGCATGAGCCACGGGCGGTCCTTCTGACGCCCGCTCATGTCAGACGTCCCGGCCGTGCTCGTCGGTCCGCTCCGCTGACGCGTCACGGCTGTGCCTGTCGGTCCGCTCCGCTGACGCGTCCCGGAACAGGTTGATGGCGTCGATGTGCTGCTCGCGCAGCTCCTCGTCGCGCACACCCAGACCCTCGCGGGGGGCCAGCGCCAGCACGCCGACCTTGCCCTGGTGGAGGTTGCGGTGGACGTCGTACGCGGCCTGGCCGGTCTCCTCCAGGGAGTAGACCTTCGACAGCGTCGGGTGGATCTTGCCCTTGGCCACCAGTCGGTTGGCCTCCCACGCCTCGCGGTAGTTGGCGAAGTGCGAGCCCACGATCTTCTTCAGCGACATCCACAGGTAGCGGTTGTCGTACTCGTGGTTGTAGCCGGACGTGGAGGCGCAGGTGACGATCGTGCCGCCCTTGCGGGTCACGTACACCGAGGCGCCGAACGTCTCGCGGCCCGGATGTTCGAAGACGATGTCCACGTCCTCGCCGCCGGTGAGTTCACGGATGCGCTTGCCGAACCGCTTCCACTCGCGCGGGTCCTGGTTGTGTTCGTCCTTCCAGAACGCGTAGCCCTCGGCGGTGCGGTCGATGATCGCCTCCGCGCCCATCTTCCGGCAGATGTCCGCCTTCTGCTCGCTGGAGACGACACAGATCGGGTTGGCGCCACCCGCCAGCGCGAACTGCGTGGCGTATGAACCGAGTCCGCCGCTGGCGCCCCAGATCAGCACGTTGTCGCCCTGCTTCATGTCCGCGCCGTTGCGCGAGACGAGCTGGCGGTACGCGGTGGAGTTGACCAGGCCCGGAGCGGCGGCCTCCTCCCAGCTGAGGTGCTGCGGCTTCGGCATCAGCTGGTTGGACTTGACAAGTGCGATCTCTGCCAGACCGCCGAAGTTGGTCTCGAAGCCCCAGATGCGCTGCTCGGGGTCGAGCATCGTGTCGTTGTGGCCGTCCGAGGACTCCAGCTCGACCGAGAGGCAGTGTGCGACGACCTCGTCGCCGGGCTTCCAGGCGTTGACGCCCGGGCCGGTACGCAGGACGACGCCCGCCAGGTCGGAGCCGATGACGTGGTACGGCAGGTCGTGGCGCCTGGTGAGCTCGCTGAGCTTTCCGTAGCGCTCCAGGAAGCCGAAGGTGGCCATCGGCTCGAAGATCGAGGTCCAGACGGAGTTGTAGTTCACCGAGCTCGCCATGACGGCGACCAGTGCCTCACCGGGCCCGAGTTCGGGCACCGGGACCTCGTCCAGATGCAGCGACTTGCGGGGGTCCTTGTCGCGGGTGGCGAGCCCGGCGAACATCTCCGTCTCGTCCTTGTGCACGGTCACCGCGCGGTACGACTCAGGGATGGACAGGGCCGCGAAATCCGCGGCCGTACTGTCCTGCGATTGGATCGCGTCCAGGATTTCCTTCACGGTGTGCCTCCGGCGGATGGGGGCGCTGAGGGAGCGATTGAGAGTCCCTGCGAGCAGCGGGGGGAGCTGTGTGGTGTGGAGGTGCTGCCGTCGGTTCGGCTGGTACGGCTTCGGCTTGCTCTGTGGAGCAGAAGGGTTTGCCTGTGACGCAGGCGTCCGGGCGCGCAGGCACATGGCTTGCGGGGACAGCCGGCGTACGTGAGGTCTCAGCACGCCGGCCGCCCGGACAACTTCAACGTATGGCACTCCGTGACACCTGGCAAGGCACTCGGTGCCAACAATTTCTCTCACTTGTCACCCGCCGGGCACGCATGAGCAGGAGGAGAGGTGTTTTACGCGGTTCTGTCCCGCCGGGAGTGGTCAGCGCGAGGGCCGGTACACGTACGGAGTCGTGGTGCTCAGGGCGAGGAATCCGAGGCGCTGGAGGATCGGGCAGCTCTGGTCGGAGGCGTCGACCTGAAGGTAGCGGTAGCCGCGATCCGCCGCGATCCGGGCCCGGTGGGCGACCAGGGCCCGGTAGATTCCCTTCCCGCGCCATGCGGGGACCGTGCCGCCGCCCCACAGTCCCGCGAAGCCGGTGCCCGGGTGCAGTTCCATCCGTGCCGCGCTCACCGGCTCGTCCCCGGCCATGGCCAGCACCCCGACGAACGTGTCCGGGGCCTCGGTGAGCCTCGCCAGCACCTGATGCCGCAGCCGGGACCACTGGGAACCGAACGCCTGCATGGCCCGGACCATCAGCTCCACGTCGTCCGCGTCGCGCATGGTGCGCAGCCGGACGCCCTCGGGGAGGTCCACCGTCGTCGAGAGGCTGTCCGTGGGAGCCACCAGCAGGGTCTCCGGCTCCTCCGCCTCGAAGCCGGCCGCGACGAGCCGCTCCGCCAGATCGGCCGGCCGGTCGTGCGCGTACAGCTTCCACTCGAACTCGTCGTGCCCGAGAGCCGTGTAGTGCGCGACCTGCGCCGCTATCGCCGCGTCCGCCCGTACAGGATCCAGGTCCGGGGCCGACCAGACGACGCCGTTCCAGTCATCGGCCGTGCCGACCTGTCGTACGACGTCACCGGTGCGCTCGACCCGCACTCCGGGGCCGTCGGGGCGGGCGTGCTCGCGCATCTCGCGGCCGAAGAGGGTCAGAAGTGTGTCGCGATCATGATTCATCCGCACTCTGGAGCAGCGGGGCACGGGAGCGGCAACCCGATTTCCGGTGCGGGGAGCCGTCCCCGCCCCCGGTCAGCGGTCCTTGAGCGCCTGCTGGATCGTGCGCATCACTTCGTCGAGCGGCGCGTCCGTCCGCGCCACCGCGACCAGCACCTCGCCCTGGGACGTCACCGAGGCGGCCGGCTGCTTCGCCGGTTCGGCGCCCGCGATCCGGCCCGCGCCGATGCCGGTCCCGAACGTGTCGCGGACGATCGAGAACGCGTGGTCGAGCTGGGCCTCCACATCGCCCTCGCCGCCCGCCCGCAGCCAGCGGCGCAGCACATGGTTGTGCGCGGTGACGACGGCGGACGCGGCGACCTCCGCGAGCAGCGGGTCGTCGTTGCCGACGTGGTGGTCGCGCTCGTCGAAATGGCCCAGCAGATAGCGCGTGAACAGCCGCTCGTAGCGGGCCACCGAGGCGATCTCGGCCTCGCGCAGGGTCGGGACCTCGCGGGTCAGCTTGTAGCGGGCCACTGAGACCGCGGGCTTCGCCGCGTACATCTTCATGACTTCCTTGATGCCGCGGCAGACGGTGTCGAGGGGGTGCTCGTGCGCGGGGGCGGCATTGAGGACGGCCTCGGCCCTGACGAGGGTGTCGTCGTGGTCCGGGAAGATCGCCTCTTCCTTGGAACGGAAGTGCCGGAAGAAGGTCCGCCGGGCGACTCCCGCGGCGCCCGCGATCTCGTCGACCGTCGTCGCCTCGTACCCCTTCGTGGCGAAGAGTTCCATTGCCGCGGCGGCCAGCTCACGGCGCATTTTGAGCCGTTGGGCGGCGGCGCGGGTGCCTGCGGCACTCTCCTGGGGGTCGGGCGCGGCGGAGACACGGGGGGACCTGGCGGGCTGGGACATGGTGTGAACGTACTGCATCGGTGCAGGGGAACGCGCCTGTGGGGGCGGGCCGCCCGACGGATCGAGCAGCCCTCCCCACCCGGCTCCCGGCTCAGCGCCGGGCATATTCGCGGAAGCCGCGCCCCGTCTTGCGACCGAGGCAGCCGGCGGCCACCAGATGCTCCAGCAGCGGCGCCGGGGCCAGGCCCGGGTCGCGGAACTCGCCGTGCAGCACCTTCTCGATGGCGAGCGAGACGTCGAGTCCGACGACGTCGAGGAGTTCGAACGGGCCCATCGGGTAGCCGCCGCCCAGCTTCATCGCGGCGTCGATGTCGTCGAGGCTCGCGTAGTGCTCCTCGACCATCTTGATCGCGTTGTTGAGGTACGGGAACAGCAGCGCGTTCACGATGAAGCCGGCCCGGTCCCCGCAGTCCACCGGGTGCTTGCGGACCTTGACGCACACCTCGCGGACGGTGGCGTGGACATCGTCCGCGGTGAGCACCGTGCGGACGACCTCGACCAGCTTCATCGCGGGCGCCGGGTTGAAGAAGTGCATCCCGATGACGTCCTGCGGACGCGAGGTGGCGCGCGCGATCGCCACGACCGGCAGCGACGAGGTGGTGGTGGCGAGCACCGCACCCGGCTTGCAGACCTTGTCCAGCGTCCCGAACAGCTGCTGCTTGACCGCCAGGTCCTCGGCGACCGCCTCGACCGCGAGATCGACATCGGCGAAGGCGTCCGGTGAACCGGCCGCGGTGATCCGGGCCAGGGCCTCGTCCCGGGCCTCGGCGGTCAGCCGCCCCTTGGTGACGGAACGCTCCAGGGACTTGGCGATCCGGCCCTTCGCAGCGTCCGCCTTCTCCTGGCTGCGGGCGGCGAGCACCACGTCGTAGCCGGCCTTCGCGAAGACCTCGGCGATCCCCGAGGCCATCGTCCCCGAGCCCGCGACCCCCACCGACCGCACCGTGCGCCCGGCCACCGCGGACGCGCTGTCCCGCGGGGTGAGCGCGTCCGGCACCACGGTCTGGCTGGCGGACTCCGCGTACGTGTAGAAGCCGCGGCCCGACTTGCGGCCGGTCAGCCCCGCCTCGCTGAGTTGCCTGAGGACGGGGGACGGGGCATGCAGCCGGTCCTGCGACGCGGAGTACATCGCCTCCAGGACGGTACGGGCCGTGTCGATACCGATCAGGTCGAGCAGGGCGAGCGGGCCCATCGGCAGGCCGCAGCCCAGCTTCATCGCCGCGTCGATGTCCTCACGGGAGGCGTAGTTCGCCTCGTACATCGCGGCGGCCTGGTTGAGATACCCGAACAGCAGCCCGTCGGCGACGAAACCCGGCCGGTCGCCGACCGCGACCGGTTCCTTGCCCAGGCTGCGGGCGAGCGCGGTGACCGCCTCGACGGCCGGCGGCGCGGTCAGCACCGAGGAGACCACCTCGACCAGCTTCATCGCGGGCGCCGGGTTGAAGAAGTGCAGGCCGAGCACGCGCTCGGGGCGCAGCGACTCGGCGGCCAGCCGGGTCACCGACAGGGCGTTGGTGCCGGTCGCCAGGATCGCGGTGGGGGAGACGATGGTGTCGAGCTCTCGGAAGACCTGCTGCTTGATCTCGTACGACTCGGGCACGACCTCGATGACCAGTTCCGCCTCCGCGGCGGCCCGAAGGTCCCCGAAGGTACGGAACCGGGCGAGGGCGTCGCTCCGCTCCTCCTCCGTGATCCGCTCGCGCCGCACGGCGCGGGCGGTCGCGGCTTCCAGGGCGGCGACGGCCTGACGGGCGGCCGCTTCGTTGATGTCGATACCTATGACCTCGTGGCCGGCGCGGGCGAGGACCTCGGCAATGCCGGTGCCCATGGTGCCGAGACCGACTACGGCGATGGTGCTGAGCGGGGTGTCCATCACGGGACTCCAGGGATGAGTGACGACTGTGAGGAGCACGGCGCGCGCTGAAAGGGTGAACTGGCGCAGAGCGTGCGGGAATTGCGTGTCGTGGTGCTCAGGGCCGGGGAGCGCTGGGCGCGCCCGGACCGGGAAGGGGCGACGGACTCTGTCCCGGAGTCACGTCTCGCAAAGCTGCCGAACCGACAAGCACTCCGGATGGCTGCGTCACCAGGCCATCGGAGCCGACGGGGAGTGTGTCCCGCTCACGTGAGCTTAACTGGTGGGTAACGAGCGCGCCAGTCCCGAGTTGCCGTGGGCCATGTCACATTCGTCCGTGACGTGTCACGTTGCCCCGTGCCATGTCACGTTGCCCCGTGCCATGTCACGTTGCCTCGCGCCATGTCACATGAGCCCGTGCCATGTCACCTTCGCCCCGGCCCTCGATACGCAGAGTTCCCGTCGATACGCTGACGGTCATGGACGAGGAGTTCCGGTCACTGACGGACCGGCTGGCTGACGAGGCGGGGGAGTCGGCGGCGTACCGCAGACTACTCGCCACCGATGACGACGAGGAACTGGCCCGCGTCCTCGTGGAACGCGAACGCCCGCTCTGGGCAAGGGAGATCGCCGCGTTCCGGCTCGGCTGCGCCGGTGACCGACGGGCCTTCGAGACGCTGGTCCTGCTGCTCAACCACCGTGACCCCGAGCGCTGCGTCTGCGCCGCCCACGCCCTGGTGCGCCTCGGCGACCCCCGCACCCCGCGGGCCGCCGCCGCCCTGGCGACCAACACCCTGCGCACCGCGTACGCCCTGCACCCGGTACGGCTCCTCACCGCGCTGCGGGCCCCGGAGTCCGTACCGGCGCTGATGAGCACCCTGGAGCGGCTGCTGGCCCCCGGTGATCCGTGCTGGCGGGTGGCGCTCGCCTGCGTGGAGGGGCTCGGGCAGCTCGGGGACGAGCGGGCCCGCCCGCTTCTGGAGGCGGCTGTGCCGCACCCGCGACTGGGCGACGCGGCGCGGGACGCGCTCAGCCGGCTGCGGGGGCGGGAGGCGTGAGGGTGCGTACGTAGCGCAGCTCGGGCACGAGCACGCCGTCCACCTCGAAGGGCTCCTCGGCGCCGTCGGGGAGGAAACCGGCGCGCTCGTAGAAGCGGCGGGCCGGGGCGTTCTCCTTCAGGACCCACAGCACCAGGTCCGGGAAGCCGTCCGCGGCGGCGCGGGTGAGCACCTCCGTCATCAGGGCGCTGCCGGCCCCGGTCGCGATCTGCTCGGGCGCCACATAGAGCGCGTACAGCTCGCCCCGCGCCGTCCGTCCGTCGTTCTCGCGGTACGGGCCGTAGCAGGCCCAGCCGATCACCCCGAGGCCCGGCCGCTCGGCCACCACATTCACGACCGTGTTGCCCTCGGCGAAGAATCCGCGGCGCCGTTGCGCGTCCTCGGCGATGTCCATGGCGTCGAGATGCGACTGCGGCATCAGCCCGGCGTACGCGGCCTGCCAGCCGCGCACCCGGACCTTCGCGACTGCCTCGCAGTCGTCGACGGTCATGTCCCGCACGCGCACACCGGGCATGCGGGGCGGCGTGGTCCGTATCGTCATACGGGCCATCCTGGCTCATGCGCCAGGATGGCCCGTACCGGTTTGTCCGGCCCTGGTTCGACGGTCGTCAGCCGCGGAAACCGAGCAGGCCGTGCAGGGTGCTGCCCCTGCTGCCGGATTCTGTTCCCGAGACCGACCTCGCCGCCGCCTTGCCGGTCAGCGGATTCGGGTCGGGGGACTTGGCGCAGACCGCGTCCGCGTCGGCGCTGCTGCCGCTGCCGCGCGGGACGGTGCCCTTGGCGAGATAGTCCGCCAGATAGGTGTCCAGGCAGTCGTTGCCGCTCAGCGTGATGCCGTGATTTCCGCCGCCCTGCTCGACCACCAGGCTGGAGCCGTGCAGATTGCGGTGCAATGTGACACCGCCCTCGTACGGCGTGGCCGCGTCCTCGGTGGCCTGGAAGAGCAGCACCGGCGGCAGGCTGCTGTTGGAGACCCGTACCGGGTTCAGCGGCTCCACCGGCCAGTCGGCGCACGGGGCGTTGTACCAGGTGTTGTTCCAGGTGTTGAAGGGCGCCTTGGCCTGTACGTTCCAGCTGTCGTTGCGCCAGGTGTTCCACTCGCGGGGCCACTGGGCGTCGCGGCACTGCACGGCCGAGTAGACCGAGTACCCGTTGTCGCCCTTCGCGTCGACCGCGCCGAACTTCTGGTACGCCTTCACGAGCGCGTCCTGGTCGTGGTCGTTCACATACGCGGCGAACGCATCGGCCAGGTAGGGCCAGTAGCCGTTGTAGTAGCCGCCCGGAAGGAAGGTGTCCTCGACCTCGCTCGCCCCGACCATTCCGCCCGCGGGGTGCGCCTCGACGGCGTCACGCATCGCGTACCAGGCACGCTCGACCGCTGCGGGGTCGCTGCCGAGCCCGTACGCGCTGTCGTGCTTCGCCACCCAGGCGGCGAACGCCTTGTGACGGGCGTCGAAGGCGTAGTTCTGGCCGATGTTGTCGTCGTACCAGACGCCCTCCGGGTCGACGTTCGAGTCGAGCGCCAGCCGCCGCACCCGCTCCGGGAACAGCTTGGCGTACACCGCGCCGAGGTAGGTCCCGTAGGAGTACCCGAAGTAGTTGATCTGCCGGGAACCGGTCGCCTGCCGGATCACATCGAGATCCTTGACGGCGCTGACCGTATCCATGTGCGGCAGCAGATCCGGATACTTCTCCCCGCATGCCTTCGCGAACGAGCGGGCCCGGTTCCGGTTGGCCTCCTCCACGGCGGGCGAGCCCGGCAACGAGTCGGGACGCAGCGGAGCGAAGTACTTCGGTACGCAGTCCATCGCCGGCTCGCTCTTCCCGACGCCGCGCGGGTCGAAGCCGATCACGTCGTACTGCGCGGCAACCCGCTTCGGCAGCGAGGACGCGACGAACCCGGCCAGCGAGAGGCCGCTGCCCCCGGGGCCGCCGGGGTTGACGAACAAGGGGCCCTGGAAGGTCTTCGAGGTGTGCGGGATCCGGGACAGGGCGAGGGTGATCCGCCGGCCCGACGGATCGTCATGATCGAGCGGTGTACTGACCGATGAGCACTGCAGCCTCGGGTACGACTCGGTGCCGCAATCGGTCCACCTGAGCTGGGCCGCGGCGCGCGGCGTGCCGGTGTCGGCAGTCGCCGCGGGCGGAGCGGCGGTCACCAGACCGGCGACCGTCGCACCGACGGCAAGCAGAATTCCTGGACGTTTCGTCATATGGCCTCCCGTGGTGGGGGAAACGCGGCTGCGCGGGGTGCAGCCCCGGCCGCATGCTCCCCGCATTCGCGCACGGAATGACCTGTTCTGGTGAGAGTTGACCCATTTGCCCCCACCGGATGTGCCGAGCCCCCGAATCGGATACGTCACATCCTCGCTGTCGGAGCAGGTTCGGCCGGGTCGGCTCGGGGCCGTCGAGCGGTGACCGCTGCTCCTGGCGCAGGGGCAGCCTGCGGGCCGAGCCTCGGTGGGAGGAGCCGATACCGAACTCGGTCGCCGGCTCGTGGACGTACCGTGTGATGCGCCGCTGGTACCACTTGGGCGCATAGCCGCCCTCGGCGTAGAGCCGCTCGTACCGCCGCACCAGCTGGGGTGGCGCTGCCCGAGTCACCGCATGTACCACTTTCGGGCGTCGGGGCGCAGATGGAGCACGAGCGGCGTCACCGAGGTCGCCCCGGCGGCGGCGATCGCCCGGACCGTGGCGCGCAACTGGTCCGGATGGTCACCGAGGAACGGGATGACGGGCGACATCAGCACGCCGCAGTCGATGCCGTGCTCGCTCAGGGTGCGGACGGCGTCCAGGCGGCGCTCGGGGGAGGGGGTTCTCGACCGGATTGTCCCCACGCATGGACGCCTCCTCGGCAGCACTGGACGGAGAATGGAACACTTGTCCCTCTGATTGTTTTCTCCCCTTCGTCCCGGCCCGGATTTTGAGCGGCGTGCCGGAGGTGATTGGCTCAGCACGCCCCCGAACAACCGAGTGCTGGAGGAACAGCCATGGCGCAGGTCGAGGCCACGACAGAGCGAGTCATCGCGGCGGACGCGGAGACGGTGTTCGACGCGCTGGCCGATTACGCGGAGACCCGGAGCAAGGTGCTGACCGGCCACTTCAGCGAGTACGAGGTGCGCGAGGGTGGTGACGGCGAGGGGACTCTCGTCCACTGGAAGCTCCAGGCCACCAGCAAGCGGGTGCGCGACTGCCTGCTGGAGGTCACCGAGCCCACCGACGGCCGGCTCGTGGAGAAGGACCGAAACTCCTCCATGGTCACCACCTGGACCGTCACCCCGGCCGGTGAGGGGAAGTCGAAGACGGTCGTGTCGACCGTCTGGAACGGCGCCGGCGGCATCGGTGGATTCTTCGAGAAGACCTTTGCTCCCAAGGGACTTGGCCGGATCTACGACGAGCTGCTGCAGAACCTCGCCACCGAGGTCGAGAAGTAGCTCCATGCTCTCTTGACCGGCCTCACCGGTTCGGGTGGTCTTCTCGACCCGTCGGTTGTGCGCCGTAGTGGCTCTCACCGGGGGCTAAGCCCCCCGAGTGCGCCGTCAGCGCCCCCCGGCGCGTTTGCCCTTGCTTGTCGCCCGATGCGAGAAATGGGCGGCGCAGATGCGACGAGGGGAGCGGCACGTGGTGGGTGGGATCACTCTGTTGGAGGACGAGCCGAGCGGCACGGGGGCCGGCGAAGCGGCGACCACGCTGCCGCTGCGGCAGCCCTCGCCACTCCCCGCCGAGAAGGAGGCCGCCGCCGCTCCGTCGCCCGTGCCGGAGACCAGCCCCCGCCACATCCGGCTGGTCTTCCTCGGACTGATGCTGACGCTGCTGCTCGCGGCGCTCGATCAGATGATCGTCGCCACCGCACTGCCGAAGATCGTCGGTGAGCTGCACGGCCTGGAGAAGATGTCCTGGGCCGTCACCGCGTACCTCCTGGCCTCCACCATCGGACTGCCGATCTACGGAAAGCTCGGCGACCTCTTCGGCCGCAAGGGCGTCTTCCAGTTCGCGATCGTCGTCTTCGTCATCGGCTCCGCACTGGCCGGCTGGTCCCGCACCATGGACGAACTGATCGCCTTCCGCGCCGTCCAGGGCATCGGCGGCGGCGGACTCATGATCGGTGTCCAGGCGATCATCGCGGATGTCGTGCCGCCCCGTGAACGCGGCCGGTTCATGGGACTCATCGGTGCCGCCTTCGGCCTCGCCTCCGTCGCCGGCCCGCTGCTCGGCGGCTTCTTCACCGACCATGCCTCCTGGCGCTGGTGCTTCTACATCAACGTCCCGTTCGGCCTGATCACCCTCGCCGTCATCACCGTCGTACTGAAACTCCCCCGGCCCACGGTCCGCCCCCGCCTCGACATTCTCGGCGCGCTGCTCCTCGCGGCCGCGTCCACCTGCCTGGTGCTGCTGACCAGCTGGGGCGGTACGGAGTACGCCTGGGGATCGCGCACCATCCTGGGGCTCGGCGCCGGGGCCGTCGGAACGGCCCTGCTGTTCCTCGTCGTCGAGCACCGGGCAGCCGAACCGATCATTCCGCTGCGGCTGTTCCGTGACTCGATCTTCAATGTCACCGCGCTCGTCGGCGCCGTCGTCGGGGTCGCGCTGTTCGGTGCCGCCAGCTATCTGCCGACGTTCCTGCAGATGGTCGACGGCGCCACCGCCACCGAGTCCGGGCTGCTGATGCTGCCGATGATGGGCGGCATCGTCGTGGCGTCCGTCGTCTCCGGCCAGCTGATCTCCCGTACCGGCCGCTACCGTGTCCATCCGATCCTCGGCGGCGCCGTCTCGGTGGTCGGCATGTGGCTGCTCTCCCGGCTCGAAACCGGCACTCCGCGCCTCGAATACAGCATCGCGCAGGCCGTGCTCGGCATCGGGATCGGCCTGATCATGCCGGTACTCGTGCTCGCCGTGCAGAACTCCGTACAGCCCGCCGATCTCGGTTCCGCCACCAGTGCCAACAACTACTTCCGGCAGATCGGCGGCAGCGTCGGCGCCGCCGTCTTCGGGACGCTCTTCGCCGGCCGCCTCGCGGACGCGCTCGCGGTCCGTCTGCCGTCCGGCGCCGACCTCCCCGACCCCGAGTCGATCACCCCGCAGCTGGTCCATGCCATGGAGCCCGCGCTGCGCGACAGTTATATCCAGGCGTACGCCGACGCGATGCCGCGGATCTTCCTCTACCTCGTGCCGGTGCTCGCGCTCGGCCTGTTCTTCGCCTTCTTCCTCAAGGAGAAACCGCTGGTGTCCCACCACAGCCCCGAAACCGCCGCCGAGTCCGCACCGATCCCCGCCGCCCGCGCCACCGCCGCCGCTCCGACGCCTGTGTACCTGTCGGGCGTGCCCGTGTGCGGCAGCGTCCAGCACCCCGACGGTACGAAGGTCCCGCGTGCCGCCCTCACCCTCATCGACGTCCAGGGACAGCAGGTCGGACGGGGCGCGAGCGGGGACGACGGGCGGTACGCGCTGAGCGTGCCCGGCGCCGGCAGTTACGTCCTCATCGCCGCGGCCGGCGGCCACCAGCCGCAGGCCGTCAGCGTCACCGTGGGCGAACGGCCCGTCGAACTCGATGTGGTGCTCGGCGGCGCCGGGCGTCTTGCCGGGGCCGTCGTCACCGCCGACGGGATCCCGGTGCGCGATGCTGCCGTCACCCTCACCGATGTGCGCGGCGAAGTGGTCGCGTCCACCCGCAGTGGCCGCGAAGGCGGCTATGTGATCACGGAGTTGGTGGCCGGCGAGTACACCCTGGCCGCCAGCGCCCCCGCCTTCCGGCCCGCCGCCCTGCCGGTGAGCGTGCAGGCCGCCAGGGAGACCCGGCAGGACATCGAACTCGCCGGTGGTGCGGTGCTGCGCGGCGTCGTACGGGCGAGCGGCGGCCGGCCCGTCGAGGACGCCCGGGTCACGCTCCTGGACGCGGCGGGCAATGTGGTCGACACCCTGACCACCGGGCCTGACGGCGCGTTCCGGTTCGTGGACCTGTCCACCGGTGAGTACACGGTGATCGCGGCCGGGTATCCGCCGGTGGCCACCGTCCTCCAGGTCGCGGGCGGCGGACGGACCGAACGTGACCTCCAACTGGGGCACGAGGACTGACCGTTCCACGGGACGGCGGGTGGTCCCACCGCCCGGCGCCCGGCCGGATACCCTGCCGAAGCTGTTCCGTGCGTGGCCGGGTGCGCCAGGCGCACCACCCCCGGGGGCGCTTCCGCCGATGACCGGCGGACGCCGGACCCGGGGCCGAGCGAGCAGCGTCGCCCAGCTGGAGAACAGCGTCGAGGCGGTCCGCAACCTGGAGTTCGCCGACGAGGAGCTGGTCCGGATCGAGGAGATCCTGAAGGGTCAGTGCGCCGGCTGAGCGCCCCGGCGCGCCCCTGCCGCCGGGCGCGGCGAAATCATCGAGCGCATGGCCGTCGTGGTTGGCATGATGACTCGATGCAGGATGACAAGAGAACGTACCCTCCGCAGGCGGGCGACGAACGTACGTCGCTGAGTGGCTTCCTCCAGTTCCAGCGCGAGACCCTGGCCATGAAATGCGCCGGGCTCACGCCCGAGCAATTGAGACGGCCGGCCGTTCCCACTTCGGACCTGACTCTGCTCGGGCTGGTCCGCCATCTTGCCGAGGTGGAGCGTTCGTGGTTCCGTCGCGTGTTGAAGGACGAGGTGGCGCCGCCGCACTGGCCCGGGCCGAACGCGGGCGAGTTCGCCGAGTTCGAGGTGGAAACCGCCGACCCCGATGAGGCGTTCGGGATCTGGCGCGAGGAGTGCGCGCGCTCGAGGGCGACCGTGGAGGCCGCCGAGTCCCTTGAGATCACCGGGAGTTACGGCGACGAGGTGTTCTCGCTGCGTTACATCCTCACTCACATGATCGAGGAGTACGCGCGGCACAACGGCCACGCGGACCTGCTCAGGGAGGGCATCGACGGAGCCACCGGCGAGTGAACACCCCCGGCGTCAGGGGGTTTCGGGCCGGTCGGTGCAGCGGTGGGCCCAGGCAGGGCCTCCTCCAGGGACGCCTCGTCGAGCGCCGTGGTCCTGGGCCCGACCAACGCGGTGCACATCATCTGGAAGTCCTCGGTGAGCTCGGCGTCCGACGGGATCTCTGCGGCCACGAGCGAGCGCGAGCCGATCTCGACGCCTGGCCCCGGGCCGATCGACTGGTCATGGGCACCCCCGAGCTCCTGGCGCTGTCCGACCTGGACACGACCGAGGCCCCGCGCCAGGGCGTGGACTCGGCCCCGACCGGTCTGTCCTGCCACTCACCGCCGCTGCCCGACCCGCTGGGCACGATCTCCGTACCGACTGTGTTCCTCCACGGCGACGCGGACGGCAACGTTCCCATCGAGGTGACGCGTTGGGCGCATGCGCAGATCGACGGCGCCGAGCTGGACACCGCCCCCGACGGCGGACACTCTTCAATCCGCTGAACGCGGCGCGCCCGGTGGGAGGATGACCGCCATGACCTGGACGGCGCCCCGCATCGAACGTACGACATCCGATGGCGACCAGCTGAACGTTCCGGGCACCGCGGACGAGCGCGTCATGCTGGAGGGCTGGCTCCGCTGGCACCGGGAGGCGCTGCTCACCAAGTGCGCCGGACTCGACCCGGCGCAACTGGCCCGCACCACCGCCGAACCGTCGAACCTCACACTCCTCGGTCTGGTGCGGCACATGGCGGAGATCGAACGCTGGTGGTTCCGGCGGAGCTTCGCCGGTGAGCCGATCGGTGACGTCTTCGCCGGTCCCCATGACGGGGACGAAGGCATCGAGGGTGTCGACGCCGCTTACGCGGAACGGGACTTCGCCGCGTACCGCGCCGAGGTCGAGGCGTGCGACGCCGCGGTCGCGGGGCGCGGTCTCGACGAGACGTTCCGGTCGAAGACCCGCGGGCGGCTCGTCAGTCTTCGCTGGGTGTACCTGGTGATGATCCAGGAGTATGCCCGCCACAACGGTCACGCGGACCTGTTGCGCGAGCGGACCGACGGCGCCACGGGCGACTACCCCGCACAGGGTTGAGCACGGTTCCGCACTCCGTGGACGAGGAGTACTTCCGTACCTCGTGGACCAGGAGTACTTCCCTACCTCGTGGACGAGGAGCACGGAACCGGCTCTCAGTCATCGGCCCCGGACGGATACACCGCCGCGTGGACCGACCGGAAGAGGGCGCTGACCTCCTGGCCGCTCAGGCCCTGGGACCGCGCCTCGTCCAGCCACGCGGCGAGCGAGGTGCGCAACGGGGAGTCGGGGCCCTCCTGGGCCGGGGCGAGGGAGCGGGTGATGAAGGTGCCCGCTCCCTGCCGTACCTCGGCGAGGCCCGCGCGCTCCAGCTCGCGGTACGCCTTGAGGGTCGTGTTCGGGTTGACCTTGGTCTCCGCCGCGACCTGCGCCGCCGTGGGCAGCCGGTCGCCCTCCTCCAGGGCGCCCATCCGCAGCGCCTGTTCGACCTGTCGAACGATCTGGAGGTACGTTGCCACTCCGCTGCGTCTGTCGATGCGGAATACGACCACCGTCTTCACCTCCCGTTGGACTGCCGAAACAATATGCACCTGCGGCGCGGGTCCTAGAGGGGGCTCCGGGAGACCCGCCACAGGGTGAACGCGGTGAGTACGGCGGTGGCCACGAGCAGGATGCCCGCCGCGGTCCACTGCATGGCCGGCATCTGGTCGTAACCGAGGTACTCGACGACGTTGTTGACGATGCCGTGCTCCTTGACACAGGTGTCCGAGGCCGCTTCGGTGGTCTTGGCGCAGAGCCCCCAGCCGTAGAGATGGCCGTCGGCGGAGCCGATCCAGCGGTCCAGTTCGTGCGACTCGCTCAGCCGTGCGGGCATGTCGCCGTCGAGTGGGTAGGTGACCATGCGCGACGGCGCGAGAAGTACACGCAGCTCGCCCCAGACGACCTCGACGAACGCGGCGAAGACGAAGGTGACCGCCATGGACGCGAGGACACGGCGCAGCAGCATGCCGATGGTGATGCCGGCGGCGGTCAGGAAGAGACCCAACGCAGGGAGCACAGGGCCGGTGTTGTCGAAGACCGGGCCTTCCGGCCACAGACTGGGGAACACCGAACGATAGGGCTTCCACCACCAGGTGAAGAACGCCGAGAGCACCGCGCCGGACACGATCACGGCCCCGTAGCACCAGGCGAGTTTCACCGTCACCCAGCGGCGCCGGGACACGGACTGGGTGGTGATCAGCTGCGCGGTGCCGTGCTCCTGATCGCCCGAGATCAGCGTGGCGCCGAGGAAGACGGCGAGGATCACCGGCAGCGCGCCCAGGGCGGTGACGGTGAGGCTGAGCCCCGTCGACGCGAACGACGGCTGCGACAGCTGCTTGTCCGGCCAGCCGGCCGCTTCGAGCGCCTGGGACATCTTGCCGCGCTGGTACACGATCCAGATCGAGCCGAGGACCGTCACGGCGAGCAGGGAGAGCAGCGCGGCCCGGTGCTGGCGTACGACGAGCCAGTTCAGCCCGCGCAGCAGCCGGGGACGGGGCGTCCGGCCGGTCCGGGGGGTGTCGGTCAGGGTGGCGCTCATGAGGTGTGGATCCCTTCGGCCTCGACGCGGGCACCGGGTGTGAACAAGGGGGGCGCGTCCGACGAGCGGAGATGCGCCAGCAGCACTTCCTCCAGGCTGGGTTCAGCGACCACCCAGTCCGCCGACAGCGGGCCGTTCGTTCGCACCAGCGCGTGGAACTGCCTGCCCTGGACGCGGATTTCGATCACGGTGTGGGGGGCCAGCAGGTCGGCCGGGTTCCCGTCCGTGGCGAGTCCCGTCACCAGCGCGTGGGCGGGGACGAGTGCGTCCGCGTCACCCGCCATCCGGATCCTGCCGTCGGCGAGGACCAGCAGGTAGTCGCACATGTCCTCCAGCTCGGACAGCATGTGCGAGGACATCACCACGGTGGTGCCGCGCTCGACGGCCTCCGACATCAGGAGGGTGCTCATGTCGTGGCGGGCCAGTGGGTCGAGGTCGGACATCGGCTCGTCGAGCAGCAGCAGATCGGGCCGCTTGCCGAAGGCGAGCGCGAACGCGACACGGGTGCGCTGGCCGCCGGAGAGAGTGCCGATACGGGCGTGCATCGGCACCTGGCCCGACCGCACGATCCGCTCCGCGGCGGGCATGTCCCAGTCGGGGTTGAGCTCGCTGCCCAGGCGCAGCGTCTCGGCCACGGTGAACCGCTTGAACAGCGGCTTGTCCTGCCCGAGGAACGCGAATCGCGGCATCACCGCGGGATCGTCCACCGGCACGCCGAAGATGCGGAGCTCACCCTCTGTCTGCTGGACCTGCCGCGTCGTGAGCCCCAAAAGGGTGCTCTTTCCTGCCCCGTTGGGACCTACGAGACCGCAGATCCGCCCGGCCGGCAGCCGGAACGAGCAGTCGCGCAGCGCCCAGCCGCGGCGGTAGCGCTTACCCAGGCCGCGGGCCTCCAGCGCCCAGGCGCCGGACGCGCCGGCCGGAGTCAATGCGTCTGCCATGCACTTCGCCTCAATTCCATTAGTCAATTAATGGAATCATGGTCTGGGTGGGAGAGGGCTGTCAAGGTGACGCAAGCGGGTCCGCCCGCCGCCCGGGCGTGAGGTGCCCGGAATTGCGCCTGTTCGGGGTGTGGGTGGCGCTCCCTTCGGAGGACTGGACCATTGAACGTTGATGTGCCTCTGCCCTGGCGGTTCCTCGGCGCGTGGCGTGACCCCCGGGGTAAGGGGTATCGGTAAGGAATGCCTGGTGCCGCAGGCCCTCGTCGTGATTGAACAAGGACAGCTGTGCTCCGGGGTGCGGACGCTCTCGGAGCACGATGATGCGAGTGCCGGCCGGGTAGCCGGCAAGGTCGACCATGCCGGTCAGCTCGGCGACCTCGGCACCGTCGCGCAGTGTCCGGTTCTGGTCCAGGGCGGGATGTCAGAGGTCTTCGGGCAGCGAGCGGATCGCGCGGCGGACCGGCTCGGTGACCGCGTATCCGACCGAGAACCGCAGGTCCAACCCGTGCCCGCGCAAGGTTCGGATGTGGGCCGGGAAGGCTTTCGCGGATCCGACGCTGTCGGCGCGGACCAGGATCGCGGTGCCGTGCCGGTGAGCGGCGGGGATCTGCGCGAGGGCGTCGTCCAGCACCGCAATGTGATCGGCGGCAGTGTCGGCTCCGCAGTTGCCGGGTGGCAGTCGGCCGGACACGGCCTCGCCGGTGTTCGCGAGGAAACACACCAGTGGATGGAAGCCGAAGCCGCCGTTATAGGTGGGCGCGGCCTGTTCCTTCTCCGAGTGGCAGGTGATCAGCGTGGCGTCGAGGTCCAGGACCAGGCCGGGAAGTTCTCGTCCGCCGGCCCGGACAGCGGGTATGCCCTCGCCGGTCTCGGCGGCCTGCAGCCAGGCGACTTCCCGGGCTGAAGTGCGGGCCGCTCGCAGCGAAGCCAGTGTGCGGCAGCAGATGAGGGTGCAGGCGATGCTCGTGAAGGCGAGGAAGTGCTCGGCCTTGCGCTCGTAGCGTCGATGGAGACGGCGACAGCCGGTGAGCCAGGACGTTGCGTTCGATGGTCGAGCGGTGGCGGCCCAGTCAGCGGTACATCAGCGCCTCACGAACCTCCGTACGGAAGCGACCGGCCACGAGGCTGAGACCGAGCCCGTGCCGCCGCCTGCGTCGACGCGCAAGCTCGGCCCTCTGCTTCCGCCGGCTCCCGACACGGCTGACAGGGCGAACGCCGGGCCGCCGAAACCCCGCCCGCCCGCACGCCGATGGGCCGCGCACAGAGTCCTGCAGTTCTTTGCGGGCGTCTTGGTGGCCCCCGCGCTGACAGTGGCGGCCTTCGCCCACTCGCTCCGGTAGGTCACGCCATCGAACACCGGTCCGTACCTGGTGCAGGATCCCGTCGATCACGCCACCGCCCGCACCGACCGTTGCCTACCGGCAGGAATGGCCGCAGCCGCTCCCACTGCGCATCCGACAGATCACCGCGTGCACCCCGCCCCATGCCCGCAACAACGAGCTGATCAAGCGACAGACACATGATCGACCGGGCAGCTCCTGGCCGGCGCCGGGTGCCTTTCAAGTCCGTCACACGCGAGTGGTGTGCTGGTCCAGGATGGCCCGCAGCCGGTCGAGGCCCTCGGCCTCATGCACGCCCCGCTTGGGCAGGACATCGAGGCACATGATGTTGGGGTCCCGGCTGAGCAGGACGAAGTGACCTGCCGTCTCCCGGTAGCCCTGGAAGACGGACCACTTCTGGACCAACGTGCTGTGGTCGCTGCGGCAGGTGATCCCGGCCGGAGACACGGTGGCGCGGTACTCGCCCTGCCATGCGGTGATCCGCTGCACGTGGGCGGCCTGTAGCCGCGGGTACCCCCACACCACCAGGACGACGAACAAGAACAGCACCGTCGAGACCACGTCGATACTCCCGCGGCCCACGGCGGAGACCAGCCAGTGCCCTACCCACAGTGCGAGGAACACGCCCCGCAGCAGCAGCCCGGTCCGCTTGATCCGCTCGCGGACCCGCAGGCCGACCAGTGTGTCGGCAGACTGGGGCCGGTACACCAGCTGGACCGCGGGCTGCTCGTCCACGACATCGTCAGAGGTTTCCGCGCTGTTGTTGGTGCCTTCGGCGCTGCGGCTCTCGGCCATGATCCCTCCCCGGTACGAAGACCTGCGGATCCTACCGAACCTCAGTGCCGGGCGGACGGCCGCCGTGACGGGGCAGGTGGCGATCGAGTACGCCGCGCAACCGATCGGTGTCGTCCCTGCCCATGGCGCGCTTCGGCAGATAGTGCACAACGAGCAGGTACGGCGGGGGCATCAGCAGGACGAATCCGGCGGCGGTCTCCACGTACCCGCCGAGGCTCCGCCAGCCCCGGCGGGTCTCCACGCGCGTGCCCGCGAAGCGCACGGCGTCACCGTGAAGAGCACCGGCGGTAGCAGTCCTTGCAGCCGGCCCTTGATCCCCCGTACCCGCCCGCGTGCGTGGAACGCGTCGGACCAGTCCGGCCACCCCAGCTCGTTTCTCAGCTCGGCGACGGCGCCCGCCGCCACACTCCGCCCCTCTGTCACGGCCCCTCCCCGGTGCTGCTCGGTGACGAGCCGAGATCGTAGCGGGCGGGCCGACCTCAGCCCAGGTCGAGGACCGTCAGCCCGTACGACACCGCGAGTTCAACCGCAGTAATGCCAGGGCTCGGTCCGCCCCAGCGGGACAGATCGACCTTCCTGCTCTGCAGGAACTTCTGCACCGGCGGGGAGAACTGGGGGTCTCGATCCAGAACTCGGTGCCGTACCGGCGCTCCAGGTGTCCTGGCCGTAGGCGGAGTCCGCGGTGACCCAGCCGATGGGCAGGGGTGAGGCGAGGGCCCGCAGGATGATGGCCCGCGCCAGTTCGCCCTTGGTGGCGAAGACGCGGTCGTCGGGGACACGGGCGGTCCCCGATCCGCAGGAGCAGTTCGCCAAGTCCCTCTTCCCACAGATTTGTTGATGCATCGTTCATGCGGGCGGACTGCCCGGAACGTTGCCTTACAAGCGGCGCGGCCACACCTTCGCGGGGCGACCCGGCAAAGACCGCCCCATCGGGGCGTTTCGGCCCCGGTGACGGAGGAGGGGAGACGGTTGGCCAGCAAAGATGCTTGTATGGGGGCGCCGATTTGGGTGCCTGCTTGATGGCCTTCAGGATCTGATGTCAGCAACTGGTGTCACGACCGGCCCGGATAACCCCTGACCTGTAAGAAGACGGACTCATCATGAAGATCCTGATCAGTGCGGACATGGAAGGCGCCACCGGCGTCACTTGGCCGGCCGATGTGCTGCCGGGCACTCCCCAGTGGGAGCGGTGCCGTGCCCTGTTCACCTCCGATGTGAACGCTGCAGCCCTCGGCTTCTACGACGGCGGCGCCGACGAGGTGCTCATCAACGAGGCCCACTGGTCCATGCGCAACCTCCTGCTGGAGCAGCTCGACGACCGGGTCCAGATGCTCACCGGCAGGCACAAGTCCCTCTCCATGGTGGAGGGCATCCAGCACGGCGACGTCGATGCCATCGCCTTCGTCGGCTACCACACCGGCGCCGGTACGGAGGGGGTCCTCGCCCACACCTATCTGGCGAACTCCATCACCGGGGTGTGGCTCAACGGCACCCGGGCCAGTGAGGGGCTGCTCAACGCGCATGTCGTGGCCGAGTACGGCGTTCCCGTCATCCTCGTCACCGGCGACGACCTGACCTGCGTGGACGCGGACGGGTACGCTCCCGGGGCCCGCAAGGTCGCCGTGAAGGACTATGTGTCGCGGTACGCGGCGGTGTGCCGCACCCCGGCCCGTACCGCCGCGGACATCCGTGCGGCGGCCAAGGACGCGACCGCGCTCGCCGTGCGGCACACCCCGGTGGAGGGCGGCCCCTTCACCGTCGAGCTGGAGTTCGACGCCGAGCATCTGGCCGCGGCGGCCACCGTGGTCCCCGGCGTGGCGCCCAGCGGTGAACGGCGCGTCGCCTACACCAGCGCGACGATGTACGAAGGTATCCGCACGTTCAAGGCGGTGACGACGATCGTGTCTTCCGCCGTGGAGGAGCAGTATGGCTGAGGCGACCGACCCGCAGGAGAGCGTCGACGAGCGGGCGCTCGACGAATCGGTGACGTTCACCTCCGAACTGATCCGGATCGACACCACCAACCGCGGCGGCGGTGACTGCCGGGAACGTCCGGCCGCCGAATACGTCGCGGAGCGGCTGGCCGCCGCCGGACTGGAACCCACCCTGCTGGAGCGCACCCCGGGACGCACCAACGTGGTGGCCCGGATCGAGGGCACCGACCCGTCCGCCGACGCCCTGCTCGTGCACGGCCATCTCGACGTCGTCCCGGCCGAGGCCGGCGACTGGGCCGTGCACCCCTTCTCCGGCGAGGTCCGCGACGGCGTCGTATGGGGGCGCGGCGCCATCGACATGAAGAACATGGACGCGATGGTCCTGGCCGTCGTCCGGGCCTGGGCACGGACCGGTGTCCGGCCCCGCCGCGACATCGTGATCGCGTACACCGCCGACGAGGAGGCCAGCGCCGAGGACGGCTCCGGCTTCCTCGCCGACCGGCACGCCGGACTCTTCGAAGGGTGTACGGAGGGCATCAGCGAATCCGGCGCCTTCACCTTCCACGCCGGCCCCGGGATGCCGCTCTACCCGATCGCCGCCGGTGAACGCGGCACCGCCTGGCTGAAACTCACCGCACACGGCAGGGCTGGACACGGCTCCAAGGTCAACAGAGCCAACGCGGTCAGCGCGCTCGCCGCGGCCGTTGCCAGGATCGGCGAGCACCGGTGGCCGGTCCGGCTCACCCCGACCGTGCGCGCCGCGCTCACCGAGATCGCCGCGCTGCACGGCATCCGTCCCGACCTCGACGCCCCCGGCTTCGACGTGGACGAGCTCCTCGGCAAGCTCGGACCGGCCGCCGACCTGGTCGCGCCGACCGTCCGCAACAGCTCCAACCCGACCATGCTGGAAGCCGGGTACAAGGTCAACGTCATCCCCGGCCACGCCACCGCCTTCATCGACGGCCGGATGGTCCCCGGCGGCGAGGACGAGTTCCACGCCACCCTGGACCGGCTGACCGGACCCGACGTCGACTGGGAGTTCCACCACCGCGAGGCCCCGCTGCAGGCCCCCGTCGACTCGCCGACCTTCGCGAAGCTGCGCGCCGCGATCGAACGCTTCGACCCGGACGGCCACGTCGTGCCGTACTGCATGTCGGGTGGCACGGACGCCAAGCAGTTCTCCCGGCTCGGCATCACCGGCTACGGCTTCTCACCGCTGAAGCTGCCCGTCGGCTTCGACTACCAGGCGCTGTTCCACGGCGTCGACGAACGTGTCCCCGTCGACGCACTGCACTTCGGTGTCCGCGTCCTCGACCACTACCTGCGCACGGCCTGACCCGGAACGGGGGGAATCGAACATGGTGTCCACAGGGCCCTACGGAACGTGGCCTTCGCCGATCGACGCGCGGCTGGCCGCCTCGCACGACGGCCGTCCGGAGTACGTCGGCGTGGTCGGCGACGAGGTGTGGTGGACGGAGCCGCGCCCCGCCGAGGCGGGCCGCCGCGCCCTGATCCGCCGCCGCGCGGACGGGACCGGTCACAGCGTCCTGCCTGCTCCATGGAACGTACGGAGCCGGGTCATCGAATACGGCGGACAACCCTGGGCCGGGGCCGAACGCGCCGAGGAGGGGCCGCTGATCGTCTTCGTCGACTTCGCCGACCAGCGGCTGTACGCCTACGCCCCCGACGGGCCCGGCGATCCCCGGCCGCTCACCCCGGTCTCGTCCGTCGGCGGCGGGCTGCGGTGGGTCGACCCGCAGCTCCACCTCGACCGGGGCGACCAGGGCGAAGTGTGGTGCGTCCTGGAGGAGTTCACCGGCGAGCAGCCCACCGACCTGCGCCGGGTGATCGCCGCCGTACCCCTGGACGGCTCGGCCGCCGAGGACCGCTCCGCGGTACGTGAACTCACCGACGACAGCCACCGGTTCGTCACCGGGCCGAGGCTCTCGCCCGACGGGCGGCGGGTGGCCTGGCTCGCCTGGGACCATCCGCGCATGCCGTGGGACGGCACCGAGGTGATGCTCGCGGACGTCGCCGAGGACGGTACGTTTCAGCACACCTGGAGCTTCGGCGGCGGCCCCGAGGAATCGGTGCCGCAGATCGAATGGGGTGCCGACGGGCAGCTTCTCTTCGCCAGTGACCGCGGCGGCTGGTGGAACCTCTACCGCGCCGATCCGCACCGGGGCGCGGTCGCGCTCTGCCCCCGGGAGCAGGAGTTCGCCGGACCGCTGTGGAAGATCGGGCTCAGTTGGTTCCGGCCGCTGGAGAACGGCCTGATCGCCACGGTCCACGGCAAGGGCACCACTACGCTCGGCATCCTCGACCCGGCGACCGGTGACCTCGTCGACGTCGCCGGGCCCTGGACCGAATGGGCCGAGTCGCTCGCCGTGCACGGCAGCCGGGTCTATGGCATCGCCGCGAGCCCGTACAGCGCCTACGAGGTCGTCGAGCTGGACACCGCGACCGGCCGTACCCGGGTCATCGGCACACCGCACGCGGACGCCGTCGATCCCGCGTACTACCCGCGGCCCGAGGACCGCACCTTCGCCGGGCCCGACGGCCGGGAGATCCACGCCCACATCTACCCGCCCCGCAACCCCGACCGGGCCGGCCCCGACGGTGAACTGCCGCCCTACGTGGTCTGGGCGCACGGCGGCCCGACCGGCCATGCCGCACTCGTACTCGACCTGGAGATCGCCTACTTCACCTCGCGCGGCATCGGCGTCGCCGAAGTGAACTACGGCGGCTCCACCGGCTACGGCAGGAGCTACCGCAACCGGCTGCGCGAACAGTGGGGCGTCGTCGACGTCGAGGACTGCGCGGCCGTCGCCCAGGCGCTGGCCGCCGAGGGCACGGCCGACCGGCAGCGCCTCGCCATCCGGGGCGGCAGCGCCGGCGGCTGGACCACCGCGGCCTCGCTGACCGGCACCGATGTCTACGCCTGCGGCACGATCATCTACCCCATCCTCGACCTGACCGGCTGGGGCAGCGACGAGACCCATGACTTCGAGTCGCAGTACCTGGAGTCCCTCGTGGGCCCCCTCGCCGACGTCCCGGACCGCTACCGCGAACGGTCGCCGATCAGCCGCACCGACCGGCTGACCACCCCCTTCCTCCTGCTCCAGGGACTGGACGATCCGATCTGCCCGCCCGTCCAGTGCGAGCGGTTCCTGGCCGAGGTCGAGGGGCGCGGTATCCCGCACGCGTACCTCACCTTCGAGGGGGAGGGGCACGGGTTCCGGCGCGCCGACACGATGATCCGTGCCCTGGAGGCCGAACTCTCCCTGTACGGGCAGACGTTCGGCATCGACTGCCCCGACGTGCCGCGGCTGGAGCTGAAGAAGTGACCCTCGCGCCCCTGACCCGCCCCGCCCGGCTTCGTCCCGGTGCCAGGATCGCCGTCGTGGCACCGAGCGGGCCGGTGCCCGCGGACCGTCTGGAGGCGGGCCTCGACGTACTGCGGGGCTGGGGCCTGGAACCCGTCGAGGCTCCTCATGTGCGCGACGTCCACCCGGAGTTGGACTACCTCGGCGGTACGGACGAAGCGCGCGCCCGGGATCTCCAGGAGGCCTGGTGCGATCCGTCCGTCGACGCGGTGATCTGCGCCCGTGGCGGGTATGGCGTGCACCGCATGGTCGACCTGGTCGACTGGGTGGCGATGTGCGCGGCCGGGCCCAAGGTGTTCATCGGCTACAGCGACATCACCGTGCTCCACGAGGCGTTCGCCGGGCGCATGGGGCTCGCCACCCTGCACGGTCCGATGGCCGGCACCGAAACTTTCCTCAAGGACCCGGACACCCAGGAGTCCCTGCGGGCCACCCTGTTCGAGCCCGAGACGGTACGGACCCTCGGCCTGCCCACGGCGCGGGCGCTGGTACCGGGCAGGGCCCGCGGCATCACCTACGGCGGCTGTGTGAGCCTGCTCGCCGCCGACCTGGGTACTCCGCACGGCCGGACGTCGGCCCGGGGCGGGCTGCTGGTGATCGAGGACACCACCGAGGACCCGTACAGCATCGACCGCATCCTCACTCAACTGCTGAGGGCCGGCGCGCTCGACGGGATATCCGGGGTGGCCTGCGGTTCCTGGGCCGGCTGCGGCCCGTACGAGAGCGTGCGGGCGGTCCTCGCCGACCGGCTCGGCACACTGGGCGTACCCGTCGTCGAGGAGCTGGGCTTCGGGCACGGACCGACGGCACTGACGATTCCGCTCGGCGTGCCCGCCGTGCTGGACGCGCCGGCCGACGGCGGCCCCGCCACACTCACGATCGAGGGGCCCGCGCTGGTCTGAACGGGGCCGTATCGCAAAGCAACCACGGCATCAAGCCGGTCACGGTGGTCAGCGCCCCCGAGGACACGGGTGTGCTGGAGCTGCCGGTGGTCGGCGACCGGGGGAAGTGAGGCGCGCGACGGACCGACCACACCCCCCTAAGCTGGCCGGATGTCTGCATTGGACTATCTGGCCGAGGGACGCCGTGTGGCGATCCGCGCCTACACCCCGGCGGATGCCGAAGAGTTCACCACGCGGGTGAGGGAGAGCCGGGACGTACACCGCCCCTGGCTCTTCCCGCCCGAGGACGTTCGCGCGTACGCCACCTACGCGGGACGGTTGATCGACGACCCGACCAAGGCGGGCTTCCTGGTCTGCGAACCGGAACGCGAACGCGAACGGGAACGGGAAGCCGGCAAGGGCAGGGCAGGCGAGGGCGGGGTCGGCGGTGGGATCGCGGGGTTCATCAACATCAACAACATCGTCCACGGCGGGTTCCGCTGCGGAGCGCTCGGATACGGGGCCTTCGCCCATGTGGTGGGGCGCGGTCTGATGAGTGAAGGACTGGCACTGGTCCTGCGGTACGCCTTCGGGCCGCTCGGCCTGCACCGGCTCGAAGCCAACATCCAGCCCGCCAACGAGGGGTCGATCGCCCTCGTCCGGCGGGCCGGATTCCGCCTCGAAGGGTTCTCGCCGGACTTCCTCTTCATCGACGGAGCCTGGCGCGACCACGAGCGGTGGGCGATCACGGCCGAGATGCTGAGCTAGTACCTTGACCGGCAAAGCTTGGCGGGAGGGGCACGAGGACCTGCGGGCACATCGAGGGGCCGGCCGGCGGGATCGGCCGGCCGGCCGTGCCCGTTGTCCGGATCGGTTCGGCCGGCGCGGTTCAGCAGTGGCCCGGCCTGGCGTACACGGTGATGCGCGCCTGCGTCACCGTCCGGCTCGCGCACTCCTCGAAGTACGCGTCGAGAGTGGCGCGCTTGACCGCCTCGCGCGCGTTCGCGTCCAGGGGCTGGCCCTCCAGGTCGTGCACGGCGATGACGCGGGTGCTGGTCAGGATGCGCTCGCGGATCCGCTCCGGTGGCAACTCGCGGCCGAACAGCGTGTTGGACGCCACGGGGGTTCGCTCCAGAGCGAGGTCGGACAGCGCCACGAAGGAGTCCGGCCGGGCCAGCATCCACACGCGTCTGCGTGACGGCATGAACAGCAGCCCGTCCCCGGGCTCGGTGATGTCCTGGACCGCCCGGGCGATCGCGACCGCGTCGTTCTCGCGGCTCCCCGGCTTCCGCAGCGCGGTGCTCACGGGTACGAGGGTGGCGAGCACTGCGACCAGCGCCATTGCACATGTCACACGTCGCATGGTTCCTGCCTCGGGTGCCGACAGCCGTAACCGGAGCCGGTCGAGCGCCGCGCCCGCCAGGAGCGCGAAGGCGATGGCGGAGGCCAGGACGTACCGGTCCACGTACAACGGATGCAGGGGGCTCGTCAGTATGAGCAGCGTGGTGGGCAGGATCAGCAGCGGGAGCGCGAGCGCGGGCAAGGTGACCGGTCCGCGCGAACGGCCGGTGGAGCGGGCGAGGACGATGCCCAGCAGGGCGGTCACGACGAAAGCCAGCACCTCCCCGGCGTCCGGCGGACCGATCCAGTCCACCTGCGCCGACTGCGTCGTGCTGAAGACGGCGAGCGGGAGCAGCCCGGCGAGGACCCCGGCCGCCGTGATGCCCCACGCACGTCTCATGGGCCGCGTCGAACGCGTCCCGAATACGGTCACACCGTGGGCCAGAAGTATCAGCACGGCGACCTCGTGGAGCAGGCAGGCTGTCAGCATGACAACGCCATATGTCACCCATCCCCGTGCCCGACCCCCGTCCGGTCCCTTCGGCCGGGAGAGGTTGCTGACGAGAAGACAACTGGCCCAGGTGATCAGCGCGCAGATCAGCGCGTAGGACCGGCCCTCCTGGGCGTACCGCTGCACCGGCGGGAGCAGCGGTAAGACGAGGCCCGCCAGCAGCCCGGTCCAGGTCCCGCCGAGCCGTTGTCCGAGCCGTACGATGCCGACCGTGGCCGCGGCGACCGCCAGTACCGAGGGCAGCCGCAGTGCCACGAGACCGCCGTCCCAGAGGCCGAACACGCCGTGCATGATCAGGTAGTACAGGCCGTGCACGACGTCGACGTGGCCCAGGGTGTGCCACAGCTGCGGCACACTCCGGTGCGACATGGCATAGGTGACCGCCTCGTCTCCCCACAGGGTGCCCTGGCGGCGGATGCCCCAGAACCCGACGAGCAGGGCCACGAGAACGGGGGCCCACGGGACCGCCCGGCGCAGGGCGCTCCGGGGCCGGGGCGGGGGTGATGGCCGGCGATGTTCCGTTCGCGAATCGACGGCGGGTGCGGGGTGCTGGATGAGAGAGATGACGTGCTCCGTCCTGAGTGGGTCTCTCGCTCAGTCGATCGTCCGCCGTGTTGCTGGGCAGCCCCCGCAGGCGGCGCCCAGCAATTCCGTTCGCAGGGCGGGCCCGCGGAGGACGAATGGCAGGCGCGGCTGCCCGGTCTGGCGTATCGGCCCATGTGCTGAGCTGCCGGGTGCACCCCACTGGCCGAAGCCGGATTGGGCAAGTCTTTGCCCATGGCCGATTCGGTTGCCTCCGCGACGCGCGCGCCCTCTCGGAACGGGATGCGGAGCTCTGTACTCCGTACAGGAAGGGGAAAACGGCGGCCGAAAGTATCGGGAGTCCGCCCCCGGCGGGATGACGATCGTGTTGACCGTACGCAATCGCAGGCACAGGCTCGATACATAGCTGCTAAATACAACTGGTTCTGCCGGGCCTTCGCCTTCGGCACGCCGCCCGAGCGACGGCACCGTGCGTACGACCGCTTCCCGGCCGGGACCGAATCGGGAGGACGCGTATGTGTGGCATCGTCGGCTGGGTCTCCTTCGACCGTGATCTGCGAGCCGCCGCGGAGGCCGCGACGCTGGACGCGATGACGGAGACCATGGCCTGCCGGGGCCCGGACGACCGGGGGACCTGGACCGTCGAGCACGCGGGGCTCGGACACCGCCGGCTCGCGATCATCGACCTGCCCGGCGGACGCCAGCCCATGACCGTCTCCACCCCGGAGGGCGACGTCGCCCTCGTCTACTCCGGTGAGGCGTACAACTTCACCGAACTCCGCACCGAACTGACCGCCCGCGGGCACCGCTTCCGCACCGGCTCGGACACCGAGGTCGTGCTGCACGGCTATCTGGAGTGGGGCGAGTCCGTCGCCGAACGGCTCAATGGCATGTACGCCTTCGCCCTCTGGGACAGCCGCCACGACAGGCTCGTCATGATCCGCGACCGGATGGGCGTCAAGCCCTTCTACTACTGGCCGACGCCCGACGGAGTGCTCTTCGGCTCGGAACCCAAGGCCATCCTCGCCAACCCGCTGTCCCGGCCCCGGGTGACCCTGGACGGGCTCCGGGAGCTCTTCAGTCTCGTCAAGAACCCCGGCCACGCCGTCTGGGACGGCATGTACGAGGTGGAGCCCGGCACGGTACTCACCGTCGACCGTGACGGCCTGCGCCGACACGTCTACTGGCGGCTGGAGACCCGCCCGCACCCCGACGACCGGGACACCTCGATCGCCACCGTACGGTCACTGCTCGATGACATCGTGCGCCGTCAGCTGATCTCCGACGTGCCCCGCTGCATCCTGCTCTCCGGCGGCCTCGACTCCTCCGCGGTCACCTCGCTCGCCGCCCGGCAGCTCGCCGAGACCGGCGAGAAGGTCCGCACCTTCGCCGTCGACTTCGTCGGACGCACCGAGAACTTCGTCGCCGACGAGCTGCGCACCACCCCCGACACACCGTTCGTGCACGCCGTGGCCGAGCGGGCCGGCACCATCCACCGCGACATCGTGCTCGACCCGGACGCCCTCGCCGACCCCGATGTGCGCGCCCGGATGATCCGGGCCCGGGACATCCCCATGGGCCTCGGCGACATGGACGCCTCGCTCTATCTGCTCTTCCGCGCCATCCGCGAACACTCGACGGTCGCCCTGTCCGGCGAGTCCGCCGACGAGGTCTTCGGCGGCTACCTCCAGTTCTTCGACGAGGAGGCCCGGAGCGCCGACACCTTTCCCTGGCTGGTCCGGTTCACCGAGCACTTCGGCGAGGACGCGGGCGTGCTCCGCGCCGACGTGAACCAGGCCCTCGGCCTGGAGAAGTACATCCGCGAGAGCTACGAATCGGCCGTCGCCGGCATCGAACGGCTCACCGGCGAGAGCGACTTCGAGTACCGCATGCGCCGGATCTGCCACCTCCACCTGACCCGGTTCGTACGCGTCCTGCTCGACCGCAAGGACCGCGCGAGCATGGCCGTCGGTCTGGAGGTCCGGGTGCCGTTCTGCGACCACCGGCTCGTCGAGTACGTCTACAACACCCCCTGGGCCCTGAAGTCCTTCGACGGCAGGGAGAAGAGCCTGCTGCGCGAGGCCACCGCCGATCTGCTGCCCCGTTCCGTGTACGAGCGGACCAAGACCCCCTATCCGTCGACCCAGGACCCGAAGTACGCCGTCGCCCTCCAGGAGCACGCCCGCACCCTGCTCGCACGCCCCGGCCACCGGGTCTTCGACCTCATCGACCGCGACCGGCTGCGCAGGGTGGCCGAACACGACGCGCCCGGGAGCACCTCGGCGTCCCGGCGCGGGCTGGAACGCACCCTGGACCTCGCGATGTGGCTGGACATGTACGAGCCGGAGCTGGACCTCGGCTGAGCGGGCCGTCGCCGGCAGGGCGCGCGGCGGCCGCCCCGCCGCTCACCGCCCCTTGTAATTGATCTTCATGGTGTCCATGTCCGTTGCCGTGGAGCGCAGTTCGCCATGACCGCAACCCTGGTCCCGCAACAGGGTCTCGGCCCGGTCCTCGGCGATCGCGGATGCCATCTCCTCGCCGTCCTCGGCGTCCGACACGACCACGAACCGGAAACTGAAGTGCTTGAGCACGCGGTCGTACGTCAGCGAGCCCTCCTCGGTGAACTGCATCGCGCTCAGGCCGTGCTCGTCCACCTCGGACAGGAGCCGGGCGCGTGCCTCTTCCGTCAGGCTCTCCCAGGTGCCGCGTACGATCACTCGGTAGGTGTGCTGCGTGCTCATCGTGATTCCCGCTCCGCTTTTCGCTCGTGAACCGTCGAAGGGCAAGGCTACGGCGGTGGGGGCGAGGCGCACGCGAATTTTCCGGACCCGGATTCGGGCTCCGGGTCCGGGGTTCCGGGCGATGGCCTCCGGCGCCGCTCCCGTGATCTTTCGGTCTTTTGCCGAAGTCTGACGGCAACGCCCCTGGCCGGGCCGCAGTCCAGCGTGTTCCATGGTCATCGGGGGGCGCCCGGACCTGCGGCGGCCCGCGCGAGGGAGCGAGGTTGCCTTGGCCACGACCGTACGACGTGCCGTACTGACTCTGCCCGCCGCACCACTGGGCCCGGAGAACCCGCTGCCCGCACTGCGGCCGCTCGACGAGATGCATGTCGTCGACGACCGCGACCGGGCCGGACTGCCACGTGACATGGCACGCCAGATCGGCTACGAACCCCTGGCCACCGTGCTGCCGGTGCGCATCCTCGACGGGTACGGGCGCGAGCGCGTCCCCACCGGACTCGACGCGATCATCATCGAGAACGCCCGGCTGCGGGCCACCGTCCTGCCGGGGCTCGGCGGCCGCGTCCACTCCCTCCACCACAAGCCGACCGGCCGCGAACTCCTCTACACCAACCCCGTGCTGCAGCCAGCCGACTTCGCGCTCAACGGCGCCTGGTTCTCCGGCGGCATCGAGTGGAACATCGGCGCCACGGGCCACACCACACTGTCCTGCGCCCCGGTGCACGCGGCCCGGGTGCCCGCACCCGACGGCGGTGACATGGTCCGCCTCTGGGAGTGGGAGCGGCTGCGCGACCTGCCGTTCCAGGTGGACCTCTGGCTGCCCGAGGACTCCGACTTCCTGCACGTCGGCGTACGGATACGCAATCCGCACGAGCACACCGCACCCGTCTACTGGTGGTCCAACATCGCCGTGCCCGAAGGCGCACGCACCCGCGTCCTGGCCCCGGCCGAGGAGGCGTGGCACTTCGGTTACGAGCGCACCCTGACCCGGGTCCCGGTCCCCGAGTCGGGCTCCGTCGACCGTACGTACCCGCTGCGAGGCGACTTCCCCGCCGACTACTTCTACGAGGTGCCCGACGGCGCGCGCCGCTGGATCGCCTCCCTCGACGAGGACGGACACGGACTCGTCCAGACGTCGACCGATCTGCTGCGGGGCCGGAAGCTGTTCCTGTGGGGCAGCGGCCCGGGCGGGCGGCGCTGGCAGGAGTGGCTCACCGAGCCCGGCACCGTCGGCTACGCCGAGATCCAGGCCGGACTCGCCCGTACCCAGCTGGAACACATCCCCCTCGAACCGGGTGCCGAGTTCAGCTGGCTGGAGTCGTACGGACCGCTGTCCGCGGACCCCGGGGACGTACACGGCGACGACTGGGCGGCAGCCCGCGCGGAGACGGAGCGACGGCTCGCCGAGGTGCTGCCGCGCGCCGATGTCGACGCCGCGTACGCCGCCTGGCGCCCCTGCGCCGACACCGAGCCCGGCGAGTCGCTCGCCACCGGCTCCGGCTGGGGCGCCCTGGAAGTCCGGCGCGGGAAGTACCGGCTCCCCGGCACACCGTTCGCCGAGTCCACCCTGGGTGAACAGCAGGAGCCCTGGCTGGAGTTGCTGGACCAGGGCACCTTCCCCGAACCCCGCAGGGCGACCCCGCCCGGCCCCTCCCTGGTCTCGCCGCACTGGCGCGACATGCTGGAGACGGCCGCCGCCGAACCCCTCACCGAATACCACCTCGGCGTCGCCCAGTGGCACGCCGGCGACCGCGCCCAGGCGGTCCGCAGCTGGGAACGCGGACTGGCTCTCGCCCCGTCCCGGTGGCCGCTGTTGCGCTGCCTCGCCGTCGCCGCCGAGGAGAGCGGACAGGGGGACCGGGCCGCCGATCTCTACGCGGAGGCGTTCGACGACCTGTGTGCGCAACGGTCCGACGGCGAGGGCGATGGTGAACGCGGTGATGGCGCCTGGACGTCCGCCGCGACGGCGCTCGGCCGCGAGGCGATGGAAGCAATGCTGACAGCGGGGCGTCCCGCGGCGGCCCGGACGGTGTGGGCCGGTCTGCTTCCGGTGGTCCAACAGCGCGGTCGTTTCCGTCTGTTGGAGGCCCGAATGCTGATCGCCGAGGGCGACCGGGCCGCCGCCCGGGCCGTCTTCGACGAGGGCTTCGAGGTCGAGGATCTGCGCGAGGGTGCGGAGATCCTGGACGAGGTCTGGGCCGAGCTCACCGACGAGCCGCTGCCGGACACGTACAACTACCGGATGCGCCCAAGGACTTGATGCCGACGGCCGTCCGGCCCGCGCCCACCTCCACCGGCACGGGCCGGACGGCCGTACACCGGCATGGGCCGGACGGCCGTACACCGGCATGGGCCGGACGGCCGTACACCGGCATGGGCCGGACGGCCGCGAGTCCGATCCGTCGGGTGGGGGCCCGCGGGTTCAGCCGGCCGGGTTCCGGTCGACGTACTCGAAGACCGAGCCGTCCGGATGCACGGCGATCAGGCTACGGCCCGCCGGCGTCGGCACCGGGCCCGCGAGGATCCGGGCCCCGACGCGCGTGAGGGAGGCATGGGCTTCGTCGACATCCTTGACCGCGATCGTCGCCGTCACCTTGCGCAGGATCTCCAGCTCCGACTCCGGACCGCTCATCAGCAGGAAGCAACTGACGGCGGCGGCCGATACCCCGCCCCGCTCGAAGCGCAGGGCGGAACTGGCCGTGAGGTCCTCGTAGAAGGCCACCGCGGCCTCCAGGTCGTCGACGCAGATGCGCAGCGTGGTTCCCAGAATGTCCATGCGGACAAGGGTAGTTGGCCGTGATCAGGCACGGCAGAGCACCTCGCCGTGCGGGACCATGAACCAGGCGTCGTCCCGCGCGCCCCACGCGTGCCAGGCCGCGGCGATCGCGGCCAGCTCCCCGGCGCTTGCACGGCCGCCGGCCACGACCCGCTCCGCGTAGACCGAGCCGACCGTACGGTCCGCCCACATGCCGCTCCACCAGGCGCGGCTCTCCGGCGTGGCGAAGCACCAGTTGGCGGCGGTCGGGGCGATGTCGGTGAAGCCGGCCTGCCGCGCCCAGGACAGCAGTCGCCGGCCCGCGTCCGGCTCGCCGCCGTTGGCGCGGGCGACCCGGCGGTACAGCTCCAGCCAGGTGTCCATGCCCGGCACCTCCGGGTACCAGGTCATCGCCGCGTAGTCGCTGTCGCGGGCCGCGACGATGCCGCCGGGGCGGCAGACGCGCCGCATCTCGCGCAGCGCCTGCACCGGGTCGCCCACATGCTGGAGCACCTGATGGGCATGGACGACGTCGAACGAGTCGTCGGGAAAGTCCAGGGCGTGCACATCCGCGGTGGTGAACTCGACGTTGTCCAGGGCGCGTTCGGTCGCGACCTCGGCGGCCTGGGCCAGGATCTCCCCGGTGGTGTCGACGGCGGTCACCCGGCCGGGGGCGACCAGTGCGGCCAGATCCGCGGTGATGGTGCCGGGCCCGCAGCCGACGTCCAGCACGGTCATGCCGGGGCGGAGCTCATCGATCAGATACGCGGCGGAATTGGCGGCGGTGCGCCAGCGGTGCGAGCGCAGTACCGACTCGTGGTGGCCGTGGGTGTAGACGGCGGTCTCTTTCGGCATGGCGGTGGATCCTTCCTCGGGGCGCGGAGCCCGAACGCGAGCCGCGCGAAGGGGTGATCGGCTGCAACACCGTACGCGCCGATGTCGAATATTGAGATACGCGTCTTGATATGTGGACTCCGTGCGTGGAGGGCGGCCGACTTGCCGTCGGCCGCCCCTGGTTCGCCCGGTTCGTTCGGGCGTGGCTGATCTCCGGGTGCTTCGCTACACCGGCACGGGGGGCAGTACACCGTCAGTGCCTCCGGAAGCTTGTCGATCACCGACCCGTGTCGGCTGTCAGCGACTTCGCCGTCGTACGTATAAGGAGTGCCGGGTGTCAGGGCGGTGATCCGCAACCGGTGGCGCCGTTGTGCCGCGTGGACGGGGGGAGCGGGTGAGCGGACCCGCGACGGCCGCCGCGAGCAGGCGCAGCCCGGGCGTACGGCCGCCGTGCACCACTCGCACATCCAGCAGGCCGTCCGCGAGGTTGTGCCGACGGCCCGGTGCCGGACTCACGCGCGGGACCTCTCGCAGAGCGGTCTGTTCGCCCTCCCGCCGAGGTTCCCGCGGACGCCGACCGGCAGGCCGGCCGTACTCGGCCGACGGCCCTGACCTCACCCGGGTCCCCCGGCATCGCACGGTCGCTGTGCCGAGGCCATGGCCACACGTCTACGCTGGGTGCGTGATTCCGGTGATCCGCCGGACCGAGGAGCGCGAGAAGGAGCCGGTGGGCCCCGCGGCCGACGGTGCCGATGCGCTCTCCGGCCGGCTCGGACACCACGAGGGGCAGACATGACCGGCACAGGCCTGGACGTGGCCGTACACGAGCAGGCCGAGCTCGGCGAGGGCCCGACCTGGGACCCGGTCACGGGCCGCCTGATCTGGGTGGACATCGTCGCCGCCCGCGTGCACACCTACGACCCGGTGACCGGCCGCCGTACGGTCATGGCCACCGAACAGCACGTCGGAGCCGCCAAACCACGCGCCGGTGGTGGGCTCGTGGTCCATCTGCGTGACGGCATCGGCCTGTACGGCCCCGACGGCACCTTCCGCTGGCTGGTCCACGACCCCGAGCCCGGGCGCCGTGGCAACGACGCGGCGGTCGCGCCGGACGGTGCGCTGTGGGCGGGCACCATGCGCTACGACGGCGCGGAGACCGGCGGCAGCCTCGCCCGCGTCGCACCCGACGGCACGGTCACCCCGGTGCTGCCCGTCGTGGCCTGCGGCAACGGCATCGGGTGGAGCCCGGACGAGCGCCTGATGTACTTCATCGACACGCCCACGCGCCGCATTGACGTCTTCGACTTCGACGGCGAACACGCCGTGAACCGGCGCCCGTTCGCCACCGTCGAGGAGAGCGCGGGGTTCCCCGACGGGCTGACGGTCGACGCCGACGGGGCCGTCTGGGTCGCCCTGTGGGACGGCGCCGCGGTGCGCCGCTACACGGCCGACGGCTCCCTGGACCGCGTCGTCGGACTTCCGGTACAACGCCCGACCGCCTGCGCGTTCGGCGGTGCGGACCTGCGCGACCTCTACATCTCCACGGCCCGCACGGGCCTCGTCGCCCCGCACCCGCTGTCCGGTTCGCTGCTGGTGCTGCCGGACGCGGGGCACGGGACGCCCGGGACGGCCTTCGCGGGCTGAGCCCGCCCCCCCCGGCCGGCACCGGTGACGGCTCCGCCGGGCGGGCGCCGTCGGTCGAACCCTCGTATAAAGGGCCCTGAGTGCTAAAGGGCCCTGAGTGCGAGACGCACGGGACAGGGCGACGGGGCGGCGGCGAAGGAGGTTCGATGGCGCGGAAGCGGACCGGGCGGACAGGACTGGCGGGGCGCGGACAGCAGGGCGGGGGCGGGGCGCGTTTTGTACGGGAGGACCGCGGCCCGGTCCGGTACGGGCCGCCGGCCCCCGATCCCGGTCTGCCCGTCCTGCCCGAACTGGCCGAGGTGCTCGCCGCCGCGGCCGGACGGGGCGAACCCGAACCGACCGGTGGCGGTGACGCCCTGCGCGAGGCCGCGACCGACTACTGGGAGCGGCGCGGACTGCACGGCGGCCCGGAGCACGTCGCCGCCGCCCCGGGCGCCTCGCCGCTGCTGCTCGCACTGATCGCCGCGCACGGCGGCGACGTGCTCATGCCCCGCCCCTGTACAGCCACCTGGATCCCGCAGGCCCGGCTGCTGGGCCGGCCCGCCTACCACGTGCCGACCCCGGCCGAGTGCGGCGGCGTGCCCGATCCGTACGCGCTGCTGGAGACCGTGCGCCGGGTGCGCGCCGAGGGCGGCCGGCCCCGGCTGCTGCTGATCTCCGTCGTCGACGACCCGACCGCCACCGTCGCCCCGCCGGAACTGGTGCGCGAGGCATGCGAGGCCGCGGTCGCCGAGGGGATGCACATCGTCAGCGACGAGACATGGCGCGACACCCTGCACCGGCCGCACGACACGGTCCTGCTCAGTCCGGCCGAGATGTGCCCCGACGACGTCACGGTCGTCAGCGATCTCGCCGGCGCGCTGACCCCGTCCGCCTGGCCGGTCGCGATCGCCCGGTTCCCGGACACCGAGCGGGCGTCGGTGCGCCATGCCCGTACCCTCGACATCCTCACCGCGCTCGGCGCGCTCGTCGCGGGGCCGGTGGCCATGGCCGCCGCCCACGCGCTGCGCGAACCGGCTGCCGTCACCGACCGGGTCCGCCGGGCCGCCGCGCTCCAGGCGAAGGTCGCCGCAGCGGCCCACCGGGCGGTCCTCGCCTCGGGCGCACTGGCCAGGCCCCCGCAGGCGGGGCGCCATCTGTACGCAGACCTCGGGCCGCTCCGATCGCGGCTGGCGAACCGCGGTGTCACGGACTCCCTGGAGCTGGAGGAGTACCTGACGGAACGTCTCGGCGCACCGACGCCGGGCGGCCACCGGTTCGGCGACGAACTGGGGGCGCTGCGCGTACGGCTGGGCACCGGGACGCTGCTCGGGTCGACCCCGGAACAGCAGATGGAGTCCCTCACCGCTGTGGAGCCCCTGGAATTGCCGCATGTGGCCGAAGCCCTGAGCATTTTCGGGACGGCACTCGACGAACTCCGATGAGGAACAGCGAGACGGGAGCCTCTCGATGACGGAACAGACCGAGCGCTCCCGCACCGGGGCCGCGCCCCCGTACCAGGTCTCTCGCGGCGAGGTCGTCGAACCGCGTCCGCTCGGCGAGGTCCGGGTCTGGCCGAGAACCTTCGCCGACCGGCTCACCGCGCCGCTCCCGAGTGCCATGAGCATGTCTCGACTGGCCCGTGAACGCGCCCTGCGGCCCAACCCGGAAGGGCTGCGCGGCATCCACCGGCTCCCGTACGCCCCCGAACCCCTGCCCGTCACCCCCGCCGGCGCCACCTCCGTCACCTGGGCCGGGCACGCCAGCTGGATCGTCCGCACCGGCGGGCTCACCGTCCTCACCGACCCCGTCTGGTCCCGGCGCATCCTCGGCACCCCGGGCAGGATCACGCCGGTCGGCGTCCGCTGGGAGGACCTGCCGCCCGTCGACGCCGTCGTCATCAGCCACAACCACTACGACCACCTCGACGCCCCCACTCTGCGCCGGCTGCCCCGGAACACCCCGCTGTTCGTCCCCGCCGGACTCGGCCACTGGTGCCGCCGTCGCCGCTTCACCTGTGTCACCGAACTCGACTGGTGGGAATCGGCCAGGCTGGACGGCGTCCGCTTCGACTTCGTGCCCGCCCACCACTGGTCCAAGCGGACCCTCACCGACACCTGCCGCTCCCTGTGGGGCGGCTGGATCATCGGCACCGCGGGCAGCGACGGGCAGCGGATTCACTTCGCGGGGGACAGCGGGTACGGGCACTGGTTCGGTGAGATCGGCCGCCGGTACCCCGGCATCGACCTGACCCTGATGCCGATCGGGGCGTACGAACCGCGCTGGTGGCTCGGTGACGTACACACCGATCCGGAGGAGGCCGTGCAGGCGTACGAGGACCTCGGCGCCCGCGCGATGGCGCCGATGCACTGGGCGACCTTCGTGCTTTCCGCGGAGCCCGTACTGGAACCGCTGGCCCGGCTGCGTACCGCCTGGCAGCGGGCCGGACACCCCCGGACACGGCTCTGGGACCTGCCGATCGGCGGCTCCCGCCTGCTCGACCCGGTACCCCGCACAGTCAGTGGCTGAACCGTGCCCGCACCCTGCGCCACACCGCGGGAGCCCCGCTGATCAACAGCGTCAGACCCACCGCCGCCACCACGCCCTGCCACGGCTCGGGGAAGAGCGAACCACCCAGAATGCCGATCAGCTGGTACGTCGCCGCCCACGCCAGACAGGCCGGCACATCCCCGCGGGCGAACCGGCGCAGCGGTATCCGGCCCAGCAGACAGGCCAGCATCACCGGAATCCGGCCCGCCGGTACCAGCCTCGACAGCACGAGCACCATCGCACCGTGCTCGTCCAGCTTCCGCTGCGCCTGCGCCAGCCGCTCCGGAGCGGCCCGGTCGCTGATCGTCCGCAGCCACTTCGAACCGTTCTTCGACCGCACCCCGCGCTGACCGAGCCAGTACAGACAGATGTCACCGAGGAACGCCGCGGCCGACGCCACCCCGAAGACGATCAGCAGCGAGAACGGCGACGACTGATGCAGCGCCACCACGGCGGCCGAACTCACCAGAGCGCCCGTCGGCACCACCGGCACCAGCGAGCCCAGCGCCACCAGCAGAAACAGGGACGGGTACCCGACCGCCTGCTGCGTCGACTCCGGGGGCAGCTGTCTCACGACCTCCTGGATCACCGCGCGGCCTTCGGCCGCACGTGTTCGCCGTGCGACAGCCGGTGCACCGCCACCTCCGGCGCCAGCAGCGCCGCCTTGCGGACGAACTCGTCACCCGGCGAGTGGAACTCGTGCGGCCTGACTCCGTCCATGCCGATCGGCCAGTACGTGCCGTAATGCACCGGCACGGCCGACCGGGGAGCCAGCTGGGCCAGCGCCTGAGCGGCCCGGCCCGCGTCCAGATGACTGTGGCCCAGATACGGACCCCAGCCGCCCACCGGCAACAGCGCCACATCCACCGGACCGACGGCCCGGGCCATGTCGTCGAAGAGCCCGGTGTCCCCGGCGAAGTACGTCCGCGCCTCGCCCTCGACCACATAGCCGAGCGCGGGGGAGCGGTGCGGGCCCACGGGCAGCCGCCTGCCGTCGTGCAGCGCGGGAACGGCCCGGACCCGGACCTCGCCGACCCGGACCACGTCGCCCGGGGAGACCTCGGTGATCCGCAGCCCGCGCACCGAGCGCAGCACCCGCAGCCCCGGCACGGAGCGCACCGCACCCGTCGGCACGATCAGCCGGCTGCCGGGCGCGAGCCGGGCCAGCGACGGCAGATGCAGATGGTCGGAGTGCAGATGCGAGACGAGCACCACATCGGCGACCGCGGCCTCGGGGCCGGGCAGCTCGCCGCGGCGTCGGCGCAGATGCGCGAAGCGCCGTACGAAGAGCGGATCGGTCAGCACGCGGACCCCGGAGTCCTCGATCGTGCAGGTGGCATGACCCCACCAGGTGACTTCCACCGGCACGCGGTGCCTCCTCGTTCCTTGGTTCCGGGCTCCTGGCCCCGGCCCCGGCATCGAGCCTAGTACCGCGACCGGAACGGGTGACCCGGTTCCGTCCGGCCGTTGCCCGCGGCCGGTCACTCTCAGTCGGTGAGGCCCAGCGCCCCCGCTGCCTGGATCGCCAGCCAGACCTCCGCCAGGGCCCCCGTGGACGCCATGTCACGGCCGGCCAGCGAACCGAAGCGGCGCAGCCGGTAGGCGAGGGTGTTGGGATGGATGTGGAGCGCGGCGGCCGCCGTCTCCGTGCGGCGGTCCCGTTCCATCCAGGTACGGATGGAGAGCAGCAGCTCGGAGTCATGCGCCTCGTCGTAGCGCAGGACCTCGCCCAGCACGTGCTCGACCAGCGCCGTCAGCACGGCCGGGTCGTCGGGCAGCCAGCGGCCCAGGGAGTCGTCGCCGTAGCGGACCACGGAACGGCCCGACTCGGCGGCCTTCGAGACCGCCCAGAGCGCCTCGCGCTGGGCCACCCGCAACGGTGCCCCGGGGAGGAACGGGCGGCTCATCCCGGCCGCCACATCCGGCAGTTCACCGATCTCCGCCGCCAGCTGCGGCGCCCCCAGGACATACCGGTCCGTGCCCCACGTGAGCAGCAGATGCGGATGCTCCTGGAGGCAGCGCAGCAGGGCCTCGTCCGTGGTCTGCCGCACCACGATCAGCACGGTGTCGCCCTCGATCGCATGCCGGGCGAGCCTGCGCCGGGCCGCTTCCGGGTCCAGCACCTCCTGGAGGAGTTCGGCCAGGGTCTCCGCGCCCTCGCGGCGCAGCGTCTCGCGCTCGCTGCGCACCATGGCGACCCGTAGCGCCGCCACCGTGGCGATGTGCTGGACGACCGCGAGCCCGGCGGGCTGGGCGCCCTCCCGTTCGTACGCGACGAGGAATCCCGCCGGGCCGCCGGGCGCCGGCACGGGCAGCACGAACCCGCCGGGAACGGTCGGCGGAGCGTCCACCGACGCGGGCAGCACGCCCCGGTCCGGTACCGGCACTCCTGGAAGCAGGGGCCGCCCCTGCGGCGTGCACAGATACACGTCGTAACCGGAGAGGCGCTCCAGACGGCGCAGCAGTGTCGGCGTGTCGAGGTCCTCGGCGACCAGCCAGCGCAGCGAGCCGAAGACCTGGAGCTGCGCGCCGAGCCGGTGCCTGGCGTCCTCCTGGACCGAGGCCGCGACCTCCTGGGAGACCGCGATGAACGGGACGGCGAGCGGGACCTCCAGGACCGGGAAGCCGCGCTCCTCGGCCGCCCGGAAGAACGCGTCGTGCAGCGGTGGCATGTGCAATTGCGCGGACAGGGCCAGCGCGGAGACACCCGCGTCGTCGAGCCGCTCCAGATAGGCGCGCTGTCCGGCGGCGGTACGCGGGATCGCCAGCCCCGTCGTCATGATCACCTCGGCGCCCAGCAGCCAGGGCGTCGGATCGGCGAGTTCGCTGGCATGCGCCCAGGACACGGAACGTCCCAGGCCGCTGCTGCCCGCCTTCACGGAGAGCTGGAGAGCGGGGAACGAGAGCAGATCCTCGACGGTGAGTTTGTTGCTGGCCACAGACAACAGGGTAGTGCTCTGTGATGTGCACAATTGTCGGCCGTCGTCCGGGGGCACAGACTGTGGGACCGTCCCATGAACAGAGGGACTGCCCCATATGAACAGACCGTGGGGCCGGCTCATGAACAAAAAAGTGGAGCGCCGTGACTACCTCGATCACCGAAGTCGAGACCAATGGTGTCGAGCGGATTCCCGACGCCGACCGCACCGCCCGGCCGGTCGACCTCTTCCGGCTCGCCTTCGGCGGTGCCAACACCTTCGCGACGTGTGTGCTGGGCGCCTTCCCGATCCTGTTCGGGCTCTCGTTCTGGCAGGGGCTCGCGGCGACGCTGCTCGGCCTTCTCGCCGGTGCGCTGCTGCTCGCCCCGATGGCGCTGTTCGGCCCGGCCAACGGCACCAACAACGCCGTGTCGTCCTCCGCCCACCTGGGCGTGCACGGCCGGATCGTCGGCTCGTTCCTCTCGCTGCTCACCGCGGTCGCGTTCTTCTCGATCTCGGTGTGGTCCTCGGGCGACGCGCTTGTCGGCGGCGCCCACCGACTCGCCGGTCTGCCCGAGTCCGATGTGACCTATGGCATTGCATACGCGATCTTCGCCGGGCTCGTCCTGGTGGTCTGCGTCTACGGCTTCCGCTTCATGCTGATGGTCAACAAGATCGCGGTGATCGCCGCGTCGGCGCTCTTCGTCCTCGGCGTCTTCGCCTTCGCGGGAGACTTCGACGCGGGCTACGCGGGCACCTTCGCGTCGACGGCCGACCCGCTGTTCTGGCCGTCGTTCATCGGCTCCGCGCTGATCGTGCTGTCCAACCCGGTCTCCTTCGGCGCGTTCCTCGGCGACTGGTCCCGCTACATCCCGGCCACGACGCCCCGCCGCCGCGTGATGGGCGCCGCGTTCCTCGCCCAGATCGCCACGCTGCTGCCCTTCGTCTTCGGCCTGGCCACCGCCTCGATCATCGCGTCCAAGGCCGCCAAGTACGTCGACCCGGCCGCCCCCAACTACGTCGGCGGACTGCTCGCCATCTCGCCCGGCTGGTACTTCCTGCCGCTCTGCCTGATCGCCCTGATCGGTGGCCTGTCGACCGGCACGACCGCGCTGTACGGCACCGGTCTCGACGTCTCCAGCGTCTTCACCCGCTTCAGCCGGGTGCAGTCGACGTTCTTCATCGGCGCCCTGTCGATCGCGTTCATCTTCGTCGGCCGCTTCGCGCTCAACCTCGCCCAGTCCATCTCCACCTTCGCGACGCTGATCATCACCTGCACCGCCCCGTGGATGATCGTGATGGCACTCGGCTACGTGACCCGGCGCGGCTGGTACGACGCGGACGCGCTCCAGGTCTTCAACCGCCGCCAGACCGGTGGCCGCTACTGGTTCAACCACGGCTGGAACTGGCGCGGGCTGGCCACCTGGTGCCTCTCCGCCGGTGTGGCGCTGCTGTTCACCAACCTGCCCGGTCAGTTCGTCGGCCCGCTCGGCAACCTCGCGAACGGCGCCGACATCTCGCTGCCGGTCGGCCTCGCCCTCGCGGCCGTCGTCTACCTCGGCCTGCTCACCCTCTTCCCCGAGCCGCGCGGGGTGTACGGGCCGGAGGGCCCCCGGTTCGTCAGGGCGTCGGACACCGCGGTTCTGCCCATCGTCGGCGGCCCGGACGAGGAGACCGTCGCCGCCGAGCCGGCCACCGCGGTCTGAACGCCACGGCCCTCCGACGCCCCGTAACCAGGAGCCGCACATGAGCACCACCCCCGCGCAGGAAGTCCAGGACGTTCAAGATGGTCAGGACATCCGGGAAGCCCGGGAAGTCCGCGCCGCCGCCGACGCGCTGATCGCCGCCTTCGCCGAAGGCCGCCTCGACGACTACTTCGGCTCCTTCGCCCCGGACGCCACTTTCGTCTTCCACTCCACCCCGCAGCGGCTCGGTAACACCGAGGAGTACCGCGCGCTGTGGCAGCAATGGGTGGCGGAGGACGACTTCCGCATCGTGCGCTGTACCTCGACGGGACAACTGATCCAGCACTACGGCACCACGGCCGTCTTCAGCCATGACGTGGAGACCACGATCACCACCCGGGCCGGCGAGGAGACCGTCCACGAGCGGGAGACGATCGTGTTCGCCCGCGCCGCCGACGGCAGTTGGCCCGCCGTCCACGAGCACCTGTCCGCCCGTACGGCAGCCTGACCGCGTCCCCCGTACCGCTGGGCCGCCCGACCACGCGTTCCGCCCGACCATGAGAAAGACCGGTTCCATGAGCACCACGTTCCGCAATTACATCGACGGCGTCTTCGCGGACGCCTCGGACGGCCGCACCCTCGACGTCGTGGACCCCAGCACGGGCGAGGCCTACGCGACCTCCCCGCTCTCCGGCCAGGCGGACGTCGACGCGGCGATGGCCGCCGCCGCTGCCGCGTTCCCCGCCTGGCGGGACACCACTCCGTCCGTACGGCAGCTGGCCCTGCTGAAGATCGCCGACGCGATGGAGGCGCGGGCCGACGAACTGGTGGCCGCCGAGAGCCGTGACACCGGAAAGCCGCTCCACCTCACCCGCAGCGAGGAACTGGCCCCGGCCATCGACCAGGTCCGCTTCTTCGCGGGCGCCGCGCGGATGCTCGAAGGCCGCTCGGCCGGTGAGTACATGGACGGGATGACCTCGATCATCCGGCGCGAGCCGGTCGGCGTCTGCGCCCAGGTCGCACCGTGGAACTACCCCCTGCTGATGGCCGTGTGGAAGTTCGCCCCGGCGCTCGCCGCGGGCAACACCGTCGTCCTCAAGCCGTCCGACACCACCCCGGCGTCGACCGTGCTGATCGCCGAGATCATCGGTCGGATCCTCCCCAAGGGCGTCTTCAACGTCATCTGCGGCGACCGTGAGACCGGCCGCGCGATGGTCGAGCACCCGACCCCGGCGATGGCCTCCATCACCGGTTCGGTACGGGCCGGCATCCAGGTCGCGCAGAGCGCGGCCAAGGACGTCAAGCGGGTCCACCTGGAGCTCGGCGGCAAGGCCCCGGCGGTGATCTTCGAGGACGCGGACCTGGAGAAGGCGGTCGAGGACCTCGTCGTTGGCGGTTTCTTCAACGCGGGTCAGGACTGTACGGCCGCGACCCGCGTCCTGGTCCACGAGTCCGTCCACGACGAGTTCGTCACCGCCCTCGCCAAGGCCGCCGCCGACACGAAGACCGGGCAGCCGGACGACGAGGACGTGCTGTACGGCCCGCTCAACAACGCCAACCAGCTGAAGCAGGTCAGGGGCTTCATCGACCGCCTCCCCGCCCACGCGAAGATCGAGGCGGGCGGCCACCGGGTCGGCGAGAAGGGCTACTTCTACGCCCCGACCGTCGTCTCCGGCCTCCAGCAGGACGACGAGATCATCCAGAACGAGGTCTTCGGCCCCGTCATGACCGTCCAGTCCTTCTCCGACGAGGCCCAGGCCGTCGCGTACGCCAACGGCGTCGACTACGCCCTCGCGTCCTCGGTATGGACCAAGGACCACGCCCGCGCCATGCGGATGTCCAAGAACCTCGACTTCGGCTGTGTGTGGATCAACACCCACATGGCACTCGTCGCCGAGATGCCGCACGGCGGATTCAAGAAGTCCGGCTACGGCAAGGACCTCTCCGCGTACGGCTTCGAGGACTACACCCGGATCAAGCACGTCATGACCTCGCTCTGACCCAACCGCGCCACGTGCGCCCCCGGGGCGGGGGCGCACGTGGCGTTCCGTATCCGCACGCCGCACGCCCCCTCGCTCCTCCCGTCCCGGCACGCGCCTTTTTGCGCGGGAGCCGGAGGGGTAGGGTCGCCGATACGCCCAGCACGGGGGAACGGCCATGGGGGACGCAATGGACGTACGGGTGGCGGCCATCGCCAGTCTCACGCCGCTCGAGGAACTCGACAGCGATCCGTTCCTCGTGGACACCCGCAGCCAGCACGACATGTGCGCCCGCTGGGCCGCCGGCAAGGGATACGTCGTCACCCGGCAGCTGCGCTTCTACGGACTGCGCCCCGACCATCACGCCCTGTGGACGGATGTCGAGAGCGGCGAGGTCGAGGTGTTCGTCGCGGCCAACGACCGGGTGCTGGCGCGGGCCCTCACCTCGGTGCCGGAGTTCGCCGCGGAGTGCGAGCGGCGCGGCGTACGGCTGGAGATCGCGGGACTCGACGAGCCTCCGTACAGCGCCCGTACCAAGGCGAGCGTGCACCGCAGGCTCTCCATGCCGACCGCCGGATACGACGGCTGCTGACCGTTCCCCCGACCGCTGTCGCCGACGGCCCACGGCCCCGCTGTGCAAGGCTGGGGGGTCAGGGCCCGGAACGGCGGGGGCCGGACGTGAGGTGGGAACGGCGTGGGTGACGGGCGATGGCGAACAGCCGGCAACGCCCTGATGCGGGTGATTGTGGTCTGGGCGGTCTCGACGCTCACGATGCTGGCACTCGCCGGGATTCTGCCGGACTTCCAGCTCCAGTCGGACAACGGCGACAGCATCACCAAGATCGCGTTCACCGCGGCCTGGGGTGCCGGAGCGTTCGGTCTGCTCTCCGCACTGGTCTGGCCGGTTCTGGTACGGGCGCTGCTCATCGTGCCCGCACTCGTCCTCGGGATGCTCGTCTTCTTTCTGAACGGTTCGCTGCTGCTGCTGGCCCTGCGGCTCATACCGGACGGGCGCGGCGCCGCCAACCCGGAGACCGCGGTCGTCGTCGCGGCCGTGATGTCCGCCGTCGCCTCCGCGACCTCCACGGCGCTCGCCGTCCGCGACGACAACGCCTACCGGCGCCGCCTCTCCCGGCTCGCCGACCGCCGCAGACGGCGCAGCGGTGCCGACAGCGGGCGCAGCGGACCGCCCGGCACCGTGTTCATCCAGCTCGACGGCGTCGGCCACGACGTGCTCGTCCGCGCCGCCGGCTCCGGCCTGATGCCGACCGTCGCGCACTGGCTCGCGGACGAGGACGGCCATCGGCTCACCCCCTGGCGCACCGACTGGTCCAGCCAGACCGGCGCCAGCCAACTCGGCATCCTGCACGGCAGCAACCACGACGTCCCCGCCTTCCGCTGGTACGAGAAGGAGACCGGCGACGTCATGGTCTCCAGCCGCCCCGCGAGCGCCCTCGAGATCCAGCGCCGGGCCATCGCCCGCACCCATGACGGGGGGCTGCTCACGGTCGACGGCGCCAGCCGCGGCAACCTCTTCAGCGGCGGCGCCGATCAGCTGGCGCTCGTCCTGTCCATGGCGGCCCGGCTCGGCAAGGGCCGCCGTTCCAGGTCGGGGTATTTCGCCTACTTCTCCGATCCGGCCAACGCCGTACGCACCGCACTGTCGTTCGTCGCAGAGGTCTGCCGCGAGATCGGCCAGTCGACCCGGGCGCGGATACGGAAGGACACGCCCCGGATCAAACGCGGTGGGTTCTACCCCTTCATCCGGGCCTTCGCGACCGTCGTCGAACGTGATGTGGTGGTCGCCGCCGTCATGGGGGACATGTTCGCCGGACGCACCGCCGTCTACGCCGACCTCGTCGCGTACGACGAGGTGGCGCACCACTCCGGACCGCACAGCCGCGACGCGGAGAAGGTGCTCGCGCGCCTGGACCGCTCGCTCGCCCTGATCGAGAAGGTCGCCGAACACACCCCGCGCACCTACCGGATCGTGCTGCTCTCCGACCACGGACAGAGCCCCGGGGAGACGTTCGCGGGAGCGTATGGGCTGACGCTCAAGGACCTGGTGCGGGCGGGCTGCGGGCTGCCCGTGCCCCGTCGGGCGCAGCGCACCAGCAGCGGTTCGGAGGCGCGTGACGCGGTACGGATCGCCCTGCACCGCCGGCCGGTCGAGGAGGGCGAGGCGGAACATCGCGCGAAGCCGTCCGACCCGGTCGTCCTCGCCTCCGGCAACCTCGGCCTGATCTCCTTCCCGGACATCGAGGGACGCGCCTCGCGCGAACAGCTCGACCGGAGCCGTCCCGCACTGCTCGGCACCCTCGCCAACCACCCCGGCATCGGCTTTCTGCTGGTCCGCAGCGAACGGTACGGATCGGTCGTCCTGGGCCGCGGGGGCATCGAGGTTCCGGTGTCGGAACTGAAGGACGGGCAGGGGCCGCTGGCGTCGTTCGGCCCGGGCGCGGCGGCCGCGGTGCGCCGCACGGACACCTTCCCGCACGTCGCGGACATCATGGTGAACTCGATGTACGACGAGGGCACGGGCGGTGTGCACGCCTTCGAGGAGCAGATCGGTTCGCACGGCGGTCTGGGCGGCGAGCAGGCCCGGCCGTTCCTGCTGTGGCCGGCGGAACTGTCGGCGCCGGTGGCGGAGGGCACGGAGCTGGTGGGGGCCGAACAGGTGCACGGGGTGCTGCGGCGGTGGCTGCGGGAGTGCTCGGGGCCGCAGATCCCGCTGGCGGCGCCGGGCGCGGTGGGTGGCGCCGACGAGGCGGACGGAACGGTTCAGGCGGTCGGCTGAGGGCCGTCGTCCCTGCTGGGAGGGCGTTGTCAGTGGTGGGCGGCAGGATGGGGGACATGACGAACTCCGCTGTTGTGCTCGCCGATACCGCCGCCTACGCCGCCGCGGTCGAAGAAGCGTCGCAGGCCGCCGCCGCGTACTACGCCACCGGCGAGAGCACGCTCGACGACGATGCGTACGACCGGCTGGTGCGGGGGATCGCCGCATACGAGCACGAGCACCCGCAGGAGGTGCTGGAGACGTCCCCGACCGGCAAAGTGGCGGGCGGCGCCGCGGGCGGCGACGTGCCGCACACGGTGCCGATGCTGTCCCTGGACAACGTCTTCTCGGCCGAGCAGTTCGCCACCTGGACGGCTTCGCTGGAGCGCCGGATCGACAGGCCCGTCGCCGCGTGGAGCGTGGAGCCGAAGCTCGACGGCCTGGCTGTCGCCGCCCGCTACCGGGCGGGCCGTCTGGAGCGGCTGATCACCCGGGGCGACGGCACTGCCGGCGAGGACGTCTCGCACGCGATCGGTACCGTGGCCGGCCTCCCCGAGCAGCTCGCCGAGCCGGTGACGATCGAGGTGCGCGGCGAGATCCTCATGACGAACGAGCAGTTCGAGCAGGCCAACACCCTGCGCACCGAGCACGGCGGCGCCCCCTTCGCCAACCCGAGGAACGGCGCTGCGGGCACACTCCGAGCCAAGGACCGCGCGTACACGGTGGAGATGACGTTCTTCGCCTACGGTGCCCTGCCGCTTCCCGGGACCGGCGAGCTGACCGACACCCTCGCCGAACTCCCGCACAGCGAGGTCCTGGAGTACGTTGCCGGGCTCGGCGTGCACACCGCGGCGGACACGGACGTGGCACCGCGCACCGTCTCCACCGTCGAGGAGGTGCAGAGCCGGGTCGCGGACATAGCGGCGCTGCGTGCCTCGTTGCCGTTCGGTATCGACGGCATCGTGATCAAGGCCGACCTCGCGGCCGACCAGCGCGAGGCCGGTTCCGGGACCAGGGCGCCGCGCTGGGCCATCGCCTACAAGCTCCCCGCCGTGGAGAAGGTCACCCGGCTCCTCGGCGTCGAGTGGAACGTCGGCAGGACCGGCATCATCGCGCCGCGCGCCGTGCTCGAACCGGTCGAGATCGACGGTTCGACCGTGAGCTACGCCACGCTGCACAACCCGGCCGACATCACCCGCCGCGATCTGCGCCTGGGGGACCGGGTGATGGTCTACAAGGCGGGCGACATCATCCCCCGTATCGAGGCGCCCGTCGCCCATCTGCGGACCGGTGAGGAGCAGCCCGTCGTCTTCCCCGAGGCGTGCCCGCAGTGCGGCTCCGAGATCGACACCAGCGAGCAGCGCTGGCGCTGTGTCCGGGGCCGCGACTGCCGTCTCGTCGCCTCCATCTCGTACGCGGCGGGCCGCGACCAGCTCGACATCGAGGGCCTCGGCGCCACCCGGGTCGTCCAGCTCGTCGACGCCGGTCTGGTGGCCGACTTCGCCGACCTCTTCACCCTCGACCGGGAACAGCTGCTCGGCCTGGAGCGCATGGGCGAGACCAGCACCGACAACCTCCTCGCCGCCATCGGAACGGCACGGACCCAGCCGCTCTCCCGGGTCTTCTGCGCGCTGGGGGTACGCGGCACCGGGCGCTCCATGTCACGCCGTATCGCCCGGTACTTCGCGGACATGGACCGGATCAGGGCGGCCGACGCCGAGGCGCTCCAGCGGGTCGACGGGATCGGCAAGGAGAAGGCGGCGGGCGTCGTCGCGGAGCTGGTGGAGCTGGCCCCGCTGATCGAGAAGCTGGTGGACGCCGGGGTCAACATGACGGAGCCCGGCGCGACGCCGCCGCCCGCACCCGGCGAGGAAGGCACGGAAGCGGCTGCCGCCACGGACGGCCAGAGGGCCGTCGGGCTGCCGCTGGACGGGATGACCGTGGTGGTGACGGGCGCGATGACCGGCGTACTGGAGAAGCTCTCCCGGAATCAGATGAACGAACTGATCGAGCGGGCCGGCGGGAAGTCCTCGTCCAGCGTCTCCAAGCGCACCACGCTCCTGGTCGCCGGGGAGAAGGCCGGATCCAAGCGCACCAAGGCGGAGGACCTCGGCATCCGGATCGCCGCACCGGACGAGTTCGCCGAACTGATCGCCGGACACCTGCCGTCGGAGGTATGAGGCACTACGGAGACCTCGCAACGCCCGAGCCCTTGGATTTTGCCTGGGAGTGGCTTTCTTTGCCTCCCTATTGCATAGTGAGGGCTCGGCCATGCCTCGCTATCAGCGGGTCCATGGATAGGCGAACGGCCACGGTGGCGTGCAGGGGGAGGAGGCGCGGATGCATTCGTCGCACGACGGACCGCGACTCGACCGGTCCGTCCGCCGGGAGTACCGCGGCCTCACCCGCGGGCTCGCCCTCGACCTGGGCAGTTCGCGGACCCGCGCCTGGATGCCGGGACGCGGCGTCATCGCCGACACCGAGGCGTGCGGCGACTTCGGCGCCGAGCCGGGGCTCGGCCGCCCGGTCCGGCGGGGACGCATCGTCGACCCCGTGTCCTGCGGCCGGATGCTCGGCCGTATCGCCGATACGGCCCTGGGCGCGGACCGCACCGACACCGTGATCGTCCTCAGCCACCCCGTCCTCGCCGGGGCCGAGCACCGCGCCGCAGCGAAAGAACTGATTGCCGCACTCGGGCCGGTGAGCGTCATCGCCCTGGACAGCGCGCGGGCCGCCGCCGCGTGCGCCGGGCCGCAGGACGGCGGCCCACTGCTCGTCGTCGACATCGGCGCCGAGCTGACCGAGGCGACGCTCCTCGTCGACGGACTGGTCCGTGACGCGCGCCAGGCCGAGACGGGACTGAGCGACCTCGACCCCTCCGAGCCTCCCACCGCGGTCGTCCGCACCGTCCTGGACATGGTGACGGAGATGTGGAAGCAGGACCGGCACGGCGCCGTCCTGGGGGCCCTGCGCAAGGGCCCGTTGCTCGCCGGGGGCGGCGCCGCCCGCGCCGACATCACCGACCGGATCGCGGTCCGCCTCGGCGTTCCGGTACGTCTCGCGGACGACCCGGCGACCACGGTCGTACGCGGCGCCGGGCTGATCCTCAGCTCCGTGCTCCGCCGGGCCGGCGAGGCACCGGCCCGGCGGGAGACCGCCGGCACGGCACCGGCCCAGCCCGGCCGAGAGCGGTGACCCCCCTCCCGGGGCCGCCCCCGGGGAACGCGCCCCCGAGGTCACGACCGGGCACCTCGGCACGTCGCGGCCGCGCGCAGGAGGCCCGGCAGCTCGTCGTCGCCGTCCTGCTCGCCGTGCTCACCGTCATCGGCGGCGCCCCCGCAGCCGCCGGATCCTCGCTCCCCGCCCGGCCGTTCGCCGGTGTGCCGCCCTCCGTCGCTTCCTCACCCGGCGCCCATCAGCCGACCCTGCACAGCGACCGGACCGCCCGCACCGGCACCGCCCACGACACCCACCGCACCCACATCCGCACGGCCACGGCGACCGACGGCCACCGCCCGGTACCGACGCCCCCGCCCCGGCCCAGGGCCGGGGCCGACCACGCCCGCACCGCGCACCATCTCCCGCCGCCCGGCCCCGACATCCTGCTGCCCGGCGCACCGGACATCCGCGTACCGCACCGCGCGCACCGACAAACACCCGCCGCACCCCCTCGTGCCACCGACCGCTTCCGCGTCGCGCTCCCCGGCGTACGCGGGCCTCCGGGGACGGCCGTTCACCGGCCACCGGTCCCGTCCCACACGCACGCCGTGCCGTCCTCGCCGAGGTGAGGGCGCCCGGCGTCCCCTCGGAGGAAACCCATGACTCGCGCCACCACGGTGCGAGCGGTTCTGGCTGCGGCCGTCCTGCTCGTCTCCGTGCTCATCACGCTGACCATGTCACCCAGACTCGGCCTCGACCTGCAGGGCGGCACCAGAATGGTGCTCCAGGCCAAGGACTCCGACACCGCGAAAGCGGACCGCGAGAGCACCGACCGCACCCTTGAGGTGCTCCGCCAGCGCATCGACTCCCTCGGCGTCGCCGAACCCACCCTGACCCGCTCCGGCGAGGACCGGATCATCGTCGAACTCCCCGACGTCCAGGACCCGCGCAAGGCCGCCGAAGTCATCGGCAGAACCGCTCAGCTCAGCTTCCACGCCGTCCAGGGCCCCGGCACCCAGAAGGACGACAAGGCCGGCACCGAGCCCGACGACAAGGCGGACGGCACGACCGGCGACGGGCTGACGCTCCCCGACGAAGAGGGCCGCCCCCTCGCTCTCGGCCCGACCAGGCTCTCCGGCGCGGGCGTCAAGGACGCCACCGCTGCGTTCGACGCCCAGCAGGGCGCCGGCTGGACCGTCTCCCTCGACTTCCACAAGAAGGCGGGCCGGGACTGGACCCGGCTGACCGGCGAAGCGGCCTGCCACCCGGTCCAGGACGACCGGCGCCGCGTCGCCATCGTCCTCGACCAGCAGATCATCTCCTCGCCGCAGGTCTCCCCCTCGGTCGGCTGCAACGTCGGTCTGCCGTCCGGCTCGACCCAGATCACCGGCTCCTTCAGCGCCGACGAGGCCCGCGAACTGGCCCTGCTCATCAAGGGGGGCGCCCTGCCGCTCCCCGTCGAGATCGTCGAGCAGCGGACCGTCGGCCCGACGCTCGGCGCCGCCGCCATCGACGCCAGTGCCCAGGCCGCCCTCATCGGCGCCGCGGCCACCGCACTCTTCATCACCCTCGTCTACCGGCTCTTCGGCGCGCTCGCCGCCGTCGCGCTCGCCGCCTACGGACTGATCTCCTACGCGGCCCTGATCGCCCTCGGCGTCACGCTCACGCTGCCCGGCCTCGCCGGATTCGTCCTGGCCATCGGGATGGCGGTCGACGCCAACGTGCTCGTCTTCGAACGGGCCAGAGAAGAATACGCGCAACACCCGGGCCGCACCCTGCGCTCCTCGCTGACCGCCGGATTCCGCGGTGCCTGGAGCGCCGTCGCCGACTCCAACGTCACGACGCTGATCGCGGCCGGACTGCTCTTCTTCCTCGGCTCCGGACCCGTGAAGGGCTTCGGTGTCACGCTCGCCATCGGTGTGCTGGCCTCGATGTTCTCCGCACTTGTCATCGCCCGCGCACTCACCGAGATCGCCGCACGCTCACGATTCGTCAGCGACTACCGGGGCATCAACGGCATTGCCTCCCTCGGCCGGGTACGCACCTGGCTGACCCGCCGCGATCCCCAGCTGATGCGGTTCCCACGCCGCTGGCTGCTGGTCTCCGCGGCACTGGTCGCCGTCGCCGTCCTCGGTATCGTCGTACGAGGCGTCAACCTGGGCGTCGAATTCACCGGCGGCCGGCTCGTCGAGTACTCGACCAGCAGGCCCGTCGAGGTGGAGCGGGCCCGCACCGCCCTGGCCGACGCGGGCTTCGGCGACGCGGAGGTCACCACCGCGGGCGCGGGCGACCTCTCCGTACGTACCGGAAAGCTCGACAACGACGGCGAACACGCCCTGCGCGCCGCCCTCGCGAAGGAGGGCGGCGAAACCACCAAGGTCCGCGACGAACTCATCGGCCCCAGCCTCGGTGACGAACTCCGGCGCAACGCCCTGATCGCGCTCGCCATCGCCATCCTCGTGCAGCTGGCCTATCTCGTGATCCGGTTCCGCTGGACGTTCGCCGTGGCCTCGGTCGGGGCGCTGGTCCACGACGTCATCATCCTGGTCGGCGCCTTCGCCTGGCTCGGACGCACCGTCGACGGCATCTTCCTCGCTGCCCTCCTCACCGTCATCGGATACTCCGTCAACGACTCCGTGGTGGTCTTTGACCGGGTACGGGAACTGTGGGCGAAGGCCCGCCGCGTACCCATCGCCACGGTCGCCAACCGGGCCGTTCTCCAGACCGTCCCCAGAACGGTCAACACCGGAATGGGCGCCCTGTTCATCCTGACCGCACTGGCCGTGCTGGGCGGCGACTCCCTCGCCGACTTCGCGCTCGCCCTCCTGATCGGCGTCTGCGTCGGCACGTACTCCTCGGTGCTGACCGCCGTGCCGGTCGCGCTCGTCCTGGAACAGAGCAGCAAGGCCCCGCCGCCCGCCCGTAAACGTGCTCCCGGACGCCGGTCCGGTACGCGGACGGCGCGCCGGGATCCGCTCGACAACGGAGCACGCGTATAGCCGCTCCGGAACGTACGACGCCCCCGCCCTGAAGAAAGCCGGGCCTCCTTCAGGGCGGGGGCGACATGCGTCGGTCGTGGAGTTCCGTGCGCCGGGGGCGGCACAATTCCGAGCACCCACCTGTGATCGGAGCGAGCCCGTGACCATGCCCGTGTCCCTCGTGCTGCGTGAGGCCTGGTCCACCGTCGTACCCGACATGAACGACCGGCACGGACCGCTGCCTCCCCTGATGCTCGCCCTGACCGTCGTGACGGGACTGGTCGACGCGGTCAGCTACCTGGAACTCGGCCGGGTCTTCGTCGCGAACATGACCGGCAATGTGGTCTTCTCCGGCTTCGCGATCGCCGGAGCCCCCGGCTTCTCATTCGCCGCCTCGCTCGTCGCACTCGCCGCGTTCGCGGCGGGGGCGCTGCTCGGTGGCCTGATCGTGCACCACGCGCCGGCGCATCGCGGCCGGATGCTGATGTACGCACTCCTCGTCGAGACCACCTGTGTCCTGGCCGCGCTGCTCGTCACTCTGGCATCCGGACATCCGTACGTCGGCGGGGTCCGTTTCGCGCTCATCGCACTGCTCGGACTCGGACTCGGGATGCAGAACGCCGTGTCCCGGGCACTGGCGGTCCCCGACCTCACCACCACCGTGCTGACGCTGACCATCACCGGCATCCTCTCCGACAGCCGGCTCGCGGGCGGAGCCGGCAGCAAGGCCGGACGACGGGTGCTCTCGGCCGCCGCCATGATGACCGGCGCGCTCGTCGGAGCCATGGCCGTACTGCACGGGCACCCGAGACTTCCCCTGCTGCTCACCCTGGCGCTCCTGGCCGCGGTGACCACGGCCGCGATCGTCCTGGCGCGTGCCGACGCCCCCTGGGTCCGCCCGATCGTCAGGAAGTGAGGGACCGCAGATGGTCGGCGGTGGCCCGGTCGGCAGGCAGGAACGTCTCGATGGCCAGCTCGGCCACCGTCACATCCATCGGCGTATTGAACGTTGCGATGGAGGAGACGAACGAGAGCACCTGCCCGCCGTGCTCGATGTGCAGCGGCAACGCGAAAGGCAGCGGCGACGCGGGGCCGGACCTTTCGATCGTTGCGTCGCCGCCCCCGGCCGGCCCGGCGTCGTCGGCCCGGTCCGTACCTCCGGGCGCGGGATAGCCGGCAACCTCCTCGTACAGCTCACGCAGCTCCGCCGACCGGGCCAGGGCGATCTGGCGCTCCATCTGCGCCAGCAGATCGGCCCGCCACTCCCGGAGATTACGGATGCGCGGAGCCAGGCCCTCCGGATGAAGGGTGAGCCGCATGGCGTTCAGCGGCGGCGCCAGCAGATGCCCGGCCACGCCCTCCAGCAGGATCGTGATACCCCGATTGGCCGCCACCACGTTGTACATGCCGTCGACGACGAGCGCCGGGTACGGGTCGTACCCCTGGAGCAGCCGGTCCATCCCCTCGCGCAGCGCGCCGAACGCCGGGTCGTCGAGCGCGGTCTGTGCGTAGCGGGGCGCGTAACCGGCCACCACCAGCAGAGCGTTGCGCTCCCTGACCGGGATGTCGAGGTGCTCGGCCAGCCGCAGGATCATGTCCTCGCTGGGCCGGGAGCGGCCGGTCTCGACGAAGGAAATGTGCCGGGCCGAGGAATCGGCCCGGAGCGCCAGCTCCAGCTGGCTGATCCGACGCTGCTCCCGCCAGCTGCGCAGCAGCGGCCCTACCCCCGTGTCAAGCGCGACAGTTGTCATACCCAGACCGTAACGTCACCGGCACCGTCGAACGGAACCGATCGCTCGTGAGGGAGTCTCAGCATGCCCGCCGCACCGTTGTCGCAGAAGGAGATCGAGGAGCGTCTGGGTGATCTGCCCGGCTGGTCGCTGGAGGGGGACCGGATCACCTGCACCTACCGGCTCCACACGCATTTCGCCGCTCTGGGGCTGACCGTGCACATCGCCCAGATCCAGGACGAGCTGAACCACCACTCCGATCTGACCCTCGGATACAACACCGTCAACCTGTCCGTGAACACCCATGACGCGGGTGGTGTGGTCACCGAGAACGACCTGAACCTGGCCGCGCGAGTGGTGGCGATCGCCCCCGGGCACGGCGTGAGATAGCCGGGCGAACGGGCACGCCGCCGCCGTGCGGTGGCATGTGACAGCACGACACTGAATCCGTCGGTGCACGGTGGCATGTCACAGCACGAAACTGAACCCGTCGCGGCATCCTCTCCGACAGCCGGCTCGCGGGCGGAGCCGGCGGCAAGGCCGGACGACGGGTGCTCTCGGCCGCCGCCATGAACGCCAGCTCCATAGACGCACGTTATGGTCCCGGCGGCGTACCGGCAATATGTGGGTGTCCAATCGGCGGAGGTCTGTCCTAGAGTCGGCCAGATGCTGGACTATGACACCGAGGCAGCCGTCTACGACGCCACGCGCGGCGGTGAGCCCAGGGCGGAGGCCGCGGCCTCCGCAGTGCTGGATCTGATCCCGTCGTCCGCCCACACCCTGCTGGACATCGGCTGTGGTACGGGACTGGTCACCGAGCGCATGGCCCTTGCCCGTCCCGGACTTCGCGTGTTCGGCACGGACGCCTCGTACGGCATGGCACGGGTCGCCCGGCGGCGGATCGGCACGGTGGCGCTGGCCGACGCACGCCGGCTGCCGCTGCCCGACGCGACGGTGGACGCGGTTGCCGCGATCTGGCTGCTGCATCTGCTGCGCGGGGAGGGGGATGCGCGGGCTGTGGTGTCCGAGGCGGCGCGGGTGCTGCGGCCCGGTGGTGTGTTCGTCACCACCGTCGACAAGGACGCCGCCCATGACGTCGGCAGTGACATCGACGTGGCGTTCGCTCCCTACCTGAACGCCGATCCGTCCGACGCCGCGGACCTCATCGTCAGGTACGGCTCGGAGGCGGGCCTCGACGTGGTGGGGGAGGCCCACTTCCTGGGCCACGGCCAGGGCAGGAGCCCATCGAGTGCGGCGCACACCGTGCGTGCGGGCTATTACGCCTCACGGCTGCGTCTGCCGGCGACGGCGACCGAACGGCTCGCCGCCGTCCTGACAGCGCTGCCCGAGCCCGACAGGCCGCGCGCCGACCCGCGCTACCGGCTGCTGGCACTGCGCCGGCGCGACTGACCCGGGACCACCCCTCGCGGGGCCCGGCGCGCCGTACCGCTCCAGCATCCGCGCGTACTCCGGCCCGGACACCGGCAGCCACCGCACCGCTCGCCCGCGGCCCGCGGTGGCTCCGACACCGCCTCCTCGAACGTCAGCAGCCGCAACCAGGTCAGCTCGTGCACCGCACCCGCCCGACCGTCCGCGCCGCACGCCGTGATCCGCGGCTCCGCCGCGGGAGACGGACGCCCCCGTCGAAGCGGTGGCACGGAAGGCCGGATACAGCCAGTCCTTCGCGTTCAGCGCCGCCTTCGAGCGCGTCCGAGGCGTCAGCCCCCAGGAGTACCGGCACGGCGGGTTGCCGAACCGGCAACAAATCTCGCCAGAACGCCGATGTGTGGTGAGGCTGTCCACATGAGCCAGCCCACCGACCACGGTCATCAGCACGCCACCACTCACGGCCACCGGCACAACGACCACACCCACGTGCAGCACCACGACACCACCGAATTCGACTGGGACGTCATGGGCCCGCTGCTGGAGCAGAACGCCGAGCTCAGCCGCCCGCAGTACGAGGAGGCCGCCCGCTGGATCGCCGGCCGGCCCACGGCCCCGCACGTGCGCAGGGTGCTCGACATCGGCAGTGGCCCCGGCGTGATCTCCTGTCTCCTCGCCGAGGTGTTCCCCGAGGCCGAAGTCGTTGCCGTCGACGGCACCCCGGCCCTTCTGGAACGCACCCGGGCCCGTGCCCAGCGGCTCGGTCTCGACGACCGCGTACGGACCCAGCAGGCCGAGATCCCCGAGAGCCTCGACGAGCTGGGGGAGGCGGATCTGATCTGGGTGGGCAACGCTCTGCATCACATGGGCGACCAGCGCGCCGTCCTCGCCGGGTTCGCCGCCCTGCTGCGCCCCGGCGGGACCATCGCCCTGGTCGAAGGCGGTCTGCCGCCCCGCCAGCTCCCGCGCGACATCGGCATGGGGCGGCCCGGTCTGGAGGCCAGGCTCGACGCGATCACCGCGGACTGGTTCGAGGACATGCGGGCGTCGCTGCCCGGCACCAAGCGGGAGACCGAGGACTGGAGCGCCCTGTTCACCGCGGTGGGGCTGGACCCGCAGGGCACCCGCAGTTTCCTGCTCGACCTCCCGGCACCACTCGCGGAGCCCGCACGCGACCATGTCATCGCCGAGTTCACCCGCCGGCGCGAGATGTTCGAAGAGGTGCTCTCGGCCGAGGACGTCGCCGTACTGGACCGGCTCCTCGACCCCGAGGACCCGGCCGGACTGCGTCACCGCCCCGATGTCTTCCTGCTCATGGCGCGCACGGTGCACCTGGGCCGACGGGGCTGACCTGTACCGACGGGGCCGTACGGGCTGACCTGTGCCGACCCGCGCGGTTCCGGGGACACCACGGGGCCGGGCGGGCCGGTGCCTTTGTTCCGGCGCAGTTGCGTGCGCCTGGTTCGCCGCGTTCGCGGCGGGTGCGCCGTGCTGCTTCGGTCGTCCCCCCGCACCGCCCATGGACGGATCGGAGTGCTCCCCGGCAGCCGAGTGGGACATCTCGTCCACTGCGGTGACGTGTGCTGTGGGCCCACGATGTGGCTTCGCGAGCCCGGCCGCCACCGGCCCGGCCGACGACACGTCGCCTCACGCGAGGACGCGTATCGAGAGGAAGCCCATGCAGCACCCATCAGCCATCCTGCCGCGCGCCGAGGGCGCCCACGTACGCCGCACCGCTGTCGAAGCGCCCCGCCGTGAAGACCCGCTGTGGCGCGACTCCGAGCCGGCCGGGTCCGGTCCGCATGTCTTCTTCGCCGGACCGCCGCACAGCGGCTTCGACCCACGTGAACAGGTCCGCGCCGCACGGGACGTCCCTACCGACACGGCCATGGCGTACGCACGCGGCTCCCGGACGGTGACCCGATGACCGCCGCCGTTCCCGGCCCCCTGTCGGGTGTCGTGGTCGCCGACTTCGGACGGGTGCTGGCCGCCCCGTACGCCACGATGCTCCTCGCGGACCTGGGCGCCGACGTCATCAAGGTGGAACGTCCGGGCTCCGGCGACGACACCCGGGCCTGGGGCCCGCCGCGCGCCCATGACGAATCCACCTACTTCCTGTCCGTGAACCGCAACAAACGGTCCTTCACCCTCGATCTCGGCACGGCGGAAGGACGCCGGCACGCCCACGAACTGGTGCGTCGCGCCGATGTGCTCTTCGAGAACTTCCGGCCCGGCACGATGGGCAAGTACGGGCTCTCCTACGAGGAGGCCCACGCGCTGAACCCCGGCATCGTCTACTGCTCGGTCACCGGATTCGGAGCCGGTGAAGGAGCCGCGCTGCCCGGCTACGACCTGCTGCTGCAGGCGGTCGGCGGGCTGATGAGCGTCACCGGGCCCGCACCGGGACAGCCCGTCAAGACGGGTGTGGCGCTCGTCGACGTGCTCACCGGACTGCACGCGGCCGTGGGCGTCATGGCGGCGCTGCGCCACCGCGACGCGGCCGGTGACGGCCAGCACGTCGAGGTCAATCTGCTGTCCTCGCTTCTGTCGAGCATGGTGAACCAGGCGGGCGGCTACACCCTGGCCGGTCAGGTGCCGGGCATCCTCGGCAACCGTCACCCGTCCATCGCCCCGTACGAGATCTACCGGGCGGCGGACCGGCCGCTGGTCGTCGCCGTCGGCAACGACCGGCAGTTCCACGCCCTGTGCCGGGGCCTGGGCGCCGCGGAGCTGGCCACCGACCCCCGCTTCGCGTCGAACGCGGACCGGGTCGCGCACGTCGACGCGCTGGCCGAGGAGATCTCCGCACGGCTCGCCCGGCGCACCGCAGCCGAGTGGTTCGCCCTGCTCACCCCGCTCGGGGTGCCCTGCGGTCCGGTCAACGACCTCGCCGGCGCCTTCGATCTCGCCGAACGCCTGGGCCTGTCCCCGCGGGTCACGCCGGCCGACGTGGGCCCCGGCGACCCCATGCGCCTGGTGGCCAACCCCATCGGGCTGTCCCGTACCCCGCCGCGGTACGAACGGCGACCGCCACGCCTCGGCGAGCACACCGAGGACCTCAGGCGCTGGCTGGACGGCTGACCGCCCGCCGACCAGCTCCTTCCAGCTCATCCGGCGCGAGCCGGCCGGCACGGCGCTGTCGTGCGGCGACGCCGCCGTGGAATGAGCTGCGGACCCCGTGGCGGCCAAGCGCGGACGGGGCCGTGGATGACCGGCATTCACGGCCCCCGGCCGCTGCCCGGACCGTGTCAATAGAAGACACGCTGCCGCCAGGGTGAGTGGGCATCAGAAAGTCCCCTGGACAGGCTAATAGCGGATCAATGTGCCTACGAATAAAGGCAATTGGCATCTCGTCCAATTATATGGAAATAGCATATGGCGTACTTTTTGTACCTCGAACGGTGTCCAGGCGTCGACCTTCAACGTGTCCGATATGACAGGTATGAGGGCCGTCAGTACGTTCATTCACGGGTCGACTGCTCAGCCGACCTCTCTGAGACAGGAGAAGCGACATGGTTACCCGTTCCACCATCGTTACAGCCGCCGTCGCGGCCGCTGCGGCACTGGCGGCCACCGGCATCACCTACGCCTCGGCCGCCCCCACCGAGCCGGTCCAGGCTGCCCCGGCCGTCCAGCAGGCCTCTCCCTATTCGGCTCTCGACGGCGGCGACGTCGGCAAGGGCGACGCCGGCAAGGGCAATGAGGGCAAGGGCAACGAGGGCAGGGGCAACGAAGGCAGGGGCTACGAGCGTCGTGGTTTCGAAGAGCGCCGTGAGCACTTCGAGGGCCGCATCCACATCAACGAGCGGACGTACTCCGCCGAGCCGGGCGGCTGCATGGTCGTGGTCAGCGGCCTCGGCGCCAAGAGCCTCAACATTCGCAACGACAGCCGCCGGTCCGTCGAGGTCTTCCGCGGAGCCACCTGCGACAACGGCGCCCCCATCGCCACCGTCGGACCGTGGAGCTCCAGCGACGGGGTGTTCCCGGGGCGCGTCAAGGGCGGCTTGAAGGTCAAGAACGGAGTGGTGGGCAGCTTCCGGGTGATCCACCGCTTCGAAGACGACCGCGGTGACCGCGGTGACCGCGACCGCGGTGACCAGGACTGGTGACCGAGTCACTCGGTTGACGTAGAACCCCGGCCCGCCGGAATCGGGCCGGGGCTCCAGTCAGGGCATCCGATCGGAGCGACCCGGTCGGATGCCCACACCTGAACGACGACTGACAAACCCAAACACCTGCCAGGTCATACTAAAGCCGGACGGCGAGGCACTGCCAGCCCGACCGGAACAGCCGCGCCGCACGCTGCTACCGTGCTCCGGTTCCGGTTCCGGTTCCGGTTCCTTTCCGGTTCCGGGACCGGGCTCCGGCTCCGGGATTCGGCTTCCGGACTCGTTCTCGGCCTGCGGCCCTCGGTGGGGCCCGGCGACCGGGCGGCAGAACGTGGCGTCGGCGCGGCAGACGCCGCCCACGTCCCGGCTGCCACGGAGCCGGCCGGCCGTACGGCCGGGATATCGGCGGCCGAGGAACCCCGCGGTGCTCGGAGGCACCTGACGGCGGGCCTTGGCCCAGGTGGGTGACGGTCCGAGCGGCACGGCCCCGAAGGCCGGCCACCCGAGTTCCGGTCCGCACGCATCCGCGCGTCCGCACACATCCGCCTGCCGGCCTGTCTCCGGCCTATGCCCCGGCGGTGTCCCGCACCGGCTCCAACTGCCACCACTGGCTGGGGGAGTCGGTGTCCTCCCACTGCTGGACACGGGCACCGTCCGCCGTGCTGCCGTCGGTGACCTCCAGGACGAGTCCGCTGATGAAGCTGACCAGCGTCACCACCCCCGGCGCCTCCAGGTGCCGCTCGATCAGCCATTCCTGGGCGCCGTAGTTGTTGGCCCGCCACTGCTGGACCGCGGCGCCGTTCTCGGTGGAGGCGTTGGCGACGTCCAGCCGCTTGCCGCTGTGGACGTTGACCAGGTGGTACAGCGCCGCGCCCTCGTGCACGGGTGAGAGCTGCCAGTGCTGGGCCGTCGAACCGCTCTCCTTGCCCTGCTGCACCGGGGCGCCACCGCCCTTGGCGGAGCCGTACACCTCCAGCAGCAGTCCGCTGCCCACATTGCGCAGCCGGTAACGACCAGCCGCGACGACGGGCGCGGTGTCCCCGCTCATGTTCCGGTTCCTTCCTGCGGAACGGACCGCCGCCCGGCTCGGCAGCCGGGCGGCGGTCCATGTGCGTCAACGGCGCGATGACAGGGCTCAGGCGCCGAGGTTGAACTCACCGGGATTCGGGCCGAGGCGCTTGCCCTCGTCCAGCGCGGCGAACGCGGCCAGGTCGTCGGCGTCCAGCTCGAAGCCGAACACATCGAGGTTCTCCACGATCCGGGACGGCGTCACCGACTTCGGGATCACCACATTGCCGGTCTGGATGTGCCAGCGGAGCACCACCTGGGCCGGTGTGCGGCCGTGCTTCCGGGCGATCGCGACGACCGTCGGCACTTCCAGGAGTCCCTTGCCCTGGCCCAGCGGCGACCAGGCCTCGGTCGCGATGCCGTGCTTGTCGTGGAACGCGCGCGACTCGGCCTGCTGGAGCTGCGGGTGGAGCTCGATCTGGTTGATCACCGGGACCACGGAGGTCTCGCCGAGCAGGCGTTCCAGGTGCTCGGGGAGGAAGTTCGAGACGCCGATGGCCTTCGCGCGGCCCTCGGAGTAGATCTTCTCGAAGGCCTTGTACGTGTCCACGTACGCGTTCTTGGCCGGTACGGGCCAGTGGATCAGATACAGATCGACATACTCCAGACCCAGCTTGTCGAGCGAGGTGTCGAAGGCGCGCAGGGTGGAGTCGTAGCCCTGATCGGCGTTCCACAGCTTTGTCGTGACGAAGAGCTCTTCGCGGGCGACACCGGAGGCCGCGACGGCTCTGCCGGTGCCCTCCTCGTTCTCGTAGATCGCGGCGGTGTCGATGCTCCGGTACCCGGACTCGATGGCTGTCGCGACCGCCTTCGCGGCCTCGTCGTCAGGCACCTGCCAGACGCCGAAACCGAGCTGCGGCATCTCGACGCCGTTGTTGAGGGTGATGGAGGGGACCTTGCTCACGAGCGGTCGATCCTTACGTCGTCGATTGGGATTCTCCTGAGCAACGATCGGCCTGCGCCATGCATTCCCCGCCGTCCCGGTGTCCGGGGCAGCCGCTGCCGGTCGGGCCCGGGGGCGCCCTGGCCGGGCCTCGGCCTCACCCGGTCCTGCCCCGATCGTGCTCCGATGCCGCCGGTCCGTGCCCGAGCTGTCCGAAATCCTGCGAACTCACGTACGGGCATGGAGATTTGGGCCCGCGCGGAGCATTGACAGATCGTTCTTCAGGGAATCCCATGCAGTGATGGTTAGGAACCTTTCCTAACGTCGCCCCGAAGGGAGCACCCGTGCACGCTGACCGCCCCCCACGCCGTACCGTGGCCGTCCTCGCCGGACTCAGCTGTCTGTTTCTGCCCCTGCTCGCCCAGATCCCCAAGGCCTCCGCCGCTTCGGAGGCCGACGGCCCGGAGGCCGGCTCCCTGTCCACCGCCACGGTGGCCGCGGGCCCCGGAGCGATGGCGGCGGCCCCTTACGAGTACCTGGGCTGGGGAAACCCGCAGAAGCCGACCGATGTGATGGCGGCGACGGGCGTGAAGTGGTTCACGCTCGCCTTCATCCTCTCGGACGGCACCTGCAACCCGAAGTGGGACGGCGACCGGGCGCTGACCGGCGGCTCGGACCAGGCCGCCATCGACTCCATCCGGGCGGCCGGCGGCGACATCGTCGTCTCGGCGGGCGGCTGGAGCGGCAACAAGCTCGGCGAGAAGTGTTCCAGCGCCTCCGCGCTCGCCGGGGCCTACCAGAAGGTGATCAACGCCTACCATCTCAGGGCGCTGGACATCGACATCGAGGACACCGAGTTCTCCAAAGCCACCGTGCGGCAGCGGGTGGTCGACGCCCTGAAGATCGTCAAGGCCAAGAACCCGGGCATCGTCACGTACGTGACCATGGGGACCACCCCGACCGGCCCCGACGCCAACGGCAAGGACCTCATCAAACGCGGTGCGGCCGCCGGCCTCGACAACGATGGCTGGGTCATCATGCCCTTCGACTTCGGCGGACACACCGGCACCATGGGCGCGGCCACGGTCGGCGCACTCGACGGCCTGAAAGCCGCCGTCAAGAGCGCCTACGGGTACAGCGACGACGCCGCGTACCGGCACATCGGGGTCTCCTCGATGAACGGGAAGACCGACGAGTCGGACGAGACGGTCACCACCACCGACTTCAGAACCATCCTCGGCTACGCGCAGCAGCACCACATCGCGCGGTACGCCTTCTGGTCCGTCAACCGGGACCGGGCCTGCGGCTCCGGCGGTGACGCGGACGCCTGCAGCGGGGTGTCCCAGTCGCCGTACGACTTCACCAAGATCGTCGTCCAGTACCAGGGCTGAGGAGGTCCGATGCGCACGATCACGAGCAGAACGACCATCGGCGGCACCGCACTCGTCGCCGCCGGACTGCTGCTGCCCCTGCTCGCCACGCCGCCCGCGGCCGCGGCGGACAACCGTTACGAGGCGGAGGTCGCCACGCTCTCGCAGGCGGCCGTGGCGACGAACCACACGGGCTATTCCGGCACCGGATTCGTCGACTACACCAACACCGCCGGATCGTCCGTGGAGTTCACGGTGAACGCCACCGCGGGCAGCACCTCGCTCGCCATCCGCTACGCCAACGGCACCGCCACCGACCGCCCGATGGACATCAGCGTCAACGGCAAGGTCGTCGCCTCCGGAGTCGCGTTCAACGGGACCGGGTCCTGGGACACCTGGGCGACGAAGACCGTCGCCGCCCAGCTCGTCGCCGGAACCAACACCGTCCGGGCCACCGCGACCACCGCGAACGGCGGCCCCAACCTCGACTACCTCGACACCGGCGTCCCCGCGACCGGCGGTCCCGCGGTGCCGTTCGGCAGCCACCGATTCCCGTACGCCGCAGGGACGCTGAAGCCGTCCGGCGCACAGTCCACGCTCGACCAGGCCGTGATCAAGACGTACAACGCCTGGAAGTCCGCGTTCGTCCGGAGGAACTGCGGCAACGGCTGGTACGAGGTCATCTCGCCGGACGCCGACCACCCCTACGTCGCCGAGGCCCAGGGCTACGGCATGGTCGTCACCGCGACGATGGCGGGAGCCGACCCGGAGGCGAAGACCGTCTTCGACGGCATGGTGAAGTACCTGCTCGCGCACCCCTCGGTCAACAACGCCAACCTTCTTGCCGCCGAGCAGGACGCCTCCTGCAAGAGCGTCGACGGCTCCGACTCGGCGACGGACGGGGACCTCGACGTCGCCTACGGGCTGCTGCTCGCGGACAAGCAGTGGGGGTCCACGGGTACGTACAACTACAAGGATCTCGCGGTCAAGCACATCAACGCCATCAAGAAGAGCGAGGTCAACCCGACCACCCACCTCATGCTGCTCGGTGACTGGTCGGACTCCGGTGAGTCCCACTACTGGATGAGCCGCTCCTCGGACTGGATGACCGACCACTTCCGCGCCTTCAAGACGGCGACGGGCGACAGCACCTGGGACACCGTGCGCACCGCGCACCAGAGCCTGATCACCTCTCAGCAGTCCAAGTACGCTGCGAACACCGGTCTGTTGGCGGACTTCGTCGTCAGCACCAACACCACCCCCAAGCCTGCCGCGGGCGAGGTGCTCGAAGGACCCAACGACGGCGACTACTCCTGGAACGCCTGCCGCGACCCGTGGCGCATCGGTGCCGACGCAGTCACCAGCGGAGACGCAGCCTTGCTCGCCTCGGCGCGCAAGCTCAACTCCTGGATCAAGTCGAAGACCGGCGGCGACCCGAACAAGATCGTCACCGGTTACCACCTCAGCGGCACCGCCTTCGACAGCGGCGACGACATGGCGTTCACCGCCCCGTTCGCCGTGACCGCGCTGACCGACCCCGGCTCCCAGGCCTGGCTCGACGCCCTCTGGAACAAGCTCGCCACCACCTCGATCGACCCGCAGCTCTACTACGGCGGGAGCGTCCAACTCCAGTCGATGATCGTCGCATCCGGTAACTACTGGGTTCCCTGACGGAGGTTCAGATGCAGGTCAGAACGCACACCACGTTACGGGGCAGAGTGGCCGCCCTCGCGGTCATGCTGCTCTGTACGGCCCTGGTGCAGGCGGTCCCGCAATCCGCCTCCGCGGCCGCCACCCGGTACGAGGCGGAGTCCGCGACCATCGTCAAGGGCGCCGCCGAGTCCAACCACTCCGGCTACTCCGGGACCGGCTTCGTCAACGGCGACAACGTCACCGGCAGCTATGTCGAGTTCACCGTCACCGCGGCCTCCGCGGGGACCGGACAGATCGCCATCCGCTACTCCAACGGCACGGCGGCCACCAGGCCCGCCGACGTCGCCGTGGGCGGCACGGTCGTCTCGGCCGCCCGCGCCTTCAAGGCCACCACCGACTGGAACACCTGGGCCACCTCCACCCTCACCGCCCCGGTCGAGGCGGGCAGCAACAAGATCCGGCTGACGTCCACGACGGCCGACGGACTGCCCAACCTCGACTACATCGACTTCACCGTCACCTCCTCGAACACCGAGGCACCCACCGCACCCGGACAGCCCAGCTGCACGGCGATCACCGAGAACAGCCTCACGCTGAACTGGGGCGCCGCGACGGACAACGTGGGCGTCGCCGCGTACGACATCTACGAACACGGCAACAAGCTCGCCGAGGCCGCGGGCACCGCCACGACGAAGAACCTGACCGGGCTCACCCCCGACACCACGTACAACATCACATTGTTCGCGCGTGACGCGGCCGGCAATGTGTCGTCGGTCAGTCCCATCGTGGACTGCACCACCCTCCGCAGCTCCGACACCACCGCACCCTCCGCACCCGGCACCCTGTCCACCTCGGGCCTCACCGCGAACAGCGTCGTCCTGAACTGGGGGGCGTCGACGGACGACAAGGCCGTCACCGCCTACGAGGTACGCAGCGGCAGTACCGTCTACAAGATCGTCACCGGCACCCCGCCGGCCACCACGACCACCCTCACCGGGCTCGCCTGCGCCAGCCCCTACACCCTGGGCGTCGCCGCCAAGGACGCGGCGGGCAACGCCTCCCCGCCGGGCAACACGGTCACCTTCACCACCCCGCCCTGTGCCACCGACGGAGGCGTGCCGTCGGGCATCACCACCGTCTCCACCGGCTGGTCCATCCCCTGGGGCACCGACTGGATGCCCGACGGCAAGACCGCGCTGGCGACCGAACGGGACAGCTTCAAGGTCTTCGAGGTCACCCCCGGCGGCACCAGGACCCAGGTCGGCACCGTGCCGGGCGCGGTCACGACCGACGGCGAGGGCGGCCTGCTGGGCGTCGCCGTCGACCCGAAGTGGTCCACCAACCACTACGTGTACTTCATGCACACCGCCTCCGAGGGCAACCGCGTCGCCCGCATGACGTACGACGGCAGCTCGCTCGGCGGATACACGGTCCTGCTCCAGGGGATCAAGAAGAGCAGGTACCACAACGGCGGACGGCTCGCCTTCGGCCCCGACGGCTACCTGTACGCCTCGACCGGCGAGGCCCAGACCCCCGATCTCGCCCAGGACAAGAACTCGCTGAACGGCAAGATCCTGCGGATGACCACGGACGGCAGGCCCGCCCCGGGCAACCCGTTCGGCAACTACGTCTACAGCTACGGCCACCGCAACCCGCAGGGCCTCGCCTTCGACCGCAACGGCCGTCTGTGGGAAGCGGAGTTCGGCGACAGCAAGAAGGACGAGCTCAACCTCATCGAGCCGGGCAAGAACTACGGCTGGCCCGTCTGCGAGGGCAGCTGCTCCACCGCCGGCATGACCAACCCGAAGAAGACCTGGACCGTCTCCGAAGCCTCGCCCAGCGGAATCGCCATCGTCCGCAACGTCATATACATGGCCACGCTGAGGGGCGAGCGGCTGTGGCGGGTGCCGATCAGCGGTGACACCGGGAACGTCGGCACGCCGACCGCGTACTACGTCGGTACGTACGGCCGGCTGCGCACGGTCACCAAGGTGCCCGGCCAGGACCAGCTGTGGCTCTCCACCACCAACTGCGACAACAAGGGGAACCAGCCGGACGGTGCGGACAAGCTGTTCCGCGTCTCGATCACGTAGCACGCGCCGTACCGCTGGGGCACGGCCGGCCGTGCCTCAGCGGTACAGCGCGTCGACCTCCGCCGCGTACGCCGTCTCGATCGCCTTGCGCTTCAGCTTCAGCGACGGCGTGAGCAGGCCGTGCTCCTCGCTGAACGGATGCGCCAGGATCCGGAACGTACGGATCGACTCGGCCTGCGACACCGCCGTATTGGCGGCGACCACCGCACGCCGGACCTCCATCTCCAGGTCCGGATCCCGCACCAGCTCCTCCGGCCGCAGGGGCGCCCGCCCCTGCATGGCGAGCCAGTGGTCCACCGACTCCTGGTCGACCGTGACCAGCGCGGCGACGTAGGGCCGGTCGTTGCCGACCACGATGCACTGCGCGACCAGCGGATGCGCCCGCACCCGCTCCTCCAGACCGGTCGGCGACACACTCTTGCCGCCCGACGTCACCAGGATCTCCTTTTTCCGCCCGGTGATCGTCAGATAGCCGTCCTCGTCGAGCGCCCCCAGGTCCCCGGTGGCCAGCCAGCCCTCCCGCAGCACCGCGTCGGTGGCCTCCGGGGCGCCGAGATAGCCCGCGAACACATTGTCGCCGTGCACCCACACCTCGCCGTCCTCCGCGATGTGCACGGTCGTGCCGGGGATCGGCTGCCCGACCGTGCCGTACCGGGTGCGCTCCGGCGGATTGGCGGTGGCCGCCGCGGTCGACTCGGTCAGCCCGTACCCCTCGTACACGGTGACGCCCGCGCCCGCGAAGAACAGCCCGAGCTGCCGCTCCATGCCCGAACCACCGGACATGGCGTGCCGGATCCGGCCGCCCATCGCCTCGCGCACCTTCCTGTACACGACCTTGTCGAAGAACTGGTGCTGCATCCGCAGCCCGGCGGACGGCCCGGGACCGGTCCCGAACGCCCGCGCCTCCACTGCCTCGGCGTACTTCACCGCGATGTCCACGGCCTTGTCGAACGCCCCGACCCGGCCCTCCGCCTCGGCCTTGCGCCGCGCGCCGTTGAAGACCTTCTCGAAGATGTACGGCACCGCCAGGATGAACGTCGGCCGGAACGACACCAGATCCGGCATCAGGGCCTTCGCCGACAGCTCCGGCTGATGGCCCAGCTTCACCCGGCCGCGGACCGCGGCGAGCTCCACCATCCGGCCGAAGACATGCGCCAGCGGCAGGAAGAGGAGGGTGGCCGCCTCGTCGCCCGGCTTGGAGTGGAAGACCGGCTCCCAGCGCGAGGCCATGGTGTCCGTCTCGAACATGAAGTTGGCGTGCGTGATCACACAGCCCTTGGGTCGTCCCGTCGTCCCCGAGGTGTAGATGATCGTCGCCACCGACTCGGGCGTCACCGCGCGCCGGTGGCGGTGCACCACCTCGTCCTCGACCCGGGTGCCCGCGTCGAGCAGCTCGTTCACCGCGTCCGCGTCCAGCTGCCAGAGCCGCTTGAGCCCGGGCAGCTGGCCGATCACCGACGCGATCGTCATCGCGTGGTCCTCGTGCTCGACCATGACGGCGGACACATCGGCATCGTGCAGCATCCAGCGGACCTGCTCGGCCGAGGACGTCGGATAGACCGGTACGGACCGGGCGCCGACCGTCCACAGCGCGAAGTCGAAGAGCGTCCACTCGTAGCGCGTCCGCGACATCAGAGCCACCCGGTCGCCGAATCGGACGCCGTGTGCGATCAGGCCCTTGGCGAGCGCCAGCACCTCGTCGCGGAACGTCGCCGCGGTGACATCCCGCCAGCGTCCGCTCGCGTCTTTTCGGCCGAGCGCGACCCGGTCCGGATCCTCCTCGGCGTAGTCGAACACCACATCGGCCAGCCCTCCTACGAGGGGCGCGGCCGCCATGGGTGGGACAGTGAACTCGCGCAATGACCTGCTCCTTGTGGCGCTCCGCACAGCGCCGTGACGCTACCCCAACGGACGGCGCGGCGGGAGGGCCCCGTACCGGCGGACCATGTGGCATATGCACAGGTCAGCCACCGAAATCCGGCCAGATGGGCAAGGCTCGGGCGTGGCTGAGACCGCGGAGTAAGCGGCCGACGCGGGAATCTCCACCAAATCTGTACGCCATAATCACTCCCGTTCCGGGCGGTTACGTGGGTGTTGGTCCGCGGATCAGCCGGTCGCCGCCCGCCAGGATCGCCGCCGCCAGGGCGTCCGCGGCCGCCTGCGCCCTGTCCCGGCGGGGGCCGTGCAGCAGGACGAAGTCCACATCCCCGAGCTCCGGCAGCCCCGCTCCGGCCGGCACCGGCGCCAGACCCGGCGGGATCAGCCCACGGCTGTGAGCCATCACGCCCAGCCCCGCACGGGCCGCCGCGATCAGCCCGCTCAGGCTGGTGCTCGTACAGGCGATCCGCCAGGCCCGGCCGTGCTCCTCCAGGACCTCCAGGGCGCGGGCCCGGGTGATGCCCGGCGGCGGGAAGAGGACCAGCGGAACCGGACCGTCCGGGTCGATCCGCAGCCGCGGAGCGCCGATCCACGTCAGCGCGTCCTGCCAGACCAGCTCTCCGTGCGTGTCGCCGACGCGCCGCTTGGCGAGCACCAGATCGAGCCGGCCCGCCGCGAGCCGCTGGTGCAGCGTCCCGGAGAGCGCCACCGTCAGCTCCAGCTCGACCTCCGGGTGGTCGCGGCGGAACGACTCCAGGATCTCCGGCAGCCGGGTCAGCACGAAGTCCTCGGACGCCCCGAACCGCAGCCGCCCGCGCAGTCGCGTGCCGGTGAAGAAGGCCGCCGCCCGCTCATGGGCCTCAAGTATCGTCCGGGCGAAACCGAGCATCGCCTCACCGTCCGGGGTGAGATCGACCCGGTGCGTGTCCCGGGTGAACAGCTGACGCCCCGCCGCATCCTCCAGGCGCCGCACATGCTGGCTCACCGTGGACTGCCGGACCCCCAGCCGACGGGCGGCCCGGGTGAAGCTCAGGGTCTGGGCGACAGCGAGAAAGGTACGGAGCTGCGCGGGGTCGTACATGGTGCCAGGCTATCGCGAACTGTGATGACAGTGAGAGCGGTATGCGGGATTCCCGATCGCTCGGGTCGGGAGGAGCATGGGGAGGGCACGACCGGAACCAAGAGAACAAGTGGAGCAGATGAGCCGCCGCACCCTGAAACTTCCGTCCTGGCTGCCGATCGACCCCTACATCATGGCGCTGATCGGCACGGTCGTACTCGCGGCGGTTCTGCCGGCGTCGGGGACTGCCGCGGAGGTGGCGGGCGGCGCATCGACCGGAGCCGTCGCCCTGCTCTTCTTCCTGTACGGGGCCCGGCTCTCCACCGCCGAGGCGCTCGACGGACTCAAGCACTGGCGGCTCCATCTCACCGTCCTGGCCTGTACCTTCGTGGCCTTTCCGCTGCTCGGACTGGCGGGCAAGGGGCTGGTGCCGTACGTCCTGACGCCGCAGCTCTACAGCGGCTTCCTCTTCCTCTGCCTCGTCCCCTCGACGATCCAGTCGTCGATCGCCTTCACCTCGATCGCCCGCGGCAATGTGCCCGCGGCGATCTGCGCGGGCTCCTTCTCCTCGATCGCCGGGATCTTCCTCACCCCGCTGCTCGCCGCGGCGCTGCTCGGCAACAGCGGCGGCGGATTCTCGGCGGACGCGCTGCTGAAGATCGGGGTCCAGCTGCTGCTGCCGTTCGTCGCGGGGCAGCTGCTGCGCCGTTGGATCGGCGGCTTCATCACCCGCCACAAGAAGGTCCTCGGCCATGTCGACCGCGGCTCGATCCTGCTCGTCGTCTACACGGCGTTCAGCGCGGGCATGGTCGCGGGCATCTGGCACCAGGTCACCCCGGCCAGGCTCGGTGCGCTGCTCGGTGCCGAAGTGGTGCTGCTCGTGCTGATGCTGACGCTGACCTGGTACGGGACGAAGCGGCTCGGCTTCGGCCGGGAGGACCGGATCGCGATCCAGTTCGCCGGCTCGAAGAAGAGCCTGGCCGCCGGGCTGCCGATGGCGAGCGTCCTGTTCGGGGCGCAGGCGTCCCTCGCCGTGCTGCCGTTGATGCTCTTCCACCAGATGCAGTTGATGGTGTGCGCGGTGATCGCCAAGCGCCGCTCGCGCGACCCGCTGGAGGAAATCCAGCAGAACGGCGTGGTGGCGCGGGAGCCGGTCGCGGTGAGCTGAGGGCGGAGCTCTCGGGACCGCCGCTCAGGGGTGGGACCGGCCGGCGCAGGGGGCGCTTCCCGCCGGCCGGACCCCTGACCTGTGCAGACGGGGGGGCCTCAGCCCTGGCCGATCGTCGCCTCCAGGGTGATGCGGTGCTCACCCGCGTACACGTTCATGGAAGGACCCCGCAGGAAACCGACCAGGGTCAGTCCGGTCTCGGCCGCCAGATCGACGGCGAGGGACGACGGCGCCGAGACCGCCGCGAGCATCGGGATCCCGGCCATCACCGCCTTCTGGGCCAGCTCGAACGAGGCCCGCCCCGACACCAGCAGGATCGCCCGGGACAGCGGCAGCCGGTGGTCGGTCAGGGCCCGGCCGACCAGCTTGTCGACCGCGTTGTGCCGGCCGACGTCCTCCCGGATGTCGAGCAGCTCGCCCGTCTCGGAGAACAGCGCCGCCGCGTGCAGGCCTCCGGTCCGGTCGAAGACCTGTTGCGCGGCCCGCAGTTGGTCGGGGAGGCTGGCGAGCAGCGCGGGTTCGACCCGGACCGGGGGAGTGTCGGCGATCGGATGGCGGGTCGTGGTGCGTACCGCGTCCAGGCTCGCCTTGCCGCACAGCCCGCAGGACGACGTGGTGTACACATTGCGTTCGAGGGTGATGTCGGGAACCGGGACACCGGGCGCGAGCTTCACATCCACGACGTTGTACGTGTTCACGCCGTCCGCCGTGGCCCCGGCGCAGTAGACGATCGACTGGACCTCGGAGCCGTCACCGATCACGCCCTCGCTCACCAGAAAGCCCGCCGCCAGCGCGAAGTCGTCGCCCGGCGTGCGCATCGTGATGGCGAGCGGCTTGCCGTTCAGCCGGATCTCCAGGGGCTCCTCGGCGACGAGCGTGTCGGGGCGCGTGGAGACCACCCCGTCCCGGATGCGGATGGTGCGGCGGCGCTCGGTGACCCGTCCCATAGCGGTTGAACCCGATTCTGTACGTGTTGGAAGCCGAACCGGCCCTTGATGCAGAGGTTGCCGTGAGTCACCGGATTGTCGTGCGGAGAGGTGACCTTGACGATCTCATTGTCCTGTACGTGGAGTGTGACATTGCAGCCGACTCCGCAGTACGCGCAGATGGTGGTGGTCTCCGTCTGGGCCTGTTCGTCCCAGGTCCCGGCCGCGCGCATGTCGAATTCGGACTTGAAGGAGAGCGCCCCGGTGGGACACACCTCGATGCAGTTGCAGCAGTTGCAGCAGTTGCCGCAGTAGACGCACGCCGAATCGGTGAGCGGCGTGTCGTGCTCGGGGAGATGTGGGCGTCGAAACCGCGGCCCGCCACGGAGATGCTGGGCCGGCAGCCGACGGCGGCCGCGACATCGAGGGTTTCGCGCATCATCGCCTCGACCAGTGCGCGGGTGTCCGGATGGCGGCAGATCTGGCCCATGGCGGCCCGGGAGAGCGTGCTGATCGGGTTGAAGGAGATGTTCCCGATCATTTTGATCCAGATGTCGTTGCGGAGATCCGGCTCGACCGGGCACTTGAGTCCGCCCTCGACCATGGCTTCGCTGAAGGCGCGGCTGCGATACGGTCCGGTCCGGCACCCCGATGGAGAACCGGGTGCCTTCCAGATGGCGTACGACGCCCCATGCTTCGATCTCTGTGGCGGCGTGGACGACGCAGCCGATGGCGCGCTCGAGCGGCCGGGTGGCGCTGATCGTGCCCGCCGGGTCGACGCTGTTGATGCGCCGTCCGGCGTGCGGGCCGTCGATCCCGTGGAAGTACCACCACGGGATGCCGTTCTGTGCGGCGATGGCCGCGGTGTCCCCGTGCAGCAGCGGATGGGCCAACGGGCCCGGCGCGGCATGGGAGTTGGCCTTGAGACCGAGGAGCACGCAGTCGACGGGCCCCACTTCCGAAGGGTCGTCGGTGGCCGAGGGGCGCGGGGTGAAGTCACCGCGGGGGCTGAGGACGCGGACGCCGTCGCGGCGCATCGCGGCCCCGACCAGGCTGAGCGGGCCGAGCGGGCTGAGCGGGAGAAACGGGAGACGATGTCACGTCACGTCGACAGAATATTGTCTACAGTATGCCTTTCGCAGCGTCAAGGCTGTCGTCAAGCCTCCAACGACCAGGTCCTATTCCTGTGGGAACACGTGCCCCCGTACCCGGCAGTAGCGACCAAGACTGGATGGTTCCTGCCATACGTAGCGAGGGGATCCCGTACATGACCGGCTCACGTGTCGTGGCGCTCGGCCACTATCAGCCCGCCAAGGTGCTCACCAATGACGATCTGGCGGCCATGGTCGACACCAGCGACGAGTGGATCACCAGCCGCGTCGGCATCAAGACCCGCCACGTCGGAGGCCCTGACGAGCCGGTGGACGAGATGGCCGCGCACGCAGGGGGCAAGGCGCTCGCCGCGGCGGGGCTGCGGCCCGCCGAGGTCGATCTGGTGCTGGTCGCCACCTCCACCGCGATCGACCGCTCGCCGAGCATGTCCGCGCGGGTCGCCGCCCGGCTCGGCATGGGCTCGCCCGCGGTCATGGACATCAATGTGGTCTGCTCCGGATTCACCCATGCCCTCGCCACCGCCGACCACGCGATCCGGGCGGGCGCGGCCGAGCGCGTCCTCGTCATCGGCGCCGACAAGATGGCGGACATCGCGGACTGGACCGACCGCAGCACCTGCGTCCTGCTCGGTGACGGGGCCGGCGCGGCGGTCGTCGTCGCGGACCCGGACAGCGGGGACCGGCCCGGGATCGGCCCCGTCCTGTGGGGTTCGGTGCCGGAGATGGGCAACGCGGTGCGGATCGAGGGGACGCCCCCGCGTTTCGCGCAGGAAGGGCAGTCCGTGTACCGCTGGGCCACCACGCAGCTGCCGCCCATCGCCCGCAAGGTGTGCGAAAAGGCCGGTGTCGCCCCCGAGGATCTGGCTGCGGTCGTGCTGCATCAGGCCAATCTGCGGATCATCGAACCCGTCGCCAGGAAGATCGGCGCGGTGAACGCGGTCATCGCCCGGGATGTCGTGGATTCCGGCAATACGTCCGCGGCCTCCATCCCGATGGCCCTGTCCAAGCTGGTGGAACGCGGCGAGGTCCACAGCGGCGCGCCGGTGCTGCTCTTCGGCTTCGGCGGGAATCTCTCGTACGCGGGTCAGGTGATCCGCTGCCCCTGAGGGGCGTTGTGCTCGGTAGGCTGTAGACAATAAGCAATTGCTCGTCGCCCGGAGGGGGACCGCGACGTTGTCCGCAGGACTGCCGCAAGGGGCTGTGCCGAAGCTGGAACGGCCCCGTCCGCTACGCGAGCGCGTGTACGAGGCGCTGCTCGAACTCATAACGACGCGTGTGCTCCGTCCCGGCCAGCACCTGGTCGAGAGCGAACTGGCCGGCTATCTCGGGGTGTCCAGGCAGCCGGTGCGGGAGGCGTTGCAGCGGCTGAACACCGAAGGCTGGGTCGATCTCCGGCCCGCCCAGGGCGCGTTCGTGCATGAGCCCACGGAGGACGAGGCGGACCAGCTGCTCTCGGTCCGCACCCTGCTGGAAGCCGAGGCCGCCCGCCTTGCCGCGGCCAACTCCGGCACCGCGGGCATCGCCGCCCTGGAGGAGCTCTGCGCCAAGGGCGAGCAGGCGGTCGCCGACGACGACGTGGACCTGGCGGTCGCCACCAATGCGGCCTTCCACGCCAAGGTCATGGAGCTGGCGGGCAATGTCGTCCTCTCCGAGCTCGCCGGGCAGGTGGACCGCAGGGTCCGCTGGTACTACACCCCGGTGGTCCGCCGACGCGGCACCCGGTCCTGGATCGAGCACCGCTCGCTCATCGCGGCGATCGCCTCGCGCGACGAACAGCGGGCCACGGAGATCATGCGGGCGCACACGGAACACACACGCACGACGTACCGCCGGCGCGAAGAGAGCTAGCGAGCGGCCGGACAGGTCGAACGGCGTCGTGAGGGAAGGGTCTGGGCTCTGAGCCCCGGCCCTTTTCTGCGTTCCGCGCCGTCCTGGTTCCTGGCCTGGCACCGTTCGGTTTTCTCACAAGATCATGTTCAATCGAACATTGATGTGTTAGAAATGAGTCATGGGTGTCGCCAATCGTCTGGACCTGACCCTGCGATTGGTGCAGGGCTCCGACCGGGTTTCCGTGTCGGAGCTCTCTCATCGCCTGGGGGTCTCCGAAATGACCGTCCGCCGGGATCTCGACGCACTGGAGCGGCAGGGGCTGGTGCGCAGGGTGCACGGTGGCGCGGTCGCTACGCGTGCACGGGAGGAGGGCGCGGGCTTCTCCGCCCGTGAGCCGTGGCAGGCCGCGACGAAGGACCGGCTCGGTGCGGCCGTGGCCGCGATGGTGGAGCCGGGATCGCGGGTGCTTCTCGATGCGGGCACCACCACCGTGCACGTCGCCGAGCACCTGGCCGAACGGGCGCCCCTGACGGTGGCGGTGGTCAGTCTTCAGGCCGCGGTCCGCCTGGCGGACCGGCCCGGGATCGAGCTGCTGATCGTCGGCGGCCGGTCCCGCCCCGGTGAGCAGTCGCTGGTCGGCCCGCTGGCCCTGCGCACCATCGAGGCGCTGGCCTTCGACTGCTTCGTACTGTCCATCGGCGGTGTGCACGCCGAGTACGGCTGGTCGGAGTTCTCGCTGGACGACGCGGCCGTCAAGCAGGCCGCGCTCGCGCAATCGGACCGGACCATCGCCGTTGCCGACGCGACCAAACTCGGGGTGCGCGCGTTCAGTCAGGTCGCCGCCGTGGGTGCGGTGGACGTGTTCGTCACCGACAGTGCGGCACAGGACGCCGCCACCCACCCCAATGGCCCGCTGACGCTGTCCGCCCTGCGTGATGCGGGCGTCCACACCGTCCTGGCCTGAGAAGCGGATCCACCGCGAGGAGCGCACATCATGACCGCAGGCCTGGACACTCCCGACCGCCGCGGACGCACCGGTCTGGACCGGCACGGCCGCGACCTGACCGGCAATCCGCGAGTGCGCATCAGTGACGTGGAGGTGCTGTCCTGCGACTGGTACGTCCTGCGCAGGACGACCTTCGACTATCAGCACAGCGACGGCCATTGGAGCCGGGAACAGCGCGAGACCTACGACCGGGGCGACGGAGCCACGATTCTGCTCTACCACCCCGGTCGCCGTACCGTTCTGCTGACCCGTCAGTTCCGGCTGCCCGCCTACGTCAACGGGCACCACGACGGGATGCTGATCGAGACCGCCGCCGGGCTGCTCGACGGAGACAGCCCCGAGGAAGCCATCCGCAGGGAAGCGGCCGAGGAGACCGGACACCTCGTCGGCACTCCCGAGCGCGTCTTCGACGTCTACATGAGCCCCGGCTCGGTCACCGAACGCCTGCACTTCTTCGCCGCCCCCTACCGTTCGACGGCAGACACTGCCGGCGTGCACGGGATCGCGGCCGAGGGCGAGGACATCGAGACCGTGGAACTCCCCTTCGAGGAGGCTCTCTCGATGGTCCGCGGCGGGGCCATCGCCGACGCCAAGACCATCATGCTGCTCCAATGGGCAGCCCTGGACGGCCCGTTCCGACGCCGCTGACTTCCGGCCCGACCCGCCCCGGTACACGCCCCGAACGTCACCCGCGCCGGTGGCCGGGCCACGACCCGGCCGAGTGGCTTTGTCCTCGGTGTGGAGAAAGTTGTAGTGGATTTCTGCGCAACTTCTTCCCACTCCCGGCAACCGCTGCTACGTTCCCCTCGAAAGCCCGACGGACAGGCCGATGTGGCGGGGAGGGGCGCGTGAGACGTATGACGGCACGACCCGCGAATGCGCATCAGGCGCGACTGCTCCGGCTGTTGCGCGACGGCGGGCCCAACTCACGGGCACAGCTGGGGGATCAGGTCGATCTCTCCCGCTCCAAGCTCGCCGTCGAGGTCGACAGGCTGCTGGAGACCGGACTTGTCGTGGCCGACGGACTCGCCGCATCCCGCGGAGGGCGTCGCTCGCACAACATCCGGCTGGCTCCGCAACTGCGCTTTCTCGGCGTCGACATCGGTGCCACATCCGTCGATGTGGCCGTCACCAACGCAGAGTTGGAGGTCCTGGGTCACCTCAACCACCCCATGGACGTACGCGAAGGGCCGGTCGCCATCTTCGAGCAGGTGCTGGCCATGGCGGCCAAGCTCCGGGCCTCCGGGCTCGCCGAAGGCTTCGACGGCGCGGGCATCGGCGTACCGGGACCGGTTCGCTTCCCCGAAGGCGTGCCGGTCGCACCGCCGATCATGCCCGGCTGGGACGGCTTCCCGGTCCGCGAGGCGCTCAGCCAGGAACTGGGCTGCCCCGTCATGGTCGACAACGATGTGAACCTGATGGCGATGGGGGAGCAGCACGCGGGCGTTGCGCGCTCCGTGGGTGACTTCCTCTGCGTCAAGATCGGCACGGGCATCGGCTGCGGCATCGTCGTCGGCGGCGAGGTCCACCGCGGTACGACGGGCAGCGCCGGAGACATCGGCCACATCCAGGTCGAACCCGAAGGGCGCGCCTGCGCCTGCGGCAACCGGGGTTGTCTGGAAGCCCACTTCAGCGGTGCCGCGCTCGCCCGCGACGCCGAGGACGCGGCGCGTGCCGGGCAGTCGCCGGAGCTCGCGGGCCGGCTGGAGGCGGCCGGGAGGCTCACCGCCGCCGATGTGGCCGCCGCCGCGGCCGCCGGCGATGCCACCTCGCTCGACCTGATCCGCGAAGGCGGCAACCGGGTGGGCCAGGTCATCGCGGGACTCGTCAGCTTCTTCAACCCCGGACTGGTGGTGATCGGCGGCGGTGTGACCGGCCTCGGGCACACGCTCCTCGCCAGCGTCCGGACCCAGGTCTACCGGCAGTCGCTGCCGCTGGCCACCGGCAATCTCCCCATCGTGCTCGGCGAGTTGGGACCGGCCGCCGGAGTGATCGGCGCCGCCCGGCTCATCAGCGACCACCTGTTCTCACCGGCCTGACCCCCGGGGGCCGGCAGCACATGGGCCCGCACCAGTACATAGGGCCGGAAGCACTGTAAGCACCGGAAATACCAGAACACCGGAAATACCAGAACACCGGAAATACCAGAACACCGGAAATACCAGAACACAAGCAAATACCCGAACATCGGAAACACCCCGCACCACCGCACCTGGTACAGCCCTGCCCGCTCACCGGCCTTCCCCAAGCTCTCGGCTGCGCTCGAGCAGGGGAGACCCCACTCGCCGAGGGGATTTGTCATGGCACCAGAACCACCCCTGCTCACCATGGGCGGCATCACCAAGTCGTTCCCCGGAGTACGCGCCCTCGACGGCGTGGACCTGGAGGTACAGGCCGGCGAAGTCCACTGTCTCCTCGGGCAGAACGGCGCCGGCAAGTCCACCCTCATCAAGGTGCTCGCCGGGGCCCACCAGCCCGACGGTGGCGAGATCACCTGGCGCGGCGAACCGGTCGCGCTCAAGTCTCCCATCGCCGCGATGCGGCTCGGCATCGCCACCATCTACCAGGAACTCGACCTGGTCGAGGGCCTGTCGGTCGCCGAGAACGTCTTCCTCGGCCATGAACCCACCACCGCCCGCTTCATCGTCCGCACCCGCGAGGGCCGTACGACGGCCGCCGCGCTGCTGAAGCGTCTCGGCCACCCGGAGATCGACCCGGGCCGGGCGGTCGGAGAACTGTCCGCCGCACAGCAGCAGATCGTCTCCATGGCGCGGGCACTCTCCCACGACGTACGGCTCATCGTGATGGACGAGCCGTCCGCCGCGCTCGATCCCGACGAGGTCGACAACCTCTTCCGTATCGTTGCCGCTCTCACCGCCGACGGGGTCGCCGTCGTCTACATCTCGCACCGCCTGGAGGAGATCCGCCGCATCGGCGACCGGGTGACCGTGCTCAAGGACGGCCGCGCCGTCGCCGTGGGGCTGCCCGCCAAGTCCACACCGACGCGCGACATCGTGGCCATGATGACCGGCCGCAACGTCGAACACGTCTTCCCGCCGCGCACCACGGACAGCGCGGGGGCGGCCGTCGCAGAACCGGTACTGAAGGTCGAAGGGCTGACCAGGAAGGGCGAATTCGCCCCGGTGGACCTGGAGCTCCGGCCCGGAGAGATCGTCGGCCTGGCCGGACTCGTCGGTTCGGGACGCTCCGAGATCCTGGAGACCATCTACGGCGCCCGCAGGCCGAGCGCCGGACGCGTCACCGTGGCAGGGAAGCAGCTTCGGCCCGGCAGCGTCCGCGCCGCCGTCGCCGCCGGGATCGGGCTCGCCCCCGAGGAACGCAAGGCACAGGCCCTGCTGATGCTCGAATCCGTCACCCGTAACGTCTCCGTCTCCTCGATGTCCCGCTTCTCCCGGGCCGGCTGGCTCGACCGCGGGGCCGAACGCCGGGCCGCCCGCACCGCCACCCGCGAGCTCTCCCTGCGCCCCGACAACCCGGACACCCCGGTCCGCACGCTGTCCGGCGGCAACCAGCAGAAGGCCGTCCTGGCCCGCTGGCTGCTGCGCGGCTGCCGGGTCCTGCTGCTCGACGAACCGACCCGCGGTGTCGACGTCGGCGCCCGCGCCGAGCTCTACGCCGTGATCCGCCGGCTGGCCGACGAAGGCCTCGCCGTCCTGCTCGTCTCCAGCGAGGTGCCCGAGGTGCTCGGCCTCGCCGACCGGGTGCTGGTGCTCCGCGAGGGCCGCGTCGTGCACACGGCGGATGCCCGGGAGCTCGACGAGCACCGCGTACTCGACCTAGTGATAGAAGGGAGCCCGACGTCATGACGCAGCCCGTCTCCTCGGCGCAGCAGGGCGGGCCGGACAAGGGGGCCGTCCCCGCCCCGGCCGCCGGACCCAGGAAGCAGGACGGACCTTCGCGCGCCTTCGGCCTGCGCGTGGACGTGCGTAACCTCTCGCTGCTCGGCGTCCTCGCCGCACTGATCGTCGTCGGCGGATTCACCGAGCCCGATGCCTTTCTGGACACCGGGAACCTTCAGCTGATCCTGACCCAGTCGTCCGTCATCGGAGTCGTCACCGTCGGGATGACCTTCGTCATCACCAGCGGCGGCATCGACCTGTCGGTAGGCGCGATGGTCGCGCTGGCCTCCGTATGGGCGACCACGGTCGCCACCCAGGAATACGGCTTCGCGGGAATCCTGTTCACCGCCGCGATCGTCGGACTCGGTGCCGGGCTGGTGAACGGACTGCTCATCGCGTACGGGCGGATGGTGCCGTTCATCGCGACGCTGGCCATGCTCGCCTCGGCCCGCGGGCTCGCCCTCCAGATCACCGACGGCAAGACCCAGATGGTCACCGTCAAGTCGGTCCTCGACCTGGGCCTGCCCGACTCGTACGTCCTCGGCATCCCGCCCCTGGTCATGATGTTCGCCGCGGTGACCGTCATCGGCTGGCTGGTGCTGAACCGCACGACCTTCGGGCGGCGTACGGTCGCGGTCGGCGGCAACGCGGAGGCGGCCAGGCTGGCCGGCATCGACGTGCGACGGCAGCGGCTCTACCTCTATCTGCTCTCCGGGCTGTGCTGCGGCATCGCGGCCTTCATGCTGATCGTCCTGTCCGGTTCGGGGCAGAACACCAACGGCAATCTGTACGAGCTCGACGCCATCGCCGCCGCGATCATCGGCGGCACCCTGCTCAGCGGCGGACGCGGCACCATCGTCGGCTCCGTACTCGGCGTCCTCGTCTTCACCACCATCACCAACATCTTCGCGCTCAACAATCTGCAGAGCGATGTCCAGCAGATCGCCAAGGGCGCGATCATCGTCGCCGCCGTCCTGGTCCAGCGCCGTACATCGGCGCACGGGGAGACCTGACCCCACCGCGTTGCTTCTCCGCTCCGCCCACCGCTCCGTTCACCACATGTGACATGTCACGCACCGGTGTGACATGTCACGCACCGGATGAAGGGTTTGACAGCCATGCCAGAAACCAGCCGCAGACGACTGCTCTTCGGCACCGCAGCCGTCTCCGCGGGCGCCGTCCTCACCGCCTGCACCAGCAATGAGCCCAAGAAGTCGGAGACCGCGCAGAGCAATCAGCCCGCCGCCGACGACAAGCCCGGAAAGCCCGTCACCATCGGCTTCGCGGGTCCGCAGGCCGACCACGGCTGGCTCAACGCCATCAACGAGAACGCCAAGTCGCGGGCAGCGAAGTATTCCGAGGTGACGCTGGAGATCACCGAGGGCTCCAACGACACCGCCGCCCAGATCGGCCAGGTCAAGACCCTCATCAACAAGAAGGTCGACGTCCTCGTCATCCTCCCCGCCGACGGCAAGGCACTCACCCAGGTCGGCCTGGAGGCCATGCGGGCGGGCATCCCCGTCATCAACCTGGACCGGATCTTCGCCTCCCCGCAGGCCTACCGCTGCTGGGTCGGCGGCGACAACTACGGCATGGGTCTCAACGCCGGTACGTACATCGGTGAGCAGCTCAAGGACAAGGCGGGAGCCAAGGTCGTCGAGCTGGCCGGCATCGACAATCTGGAGCTCACCAAGCAGCGCAGTCAGGGCTTCGCCGACGCGTTGAAGAACTACCCCGACATCAAACTGGTGGCCCGTCAGGCCGCCGAGTTCACCGTCGAGTCGGGTCAGGCGAAGATGGCCCAACTCCTCCAGGCGCAGAAGAAGTTCGACGCTCTGTGGAATCACGACGACGACCAGGGTGTGGGCGCGCTGCGCGCCATCGAGCAGGCGGGCCGCGACGAGTTCCTGATGGTCGGCGGCGCCGGGGCCAAGTCCGCGATGGACGCCATCAAGGCCGACAACAGCGTGCTGAAGGCCACCGTTCTCTACCCGCCGACGATGGCCGCGTCCGCCATCGACCTGGCCCGTGCCCTCGCCCAGGGCAAGGGCGTCGGGGGCCTGGCCGAAATGGAGATCCCGACCAATCTCACTCTCTACTCGGCCGTGGTCACCAAGGAGAACATCGACCAGTACCTGCCGACGGGCTTCAGCTGAGCCGCCCCGCAGGAGGGTGCTGACCCTCCTGCCGCACCCATCGAACGACCGACGAGGAGGAAGCCCGGATGGCCCGTAGGGAAGAGACGGATCAGGAGGCCGCAGGTCCGCCGACGCATCGGCCGGCGACGAGCGTGTCCACGCATCGGCCGGCGACGACCGCGCCGACGCTCGGAGTCGGCATGGTCGGATACGCGTTCATGGGCGCCGCCCACTCGCAGGGGTGGCGCACCGCGGGACACGTCTTCGAGCTGCCGATGCGACCGGCTCTCGCCGCGATCTGCGGACGTGACCGTGCGGCCGTCGACGCGGCGGCGGCCCGCCACGGCTGGGCGGCGGCGGAGACCGACTGGCGGGCCCTCATCGCCCGGGACGATGTGCAGCTCGTCGACATCTGCACCCCCGGCGACAGCCACGCCGAGATCGCCATCGCCGCCCTGGAGGCGGGCAAGCACGTGCTGTGCGAGAAGCCGCTCGCCAACACGGTCGCCGAGGCAGAGGCCATGACCGAGGCCGCGGAGCGCGCGGCGGAGCGAGGCCAGGTCGCGCTGGTGGGCTTCAACTACCGCAAGGTGCCCGCGATCACGTACGCCCGGAAGCTGATCGCCGAGGGTCGGATCGGCGCCCTGCGGCATGTCCGTGCCACCTACCTCCAGGACTGGCTCGTCGACCCCGAATCGCCGCTCACCTGGCGGCTGAAGCGGGAACACGCCGGCTCGGGAGCGCTGGGCGACCTGGGGGCGCACATCGTCGACCTGGCTCAGTATCTGGCGGGGGAGAAGCTGGTCGGGGTGTCGGCGGTCCGTGAGACGTTCGTACGCGAACGGCCGCTGCTCGCCGGTCCGTCCGCCGGGCTCTCCGGCGACGCGGACTCGGCGGCGCGTGGGGCGGTGACCGTCGACGACGCGGCCCTGTTCACCGGCCGGCTCGCCTCCGGGGCGCTGGCCTCGTTCGAGACGACCCGGATGGCGGCCGGCCGGAAGAACGCGCTGCGGCTGGAGATCAACGGGCAGCTCGGCTCGCTCGCCTTCGATCTCGAACGGCTCAACGAGCTGTCCTTCCACGACCACACCGAACCCGCCACCACTGCAGGGTTCCGGCGCATCCTCGTCACCGAGCCCCAGCACCCCTACCTGGAGGCGTGGTGGCCCCCGGGCCATGCCCTCGGCTACGAGCACACCTTCACCCACCAGGCCCGTGATGTGGTGCGGACGATCGCCGAAGGGAGCGCCCCCACACCGTCGTTCGCCGACGGGCTGCAGGTGCAGCGGGTGCTCGCGGCGGTGGAGGAGAGCGCCGAGAAGAACTCCGTACACACCCCCGTGGCTCTCTAGGAGGTCCCGCTCATGCCCCGTCCCTTCACACTCTTCACCGGCCAGTGGGCCGACCTGCCCTTGGAGGAGGTCTGCCGGCATGCCCGGGACTTCGGCTACGACGGGCTCGAACTCGCCTGCTGGGGAGATCACTTCGAGGTCGACAAGGCCCTGACGGACCCCGGCTACCTGGACGGCCGGCGGCAGCTGCTCGACAAGTACGGGCTGAAGTGCTGGGCGATCTCCAACCACCTCGTCGGCCAGGCCGTCTGCGACAGCCCGATCGACGAACGGCACCGGGGGATTCTCCCGGCGCGGATCTGGGGCGACGGTGAACCCGAAGGGGTACGCCGCCGAGCCGCCGAGGAGATCAAGAACACCGCCCGCGCGGCCGCCGCCTTCGGAGTGCGTACGGTCATCGGCTTCACCGGCTCCTCGATCTGGCACCTCGTCGCGATGTTCCCGCCCGTCCCGCCGCACATGATCGAGCGGGGGTACGAGGACTTCGCCGAGCGCTGGAACCCGATCCTGGACGTCTTCGACGCGGAGGGCGTGCGGTTCGCCCATGAGGTGCACCCCAGCGAGATCGCGTACGACTACTGGACCACGCACCGCGCACTGGAGGCCGTCGGCCACCGGGCCGCGTTCGGGCTGAACTTCGACCCCAGCCACTTCGTCTGGCAGGACCTCGACCCGGTCAACTTCCTGTACGACTTCCGGGACCGCATCTACCACGTGGACTGCAAGGAGGCGCGCAAGCGCCTGGACGGCCGCAATGGCCGCCTCGGCTCCCATCTGCCGTGGGGCGACCCGCGGCGCGGCTGGGACTTCGTCTCCGCCGGGCACGGTGACGTGCCGTGGGAGGACGTCTTCCGGATGCTCCGGTCCATCGGGTACGAGGGGCCGGTCTCCGTCGAGTGGGAGGACGCTGGGATGGACCGGCTGGCAGGTGCGCCGGAAGCGCTTGCCACGCTGAAGCGATACGACTTCGAACCGCCGTCGGCATCGTTCGACGCGGCGTTCGGGGGTGGCGACTGACGGGGCCTTCCCGGGGGTGTTGCCCCCGGCCCCGGTCCGGGAAGGGGCGGGCGGAGCGGGGTGGGGGACAGAGCCCGCCGCCATCCCGTACTCGCCCCTGCCCTCACCCCGCTTTGTCCTGACCCAGGAAAAAGTTCAACAAGACCGCTGCGTAAGGGCTTTCCGTCCAGGACGAACAGGTCTACCGTCCACTACGCGTACATGACATAACTCGGGTCGCGGGCGCCCCACAGGCCCCGAACGACCTGCGCGGCAGTCCCCGCGCAGAACGGCACGGCAGCACCCGCCCGTACCACCGGCACTCTCCGGAGGACACTCGTGCACATAGCCAGATACAGGAGCAGAACCCGGCTCCGCGTCCGTACATCCCTCGCACTGCTCACCGGCGGCCTGCTCACCGCGGCCACCCTCACCCTCGGCGCCTCGCCCGGAGCGGCCGTGGAAGGACCGTCGTCGCCGGCCGCCGCCGACGCCGCGGCCGAGGAATTCCAGCAGGTCACCCTCGCCAAGGGCGCGGCCGAGACCGGCGAGCCCATGACCCTCGCCGTCCTCCCCGACCGCAGCGTGCTGCACACCTCGCGCACCGGCGAGCTGCGCCTCACCGACAGCGGCGGAAACACCCGGGTCGTGGGATCCGTCCCCGTGTACTCGCATGACGAAGAGGGCCTCCAGGGCGTCGCCATCGACCCCGACTTCAGCAAGAACCGGGCCATCTACCTCTACTACGCGCCCCCGCTGGACACCCCCTCCGGAGACGCCCCCGAGAACGGCACGGCCGCCGACTTCGCCAAGTTCGACGGGGTGAACCGCCTCTCGCGCTTCGTCCTGAAGGCCGACGGCACCCTCGACAACGCCAGCGAGAAGAAGATCCTCGACATCCCGACCTCGCGCGGCATCTGCTGCCACGTCGGCGGCGACATCGACTTCGACGCCCAGGGCAACCTGTATCTGTCGACCGGCGACGACTCCAACCCGTTCGCCTCCGACGGTTACACACCGATCGACGAGCGCCCCGACCGCAACCCGGCGTTCGACGCCAGGCGCAGCTCCGGCAACACCAACGACCTGCGCGGCAAGATTCTCCGGATCAAGGTCGCCGAGGACGGCTCGTACACCATCCCCGACGGGAACCTCTTCGCACCGGGTACGGACAAGACCCGCCCCGAGATCTACGCGATGGGCTTCCGCAACCCGTTCCGGTTCTCCGTCGACAAGGCCACCGGCATCCTCTACGTCGGCGACTACGGGCCCGACGCGGGCGCGGCCGACCCCAAGCGCGGTCCGGCGGGCCAGGTCGAGTTCGCCCGGGTGACCGAGCCGGGCAACTTCGGCTGGCCGTTCTGCACCGGTAAGAACGACGCCTACGTCGACTACGACTTCGCGACGAAGACGTCCGGCGCGTCCTTCGACTGCAACGCCCCGAAGAACACCTCGCCGCACAACACCGGCCTCGTGGACCTGCCGCCCGCCCAGCCCGCCTGGATTCCCTACGACGGCGGATCCGTGCCCGAGTTCGGCACCGGTTCCGAGTCGCCGATGGGCGGCCCCGTCTACCACTACGACGCCGACCTCGACTCGCCCGTGAAGTTCCCCGAGGCCTACGACGGGCAGTTCTTCGCCGGAGAGTTCGGCCGGCGCTGGATCAAGGCCATCAAGCACGACGCCAACGGCACCGTCCAGTCCATCAACCCCGTTCCGTGGACCGGGACCCAGGTGATGGACATGGCCTTCGGACCCGACGGGGCGCTGTACGTCCTCGACTACGGCACCAGCTGGTTCGGCGGCGACGCGAACTCCGCCCTCTACCGCATCGAGAACGCCACCGGCGGCCGCTCGCCCAACGCCGTCGCGTCGTCCGACAAGACCTCGGGCACGACGCCGCTCAAGGTGAGCTTCTCCTCGCAGGGCACCGTCGACCCGGACGGCGACCCGCTGACGTACGCCTGGGACTTCGGTGACGGCGGCACCTCGACGGCGGCCAACCCCACGTACACGTACAAGAAGAACGGCACCTACACGGCGACCGTCACCGCCAAGGACCCGACCGGCCGGACCGCCTCCGCGAGTGTCCATGTCACGGTCGGCAACACGGCACCGAAGGTGGAACTGAAACTCCCCGGTGACGGGCAGCTGTTCACCTTCGGGGACGACGTCCCGTTCAAGGTGACCGTCACCGATCCCGAGGACGGCACGATCGACTGCTCCAAGGTCGAGGTCCGCTTCGTCCTCGGCCACGACAGCCACGGCCACCCGATCACCACCGTCAACGGGTGCTCCGGCACGATCAAGACCGCCGTCGACGGCGGGCACGACCCGAACGCCAACATCTTCGGGGTCATCGACGCCTCCTACACGGACGGCGGAGGCGGCGGCCAGGCGTCCCTGTCCGGTCACGACCAGGCCCAGCTCCAGCCGAGGCACCGCCAGGCCGAGCACTTCAGTGCCTCGTCCGGGATCAAGGTCTACGACAAGGCGACCGCCAACGGCGGCAAGACCGTCGGCGACATCCACAACGGCGACTGGATCTCCTTCAAGCCGTACATCCTGGGCGACTCCAACAAGCTCACCGCCCGCATCTCGTCCGGTGGAAGCGGAGGATTCCTGGAGGTACGGGCAGGCTCGGCGACCGGTACGCTCCTGGGCTCGACCCCGGTACCGGTGACCGGCGGCTGGGAGACCTTCCAGCAGGTCGACGTGACCTTGCGCAACGTCCCCAAGAAGGCCACCGAGCTCTTCCTCGTCTTCAAGGGAGGCGACGGGGCGCTGTACGACGTCGACGACTTCGAGCTCAGCCGCAGCACCGCCGGCAAGGCCGCCAAGCGGGTCCTGGTCTTCTCGAAGACGGCCGGCTTCCGCCACGACGCGATTCCCGACGGCATCGCCGCGCTGAAGGAACTCGGCAAGGGCAGCGACATCACCGTCGACGCGACGGAGGAGGCCCGCCAGTTCACCACGGGCAACCTGGCGCGGTACGACGCCGTCGTCTTCCTGTCGACGACCGGTGATGTGCTCAACGCCGACCAGCAGAAGGCATTCGAGAACTACGTGGCCACCGGTGGCGGCTACATGGGCGTCCACGCGGCGGCGGACACGGAGTACGACTGGCCGTTCTACGGCGGACTCGTCGGGGCGTACTTCTCCTCGCACCCCGCCATCCAGCCCGCCACCGTCCGCGTCGAGGACCACAAGCACCCGGCCACCGCCCACCTCGACGACGAGTGGAACCGCACCGACGAGTGGTACAACTACCGCACCAACCCGCGCGGTCAGGCCAAGGTCCTCGCCACACTCGACGAGACGACCTACACCGGCGGCACCATGAAGGGCGACCACCCGATCACCTGGTGCCAGGCCTACCAGGGCGGCCGCTCCTTCTACACCGGCCTCGGCCACACCAAGGAGTCGTACACCGAACCGGCCTTCCGGGGGCTCCTCCTCGGCGGCATGCGGTACGCGGCCGGTCAGGTGAAGGCCGACTGCAAACCCGACACCGGCTACCGGTCGATCTTCAACGGCAAGACCCTCGCAGGGTGGAAGCAGGCCGGCCCCGGAAAGTTCGACATCGTCGACGGTGAACTGCGCTCCGTGGGCGGCATGGGTCTGCTCACCTACCAGGCCAAGGAGCTCGGGTCGTACTCGCTCAAGCTCGACTGGAAGATGCAGGGCGACGACAACTCCGGTGTCTTCGTCGGCTTCCCGGAGTCCGACGACCCCTGGTCCGCGGTGAACAACGGCTACGAGGTCCAGATCGACGCCACCGACGCTCCCGACCGCACCACGGGTTCGATCTACACCTTCAAGGCGGCGGACATCAAGGCCCGCGACGAGGCCCTGCGGCCGCCCGGCCAGTGGAACAGCTACGAGATCAAGGTCCAGGGCGAACGTCTCCAGGTCTTCCTCAACGGAGTGAAGATCAACGACTTCACCAACACCGATCCGGTACGGAGCCTGAAGGACGGCTACATCGGCATCCAGAACCACGGTGCCAATGACCATGTGTCCTTCCGCAACATCCAACTGAAGGAACTGCCCTCGGCGTAGGGCGGTCCCCCCGGCCGACGGCGGGCGGGGAAGGGAAAACCTCCCCGCCCGCCGTCACCACCCGGCCGTCCCACCTCGTCGGTCGTGTTCCCTCGTCGTTCCTGTTCCCTCTTCGGTCCTGTTCCGCCCACGGTCCTGTTCCGCCTTCGATCCGGTTCCCTCTTCGATCCTGCTCCCCCGTCGCACAGCGCCACTCGCTCTGCCCAGCCAGCACCCCCAGCCAGGGAGGCAGCCCGTGTCAGCATCCGCCGTTCGTACCGGAGTCTGGTTCATCGGAGCACGCGGTTCCGTCGCCACCACCGCCACAGCGGGGTGCGCGGCGGTCGCGGCAGGGCTCCACCCGGCGGCCGGCATGGTCACCGAGACCACGCCGTTCGCCGACAGCGGGCTGCCCACCCTGACCTCCCTGGTCTTCGGCGGACACGACACCGTCGGCTGTCCCCTGCCCAAACGGGCCGAGGCCCTGGCCGCCGGGGGAGTGCTGCCGCACGGACTGCCCCGGGCCGTGCGCTCCGAACTCGCCGCCGCCGACGCGGAGATACGGCCCGGCGGGCCGCTGCCCGGCGACACCCGCAGCGACGAGGAACTCATCACCGCCTTCGCCGCCGATCTCGTCGACTTCGGGCACCGCAACGGCCTGACCAGGACGGTCGTGGTCAACGTCGCCTCCACGGAACCCGTCCCCGTCCCCGGCGGCCCGCGGCTGGCCGCCAGCTCGCTCTATGCCGCGGCAGCGCTCCGGGCCGGCTGCCCGTACATCAACTTCACCCCCTCCACCGGGCTGCGCACCCCCGCGCTCCAGGACGCCGTCGCGGGCTGCGGACTTCCTCACGCGGGCCGCGACGGCAAGACCGGCCAGACGCTGCTCCGCTCCGTACTCGCCCCGATGTTCGTGCAACGCGCCCTGCCCGTACGGGCCTGGTCGGGCACCAACCTGCTGGGCGGCGGGGACGGAGCGGCGCTGGCCGACCCGGGCGCGGCCGCGGCCAAGAACGCGGGCAAGGAACGCGTCCTCGCCGACACGCTGGGAACGGCGCCCGAGGGCGAGGTCCACATCGACGACGTACCGGCCCTCGGCGACTGGAAGACGGCGTGGGACCACATCGCGTTCGACGGATTCCTCGGGGCGCGCATGGTGCTCCAGACCACCTGGCAGGGGTGCGACTCCGCACTGGCCGCACCCCTGGTCCTGGACCTGGCGAGACTGGTCGCCCGCGCCCACGAGAAGGGACTGACCGGCCCCTTGCCCCAGCTCGGCTTCTACTTCAAGGACCCGGACGGCGGCCCGGCCGCACTCTTCGAGCAGTACGGGGAGCTGCTGGCCTTCGCCGACACGCTGCGGGGGGAGAAGTGACGGTACGGGACTGGGCGGAACTGCTGCGGGTGTCGGCGCTGTTCACCGTCCCCGGCGACGCACTCGCCGGAGCGGCGGCGAGGGGCCGGCGCCCCGACCGGGGCACCGCGCTCGCCATCGGCGCCTCGCTCTGCCTGTACGAGGCGGGGATGGCCCTCAACGACTGGGCCGACCGCGACGAGGACGCCGTCGACCGCCCGCACCGGCCGATCCCCTCGGGACGGATCGCCCCCGGCGCGGCCCTCGCGGCGGCGGGCGCGCTGACGGCCGCGGGCCTGGGCCTCGCCGCCCGGGCCGGCCGCCCGGCCCTCGCGGTCGCCGCGGGACTGGCGGCGACGGTCTGGGCCTACGACCTCCGCCTCAAACACACCCCGGCGGGACCGGCGGCAATGGCAGCGGCGCGAGGACTGGATCTCCTGCTCGGGGCCACAGCCACGGGGGCCGCGAAGAGACCGACGCGGTGGGGTCCGGGACCGGCCCCTGGTGCGGCTGCGCGCGGCGGCATACGCAGCGCCCTCCCGGCCGCCGGACTGCTCGGCGCGCACACCTACGCCGTCACCGCCGTCTCCCGGCACGAGGCGCAGGGCGGATCCACCACCGCCCCCCTCGCCGCGCTCGCAGCCGTCACCGCACTGGGCGCCGCGGCCCTGCGCAAGCCCGGGGGCGCGCTCGCGGAACCGGGGAGGCCCGAGGAAACGCCCCGGCACGCGGGACACGGCCGGACGCGGACGGCGCACCTCTCGCACCGGCCCTGGGCCACCCCGGCCTCCACCACCCCCCGCCTTCTCCTGACCGCGCTCACCGGCAGCTACTTCCGCACCGCCGCCGGGCCCCTCCTCCACGCCGCCCTCAACCCGTCCCCGCCGCTCACCCAGCGCGCCGTCGGCGGCGGCATCCGCGCGATGATCCCGCTCCAGGCCGCCCTGGCCACCCGCGCCGGAGCAGCCGGAACCGGGTTCGCCGTCATGGGGCTCGTCCCGCTCGCCCGCACCCTCGCCCGGAAGGTGAGCCTCACATGACGATCCGCCTCGGCTACGGCACCAACGGTCTCACCGACCTCCGCCTGGACGACGCCCTCGGCCTCCTCGCCGACCTCGGCTACGACGGGGTCGGCCTGACTCTCGACCACATGCACCTCGACCCCCTCGCCCAGGACCTCTACGCCCGCACCCGCCGGGTGGCGTCCAGGCTCCAGGAGCTGGGCCTCGGTGTCACCGTCGAGACCGGGGCCCGGTACATCCTCGACCCCCGCCGCAAGCACGGCCCGTCCCTCCTCGACCCGGACCCCGAGGCCCGAGCCGCCCGCACCCGGCTGCTCGTCCGAGCCGTCGGCATCGCCGCCGACCTCGGCGCCCACGCCGTGCACTGCTTCAGCGGCATCACCCCACCGGACACCACCCCCGACACGGCCTGGCAGCGGCTCACGGACTCCCTCGCCCCCGTCCTGGACGCCGCCGACCGCTCCGGTATCCCCCTGGCCATCGAACCCGAGCCCGGACACCTCCTCGCCGATCTCGCCGGCTTCCACCACCTGCGCGTCCTCAGCGGCGACCCACCACCGCTCGGACTCACCCTCGACATCGGCCACTGCCAATGCCTGGAGCCCGCCCCGCCCGCCGACTGCGTCCGCGACGCCGCGCCCTGGCTGCGGCACGTCCAGATCGAGGACATGCGCAGGGGCGTCCACGAACACCTCCCGTTCGGCGACGGCGATATCGACTTCCCGCCCGTGCTCGAAGCGCTCGACGCCCTCTCGGACACCGGCTACCGCGGTCTGACCGTCGTCGAGCTGCCCCGTCACTCCCACGCCGGACCCGAACTCGCCCGCACCTCCATCGAGTTCCTCCGCAAGCACGGCCCGTCAGGACGCTGAAACCGCGAAGGGAGCGACGACGCCATGCCGATGAACCCGACGACCACGCCGCTGCTGACCCGCAAGGAACTCGACGCCCGGCTCGGCGGAGCCGCGCGCGCCTGGCTCGACGAGGCCCTCGCCGAGGCCGGACACGCCGCCTCGCACGAAGACACCGAACAGCGGCCCGGCGGCCCGTACGCCGTACCGTCGTGGGAGCTGCGGTACGCGGGCGCCGGCCGGCACTGCGGACTCGAACACGCCGACTCCGTACGCGCCCTGCTGCTCATCGAGGCCCGCGCCGCACTGCCTGCCCTCACCAGGCTCTACGAGCAGGGCACCGCCGCCGAACGACGCGCCGTCCTGCTCACTCTGCACCGGCTGGACCTCGGCCCCACCGCCCTTCCGCTCGTCGAGGACGCCCTGCGCACCAACGACACCCGGCTGGTCGCCGCGGCCGTCGGACCGTATGCCGCCGCCCACCTCGATGTGCACAACTGGCGCCACGCCATTCTCAAATGCCTCTTCACCGGTGTCCCCGTCGAGGCCGTCGACCAACTGGCGCGGCGCTCGCGCGGCGACGCGGAACTCGCCCGCATGCTCGGCGACTTCGCGGCCGAACGTATTGCCGCGGGCCGCAGCGTCCCCGCTGATCTCACCCGCGTCCTCGACCTCACCACCCCCGGCCCCGCGGCCCCCACGGAGGAGTCCTGATGCGCATCTTCGACCCTCACATCCATATGACCTCCCGCACCACGGACGACTACCAGGCGATGTACGACGCGGGCGTCCGCGCCCTCGTGGAACCCTCCTTCTGGCTCGGCCAGCCCCGCACCTCGCCCGCCAGCTTCTTCGACTACTTCGACGCCCTGCTCGGCTGGGAGCCCTTCCGCGCCGCCCAGTACGGCATAGCCCACCACTGCACGCTCGCCCTCAACCCCAAAGAGGCGAACGACCCGCGCTGCACCCCCGTCCTGGACGCCCTGCCCCGCTATCTCGTCAAGGACTCCGTCGTCGCCGTCGGCGAGATCGGCTACGACTCCATGACCCCGGCGGAGGACACCGCCCTGGCCGCCCAGCTCCAGCTCGCCGCCGACCACGGCCTGCCCGCTCTCGTACACACCCCGCACCGCGACAAGCTCGCCGGTCTGCACCGCACCCTCGACGTCATCCGCGAATCCCATCTCCCCCCGGAGCGGGTCCTGCTCGATCACCTCAATGAGACGACCGTAAAGGACGCCACTGACAGCGGCTGCTGGGCCGGCTTCTCCATCTACCCCGACACCAAGATGGACGAGGACCGCATGATCGCGATCCTCAAGAGCCACGGCACCGAGAAGGTCCTGGTCAACTCGGCCGCCGACTGGGGCAGGAGCGACCCGCTCAAGACCCGCAAGGTCGGCGACGCGATGCTCGCCGCCGGATTCGGTGAGGACGACGTCGACCAGGTGCTCTGGCGCAACCCCGTCGCCTTCTACGGCCAGAGCGGCCGCCTCCAGCTCGACATCGCCGCACCGCAACCACTCCACGAGGGCAACTCCATCCTGCGTGGCGGGGAGTGAGGCGATGCGCTTCCGTCACCCCGACGGTTCCACCGTCCACCTCGCGTACTGCACCAACGTGCACCCCGCCGAGACGCTCGACGGGGTCCGCGCCCAACTGCGCGACCACTGCGAACCGGTCCGCAAACGCCTGGGCCGGGACAGGCTAGGCATCGGCCTCTGGCTCGCCAGGGACGCCGCCCGCAGCCTGATCAACGATCCCTCCCGACTGCGCTCCCTGCGCGCCGAACTGGACCGGCGCGGCCTGGAGGTCGTCACCCTCAACGGCTTCCCGTACGAGGGCTTCGGCGCCGACGAGGTCAAGTACCGGGTGTACAAACCGGACTGGACCGACCCCGAACGGCTCGCCCACACCACCGACCTCGCCCGGCTCCTCGCCGGCCTGCTCCCCGACGACGTCACCGAAGGAACCATCTCCACCCTCCCCATAGCCTGGCGCACCCCCTTCGATACGGACGCCGAAGCCGCCGGTCTCGCACACACCGCGCTCACCACCCTCGCGGAACGCCTCGACGCGCTGGCCGAGCTCACCGGGAAGTCCATCCGCATCGGTCTCGAACCCGAGCCGGGCTGCACCGTCGAGACCACCGCCGACGCCATCGCACCCCTCACCGCCGTCGGACACCCACGCATCGGCATCTGCATCGACACCTGCCACCTGGCAACCTCCTTCGAGGACCCCGGCGCCGCTATCGACGCGCTCCGCACAGCGGGCATCCCGGTCGCCAAGGCACAGCTCTCCGCCGCACTGCACGCGGAACACCCCCACCTCCCCGAGGTACGCGCCGCGCTCGCCGCCTTCGCCGAGCCCCGCTTCCTCCATCAGACCCGCACCAGCACCGCCGCCGGACTGCGCGGCACCGACGACCTCGCCGCGGCGCTCAGCGGCCGGGTCCTGCCCGACGGCGCCCCGTGGCGCGCCCACTTCCACGTCCCCCTGCACGCACCCCCATCACCGCCGCTCACCTCCACTCTTCCCGTCCTCCGGTCCACGCTGACCCGGCTCGTCGGCGGCGCACGGCCCCTCACCCGGCACCTGGAGGTCGAGACGTACACCTGGCAGGCGTTACCGGCCGCACTGCGCCCGCGCACCCGCACCCAGCTCGCCGACGGCATCGCCGCCGAACTCACCCTCGCCCGCGACCTCCTGGTCGACCTCGGGCTCAAGGAGCTCCCGTGACCGCAGCCGAGCACCCCGCCGAGCAGACGACCACGGCCACCGCGCCCACCCCCCTTCTCGTTCTCGACGTCGTCGGCCTCACCCCACAACTCCTCGACCACATGCCCCACCTCAAGGCCCTGGGGCAGTCCGGCACCCACGCCCCCCTCGGCACCGTCCTCCCCGCCGTCACCTGCGCCGCCCAGTCCACGTTCCTCACTGGCACCACCCCCGCCGAGCACGGCATCGTCGCCAACGGCTGGTACTTCCGCGAGCTCGGCGACATCCTGCTCTGGCGCCAGCACAACGGTCTGGTCGCCGGGGACAAACTCTGGGACGCCGCCCGCCGCGCCCACCCCGGTTACACCGTCGCCAACATCTGCTGGTGGTACGCGATGGGCGCCGACACCGACATCACCGTCACCCCGCGCCCCGTCTACTACGCCGACGGCCGCAAGGAACCCGACTGCTACACCCGGCCGCCCGCCCTGCACGACGAACTCACCGAAAAGCTCGGCACCTTCCCCCTCTTCCACTTCTGGGGCCCCGGCGCCGACCTCGTCTCCTCCCAGTGGATCATCGACGCGACCCGGCACATCCTCGACACCCGCCACCCCGACCTGGCCCTGTGCTACCTCCCGCATCTCGACTACGACCTGCAGCGCTACGGCCCCGACGACCCCCGCTCCTACCGCGCCGCCGCCGATCTCGACCGGGCCGTGGCACCCCTCCTGGACGACGCCCGACGTGGGGGCCGCACCGTCGTCGCCCTCTCCGAGTACGGGATCACCCGCGTCGACCGGCCCGTCGACATCAACCGGGCCCTGCGCCGCGCGGGCCTCCTGGAGGTCCACACCCAGGACGGCATGGAGTACCTCGACCCGATGGCCTCCCGCGCCTTCGCCGTCGCCGACCACCAGCTCGCCCACGTCTACGTACGCCGCCCCGAGGACCTGGAAGCGACCCGCGAAGCCCTCCAGGACCTGCCGGGCATCGAGGAGCTCCTCGACGACGAGGGCAAGAAGGCCAACGGCCTGGACCACCCCCGCTCCGGCGAACTCGTCGCCGTCGCCGACCCCGATGCCTGGTTCACGTACTACTACTGGCTCGACGACGCCCACGCGCCCGACTTCGCACAGCTCGTCGAGATCCACCGCAAACCCGGCTACGACCCCGTCGAACTCTTCCTGGACCCCCAGGACCCGTACGTCCGGGTCAAGGCGGCCACGGCGGTCGCCCGCAAGAAACTCGGCATGCGCTACCGCATGGCGGTCGTACCGCTGGACCCCTCACCCATTCGCGGCAGCCACGGCCGCCTCCCCATGAGCGACGAAGAAGGTCCGCTCATCCTGTGCTCCACCCCCCACGCGTTCACCGGCCCCGTCCGGGCCACCGAGGTGAAGTCCCTGCTCCTCACGCTTGCCGGCCTCGCATGAGACCGGTCCGTGCACAGCGTTTCGAGCATCTTCGAGAAAGAGAGAGACCGTGACCGCGTACAACGACGAATCCGGAACGGACGGCGCCCTGCGCCGCAGCCTCGGCGTCAGTCGCCGCCGCTTTCTGAGCACCTGCACGGCCGCTGCGGCAGCGGCGATCGCCGCGCCCGCCTTCGGCGCGTCGCCGGCCCTCGCCCAGACCGCCTCCAGCAACGGGCGGGGCGTCGGCCAGGCTCTGGTCCCGGCGGCGAAACGAGGAATCATCCTGTACACCGTGCGCGACGCCACGGGCCGGGATCCGCTTGCCACCGACCTTCCCTCCGGCTTCCGCGAGGTCTTCAGGGAGCTGGCCCGCTACGGCTACCAGCAGGTCGAGTTCGCCGGGTACGGCCAGCACGCCAACGCACCTGGCGGAAGCAACCTCGAATCGGTGGAAGGCGCGAAGCTGCTGCGCTCGTGGCTGGACGACTACGGTCTGCGCGCCCAGGGCAACCACGGCTTCATCCCGTCGTCCTGGCCGCTGAGCCAGAGCGACCTGGACCAGTTCAAGCGCCACCTCGAGATAGCGAACATCCTCGGCATGGAACACATGGGCACCGGCGGCGACCCCACCGGCAGCGCCTACCGCGCCGACTGGGACGTGGCCGCCGACAAGTGGAACACGCTGGGACGGATCGCTCAGGGTGCGGGCATCAAGCTGTACACCCACAACCACGACGCGGCCTACGGCTTCCTGCTCGACGGCGGTCCGCTGGACGCGCAGGGCCGCCCCACCCGCAGCTCCGGCATCCGCAAGCTCGAGTACTTCCTTCAGGTCACCGACCCGAAGTCCGTATGGCTGGAGATGGACATCTTCTGGGCGCACGTCGCCCAGTACAAGTTCCACACCTACACGGCGCACGACGGATCGCAGCAGGAGAACATCTTCGACCCGGCGGCACTGGTCCGCGGCAACACCAAGCGCTACCCGCTGTTCCACGCCAAGGACGGCATCGTCAACACAACCAACGGTCAAGGCTACGACATGGTCCCCTTCGGTACCGGGGTCATCGACTACCGGACGTTCTTCCGCCGCGTCGGGGCGAAGAACTATCACAACCCGATGGTCGAGCAGGACAACGCACCGAGCTCGACCGTCCCCGCGCAGTCCCTGAACCATGCGCGGACCGGTTACGACAATTTGGCGGCGCTGCGCAAGTAGAACCATCGGCGGCACCGGAGGAGCGGTCCGCGCCTCACCCCGAATTCCTGAACACCGGGGAACAGCGCAAACGCCCGCCCGGTGACGTCAGGCACCGTACGCTCCACGGCAGTCACCAGGAGCGTACGGTGCCTGACCAGCACCGCGAACTGCGCGACCAACCCCGGGACCGGCCGAGGATCCGCCGGTCGTCCTCCCCGATCCGGTGATGATGAACGCGCCCTTGTGGTGCCCGGAGATCCGCTCCTGCGGCACCGGTCGGACGGCTTCCCGGCTGATCGGCTGCGGATTCGGGGCGATGTCCCGCACCCTCGGCCGGCCCGGCTGCCTCAGCATCAGCGCGATGCACGCCGCCACCATGGAAATACCGCCGGCCAGAGCATAGGCACCGTTGTAGCCCCACGCGTCGACCACCATGGCGCCGAGGCCACCGCCGAAGAGCCCGCTGATCAGCTTTCCGCTGTACACCAGACCGTAATTGGTGGCGTTGCAGTTCAGCTTCGGCGCCTCCTGGCAGGGCGCGTTCGTGGGCGGAGAACCGCTGGTACGCGCGGTGACGGACGGCCCCGCGGGGGAGCGGCTGCCGGGCAATTTCCCGGACCGTCACCTGATGCCGTGACCGCCGGCCGACACCGTGCGTACGCGTGCCGCGACGGACCGTACGTACGGCAGGGGGAAGTCCGCCGGATCGCGCCGGGGACGTCCACCGCACCGCACTGACCACCGGAAACGCAGGTGAGAGCCACCCCGAACCCCTGGTATTGTTTTCCATGTCGCCGCGGGAAACCGGGGCCGACCACCTGGTCCGGGTGGCGGAATGGCAGACGCGCTAGCTTGAGGTGCTAGTGCCCTTTATCGGGCGTGGGGGTTCAAGTCCCCCCTCGGACACCAGGGTCAACCGACCAAATGGAGCCGGTCAAAGCGACACTTTGTCGCTTTGACCGGTTTTGTTGTTGTGGTGGATATGGGTCTGGCCCTCTGCGGGTTCGCAGAGGGCCAGATGTGTTTGTGCTGTTCAGGTGGGGTGTGGGGGGTGGGGTGGGTCAGGTTTCCGGGGTGTTGTCGGGGAGGTAGCCGCCCGGGGTCCAGCGGTGGGGGTTCCTGAGCTTGTGGCGGTTGGAAGGGCGGCGGCGGGCGGGTTGGCTCCAGACGCAGGGCCTCCGCGCGCGGGAGGCGGTGCTTGGGCAGAGGGGAGGGGTCCATGACGGCCTCGGCAGCGTGGAAAGTGCGCCGCACGGCCAGGTACGCGGACTCGAAACCGTCGGTGTCGTCTGGCCAGGTGGGCAGGGCGAGTTGGGCGCGTGCGGCGGGGGTGAGCTGCTGGGCGAGGATGTCGGCGACCTCGGCCAGGACGACGCGTCCCTGGTTGCGCCAGGAGTCCAGGGTCATGGCGATGAACAGGGCCTCCAGGCTGACGGTGCGGGTGTGCCCGGCATTGGACTTGCGGGCGCGCTGCTGCGCCTGGTGGAGCAGGGGGATGATGCCGGAGCGGTCGACGAGCTGGCGGGCGCGGGTGAAGTCGGCGGCTCTGACGCTCTGGCGGCGTTCGCGCAGCTGGTGCAGCCAGGGCGGTGCGCCGGTGTGGACGTGCGGGACGGGGCGGGGGTCACGGCATCTCCCTGAGGATGGTATAGGCCTGCTCGGCGCCGGTGCCTTTGAGGTAGGGCAGGAGGCGGGAGAGGGCGTGGAGCGAGTCGAGGCCGGCCGCCGCGAGCAGGACGGGCAGCGGGATGGGAATGTTCATGCGCTCGACCAGCCAGGTGGCGCGGCGCGGATGGAGTTCGGTCTTCACCAGCACCCCTTGCACGGCCATCCGGTCCAGAACGGGCCGCAGGCTCCGCAGGTTCGCGTGGCCGATCTCCTGGGCGATGCCCCGGGCGGTCTGGGGAGCACCGGGCCTGAACCTCACCAGGAGGGCCTCGACGCGCTCGTACAGCGTCGGCTGCTGGCCACCGGGCGGTGCCGCCTTCTGCCTGGGGCCACTCCCACCGGTGGGGGTGGCCGCCGCGGCGTCCTGACCGCCGGCCGGGCCGGGCCCGGCCCCTTCGAGTCCCGCGGTCCGGCGCTGGGACGGGACAGTGCCCGCACGTGCCTCGTTCTGGCCGAGGCGTGTCACGGCCTCATCGTGCACGGATCACTGGTCCCTCGCATCCCGGCCGCCACCGGGGTCGACGCGGGGCCAAAGACCGGCCCGGGGTATTCGCCACGGAAGTGCGGAGTCCGACGCGTTGAAGGAGGCGTACTACGTGTCCGGCATGACATGCAGTCGCTGCGAAACGGCCGTGAAGCCCGTCGGTTGGGCACTCTCTCGAATCTGTGGCGCGTGTCTCCTTCTCGGTATCTGTACGCGAGGCCTGAACGGACGCCCGTCTACTATGGAGCTGCGTACTGGGCGACGGAAGGAAGGCAGAGCAATGCGGCGGCTGGGGGACCTTGAGGCGGAGATCATGGATCGCCTCTGGACGTGGAATCGTCCTGCGACTGTGCGCGAGGTCGTCAATGACATCAACGAGACCCGCCCTCTCGCCTACACCACCGTGATGACCGTCACCAACATCCTGTACTCCAAGGGCTGGCTGTCGCGCGGAAAGGAGGGACGTGCCTGGCTGTACACACCGGTCCGCAGCCGCGAGGCGTACGCTGCCGCGCTGATGGAGGACGGCCTCGGGGCCAGCAAGGACCGCTCGGCGGCGCTGGTGCATTTCGTCGAGGGCATGTCGGAGGACGAGGTAGCCGCCCTCCGCAGGGCGCTTCGCAGCGTAGGGCGACAGGCCAAGCCGTGATCTCGGCATCTGCTCTGATCGGCTACACGGCAGCCGTCGGATTCATCGCCCCGAGAGTGCTGCTGCGCAGCAGCTGGCCTTATCGCGCTCCCGCCCTGGCGGCAGCGGTGTGGCAAGCCCTGGCGGTCTCGTTCTCGGTCGCTGCCACGCTCACCGCTTACGGCCTCGCCTTGCCGACCGAGCATCTGCACGCCGGCCTGGTGGGCCTGCTGCACTTCTGCGGACTGGAGGCGAGTGCGGGTCGGCCCGATCCCGGCACGGCGCACCGGCTCGCCATCGCTCTGCCGGCTGTCCTCGCGCTCGCCCTGGTCGCGAGCTTCTCCTGGCACGTCGTACGAGCATGCAGAGCCCGAGCACGGCATCGGGAAGCCGTGGACCTGGTGGGCCGCCACTCGGCCCGGCTGCGTGCCACAGTCCTGCCGTACGACGTTCCCGCCGCGTACTGCTTGCCCGGCCGCCGCCCACGGATCGTGATCAGCGACGCGGCGGTACACCGATTGACGCCCGAGCAGCTCGATGCCGTACTGAAGCACGAGCAGGCGCACATCGCGGGCCATCACCACCTCGCGCTGGCCGCTGCTGAGGCCTTCCACTCCGTGTTCCGTCGGCTGCCGCTGGCTCGCCACGTCCGGGAGCAGACAGCGCTCTTGCTGGAGATGGTCGCGGACGATCGCGCACTGCGCAGCCACTCCCACGAGGTGCTCGTCACCGCGATGTACGAGATGGCTGCGGCGCAGACCCCGCAGGGAGCGTTCTCAGCGGGCGGCCAATCCGTCCTGATCCGCGCGAAGCGGGTCCTGGGACCGCGCGAAGCGCCGCACCCCGCGCTGTGGTGGTCCGTCGCTGTCATGGCTGCGGCGGTTCCTGTGCTCCCGCTGCTGGTGGCCTGCCCGCCCGGTCTCGGCTGACCACAGTCACCCAGAGGGGTCCGGATTGGGAACGAACCGTCGGCCGATGCCACCCAACGGTGCGTGGCCGACCACTTCCGTACGGGGTACCGGCGCCGCCAAAGACCGGCTGCAAAGGGGGCAGTCACACGGGCCATCCACGCTCCACACCGTGACCAAGACTTCGGCATCACCCGTCTCCACAGCGTTCGCTCTGCGTGGCGCCCTGGCACCTGAGCACCAAACTCGTATCACCCTAGGAGCTTCTGTGACAGCACTACCGGCAACCCGCACCCTGCTCGCTGCCGGCGGCACCGCGCTTGCTCTTCTCGTCCTCACCGCTTGCGGGGGCGAGGCGTCCGAGACGGGCGAGGCGTCGGCTTCGACGCCGGCGCTCTCGCATGTGCACGGTCTCGGCGTCGACCCGGCTGATGGCCGCATGTATGTCGCAACCCACGACGGCCTCTACACAGTCGCCGAAGACCAGCAGCCAAAGCTCGTAGGCGATCGCAAGGATGACTTCATGGGCTTCACAGTGACGGGCAAGAACGCCTTCATCGCCAGTGGACACGGAGCGCCGGGCAGCGGCCGTCCGGCCAACCTCGGCCTGATCAAGACCGAGGACGCGGGCCGCACCTGGGCACCCCAGTCGCTGTCAGGCCAGGCCGACTTCCACTCCCTGGACTCGGCCCAGGGCACGGTCTTCGGGTACGAGAACGGGCGAATCAGGGTCAGCAACGACCTCAAGAACTGGGACGACCGGGCAGTGCTGAGCGCCCTTGATCTCGCGGTGGACCCGACCAGGGCCGACACGGTGCTGGCCACGACGGCCGAGGGCATCGTCACCAGCAACGACGGCGGACGCACCTTCGGCAAGGCTGCAGGGCCGGTCCAGGCTTTTCTGTCCTGGCCCGAGGAGAAGTCTCTGTTCGGCATTGACACGTTGGGCAAGCTGAGTCGCAGCGACGACGGCGGCACAACGTGGAAGCAGCTCACGACCGTGCCCGGCGGAGCACCGCAGGCGCTCACCGCCGCAGACGGCGACCACATCCTCGCCGCGACACAAACCGGTGTGTACGAGTCACGCGACGGCGGAAAGACCTTTGCAGAACTCGCGCCGCTCGCTTCCTGAAGACCACAGAAGCACATCGAGGTACGCCCTCCGAGAGCAGCACCATGCCCGGTCGGCATACATCACGTCGTTACAGCCCTGCCGGCTGCCCGCCCTCGCGGCCAGGTGTACTACGCTCATGTAGTAGAAATCATTCCAGGAAGGTGGTGCCGATGACCCTGGGAGCGCTTGAGCGCGAGGTCATGCGAGTCTGCTGGGACGAGAGGCATCCGGTCACCGTCCGACGGGTGCTGAGCCGGCTGAACTTGGACCGGGCCCAGCCGCTCGCCTATACGACGGCTATGACGGTGATGGCCCGGCTCGCCGAAAAGGGCGTTCTCAGCCGGGCCCGGCAAGGCCGCGGTTACGTCTACGCGCCGACCGTCTTGGACGAGGCTGCGCTCGCCGTACGCGAGGTGCTGCGCACTCATGGGGACGCCGCAGTCGCGCACTTCGCCGCGGAAGCAGCCCTCGATCCGGGGCTCCGTGAGCGGTTGCGGCGCCTGTTGGATGAGCGGTCGTGAACGGCCCGACAGCGGTCGACCGCGGGAACCTCGCATTCTGGACGCTGGTCTCGGTCTCGGTCGCCATCCGCGCAGTAGTGGTTTACGTCGCGTGCTGCCTGGCCATGGCCATCACCTGGCAGTTCACACATCACGGCCGGGACAGCGTGAGCCTCGGCTCCGTCTGGGCAGGCGGGTTACTGCTGGCGCTTTCCGCTGTAGGCGGCGTGCGGTCGACGGTTCGACTGTAGAAGGGCCTGCGGGCGACTCGAGCTATGAGCCGGGAGCTCCGCATTCGCATGGACAGCAACGCCGCGTACAAGACTGAACTCCACAACGCCGCCGGGCGCGCACGCCTGACAGGCCGCGTGACGGTGATCGAGTCCACGATGCCGTTCGCATTTACCCACGGACTTCTCTTCCCGCGGGTTGCCATCAGCAGCGGCCTCGTAACGTTGGCTACCGAGCGCGAACTCACTGCGGTTCTCGCCCACGAGGCAAAGCACGTCCGCAGTCGCGACCCACTCAGAGCGCTGATCGCCGGTCTCCTGACAGCACACCACTTCACGCTTCCGCTGCTGGGTCACCTGCGGGCCGGCTTCGCAGTCGACCGTGAACTCGCCGCAGATCGCCAAGCGGTCGCGCGCTGCGGTACCTCGGCGGTCGCAGGGGCACTGCTCAAGGTGTCCGACATGCCCGACTGGGCGGTGACCGCTCCCATCAGCGGCATGGGAGCCACGGAGCTGTTCGACGCGCGGATCACCCGGCTCGAAGCGGGCCTGCCACCACGACCTGCGCCTCCTGCTCGATGGCGGGTGGCCGTCTCCCTCGCGGGAATCGCCGCGTACGCCTGGTTACTTGCAGGCTCAGTGGTGCTGATCGGCGCCACACCGCTGAGCTGCATGCCTGGCTGAACCAATTCATCTACTACATAGGCATAGTATCTACTACGTGAGAGTAGTAGGTTGAGGCTGTCGCCTACCGAAGGAAGTTGCCGTCATGCCCACTGCTACCGCCGGACAGTCACGAGTGAGGCACCCACTATTCGCGCGGATCTATCCGAAGATCAACGCCTACGCAGAAGCCCATGGCGCTGTGGAGCACCGCAAAGAACTGCTCGCCGGCACCAAGGGCTGCGTCGTCGAGGTCGGCGCCGGCACGGGAGCCAACTTCCCGCATTACCCAGCGCAAGTGGGCAAGGTCATCGCGGTGGAACCTGAGCCACGACTGCGGGCACTCGCCACGCGGGCGGCGGCCGACTCATCCGTTCTCGTGGAGGTCCGCGAGGGCCGGGCGGAGAATCTGCCGGTGGCGGACGGGTCCGTCGACGGGGTCGTCGCCTCGCTCGTCCTGTGCAGCATCGCCGATGTCGAAGGGGCGCTGGCCGAGGCCGCTCGCGTACTGCGGCCCGGCGGCCGGCTCTACTTCTACGAGCACATCCGCTCCGCCGATCCCCGGTTCGCGAGAAAGCAACGCAGGATCAACATCATTTGGCCGCTGCTCGGCGGAGGCTGCAACCTCGACCGGGACAGCGAACGGGCCATCATGGACGCCGGATTCACGATTGAACAAGCACGGCACTTCGACTTTCTCGTCAACGGTCGCACAACGCCCAGCTCGCCGTGCGTCATCGGCGTCGCTCGAAAGCCGGAAGGCTGAGGAATCACCCTCGGCTCACGCCTCCGCCATCTCGTCCGGACGGGCCCCTTCCAGGAAATGGGCCTGTCCGGACGGTGCGGATGCGAGTCAGTCCCGGTAGGCCACGTTCGCCATCATTCCGGCCTCGCCGTGGTAGGCGTTGTGGCAGTGCAGCATCCACTGGCCCGGGTTGTCGGCATCGAAGAAGACGGAGAGCTTCTTCTTGGGCAGCACGATCGCGGTGTCCTTGCGTGGCCCGGATACGCCGAGCTGGTACGTGTGGCCGTGCAGGTGCATCGGGTGCCACATGTCGGTGCCGTTGACGAAGTCGAGCCGTACCCGCTGACCCTTCTCGACAAGGATCGGGTTCGCTTCGGGGTCGGCCACGTCGAACGGATGGCCGTTGATGGTCCAGTTGTACTTCTCCATGCCGCCGCTCAGCCTGATCTGGTGTGTGACGTCGGTCTTGGCGGTCTTGAGCCGCACGTCGTCGGCAGCGCGAAGTTGTGACGACGTCACGAACACGCCGTCGAGTTCCTTCGGGCGGACGGTCGCCGACGGTTTCCTGCCCGAGCCCGTACGTACCAGAGCCAGGCCGTTCATGTCTTTGCCCTCGGCCAGGGCCACGAGCGGGAACAGTCCATCGCCGAGGGTGACAAGGACGTCGTAGCGTTCGCCCATGCCGATCAGCAGGGTGTCCACCTCTCGATGCTGGACCGGGAAGCCGTCGGTGTGGGTGATGGTCAGCTTGTGCTCGCCGAGGGCGACTCGGTAGGCGGTCTCGGAGCCTGCGTTGATGATCCGGAGGCGCACCTTGTTGCCGGGCCTGCCGGTGTAGACGTCAGGGTCGTTCGCCACGCGCCCGTTGATGAGGTGGTGCGGGTACTTCACGTCACCGGCGTCGCCACCGAGCAGCTTGCTGGTGGCGCCCATGAGCATGAACTTCATCGACATGTCGTCGGACGAGGCAGAGCCCGAAGGAGAAGGGGCCGCGGAATCGCCCATGTCCATCCCGCCCATGTGGCCGCCGTGTGAGCTGGTGGAACTCGAGCTGCTGCCCATGTCCATGCCGCCCATGCCCTGCTTGACTTCGGCGAAGGCGTCGTCGGGGGTCCCGGTTACGCCGTCGAGCCAGTCGTCGAGGACAACGACCCACTCGTCGTCGTACGCGAGGGTCTCCTTGGGATCGTCGACGATCAGCGGAGCGTACAGGCCGCGGTCGAGCTGGACGCCCACGTGCGGGTGGAAGAAATACGTGCCGGGGGCGTCCGCGATGAAGCGGTACGTAAAGGTGGACCCGGCACGGACAGCCGTCTGCGTGGCGGGCGGCACGCCGTCCATGTCGTTACGCAGCGCGATGCCGTGCCAGTGGATCGACGTGGTCGTCTTGTTCGGAAGCTGGTTCGACAGCTCGGCAATCAGCGTGTCGCCAACCGAGAGCCGGACCTCCTTGCCCGGAGTGCGGCCGTCGAAGGCCCAGGTCCTGGGCATGACGCCACCACCCAGGTCGACCTTGGCGGGCGCCGCGGTCAGGGTGAGCTTCTGCTGCCGTCCCGTCCCGGCGCGCTTCTTCTCGGCGCCGGCGACGACCGAGCCGGACGGACTGACCAGGCCGGCACTGCTGCCGGAGCCGTTACTGCAGGCGGCGAGGGTGCCGACCCCAGCGACTCCCAGCCCTGCGAGCAGGACCGAGCGGCGGTTGATGCTATTCATTTCGTTGAGTCCTCTATCTCGAAACTGCCCATGCGGTCGCGAAGGGACGGCACAGCGCGTGCCGTCCGGTCGGCCTATACGCGCATTCGAGAGAGGACGGACAAGTCGGGTGGAGCTCGGTCGACCGTACCGGCGGGGGAGCGTCCCCCAGTGGAGCGATGCAAGTCGGGGAGGGAGGCGAACCCGCTCTGCCCAGGCACCGCGAGGTGTACGGAGTCGACGCTCGCCGTGGTGCAGTGCTGCATTCCAGGGGTCGCGCACCCACCGGTGTCAGCACTGTGAGTGGAAGAGCCCAACAGGGACTGTGCGGCCTCAGCCGATGTGGCATGTACCGCGTGGACGGAATTCTGCTCCGAGGAGACTCCGGTCGCGGACGTCTCATGGTGGACGAGCACGGCCAGCGCGACGCACAGGGTGAGGAGCACCCCGTACGCTCTGCGGGCGGCTTTGCCGCCGCAGCGAGCTGTCCGGGTCGTCATGGTCTCCCACCTGTGCTCACGTTCGCCGAGGTTCGACCACCTTACCCCCCGGGGGTGCCTGAGGGGATGGCCGACTGACGCCGTTCTTACCTGGCCGGATGACCCTGTACGAATGCAGGCCGGAGATGAATATGTCGACGCCGTACTGCTTGAACACGAAGGCCGCAGAAGCGGCGCCCGGCTGGGCCCACCTTGCTGATCCTGGCGGTCCGCGGCGGCGCGCCGCTTCCCAGAAACCCTTGACGGTCCCGGTGACGGGGACACCACCAACAGCACGCGGTTGCATGATGCCTCACAGCGGTGGCCGGGCGGGGGCTCGTCACAGGAAGAGGCTGGAGTGCCTGCGGTGTCCCGAAGGCCCTTCCTGCAACGCCCCGACGACGACCGCACGACGCGCCTTGGGGAGGACCCGATCACTGCGCGGGTGCAGCCAGCAGCGGGCCAAAGATGTCCGCGCCCAGACGCTCGGCCTCGGCCTGGTCCAGGACGGCGCCGCTGATGTCGGCGTGCTGCCCGGTCCACTGCTCGGCTGTCGCGCGCCCGGTGAAAAAGCGCAGGTAGCCGCAGCACACGGCGGCAGCCGGGCCGGTGTCGGGGACGGCGCCGTAGTAGACCACCGCGGCGGCCGGCTGCCAGGTGGTCTTTCCGCCGGTGAACTCCACGCGGACGGCGTCAGCGGTGACCGGGTCGGTGGAGGTGATGACGGCGTCGGAGCCCAGCATGACCGGGATGCCGAGCGCGTCGATCGCGCACATCGACCACACCGTCGGCCCGCCGGCGATCCGTACGACGTGCTCGGTGGCGGTGACGGAGAACGGGTACGCGGCCTGGATGTGACCGGTGTCGTCCAGGGTGAGGAAGTCCTCGGCGGCCAGTTCTGCGAGTACCCGGGTGGCCGGTACGGCGAAGGGCTCGGCCGCCGCCTTCAACTCGGCCTGCTCGGGCGGGGCACCGGTGGTGGCGAAGGAGCGCAGGACGGCCACGGCCTGTTGCACCGCCCGCAGGCCACCCTCGATCGGGGCGAGACGGCCCCGCCCGGCTCGGCCGGCAGCCCGGTCCGCGTCGCCGGTCACGGGAGCGCCGAGTACTCGCCGTAGCTCCTCGACGGAAGGCGCTCCGCCGACCCGGCCGTCCGTGCCACGGTAGAGGCGGCAGGACACGCTGGCCGCGGCGCCCGGGGCGGCGAACGGGTCGCGGCCGTCGACCAGCAGCGTCGGGGAACCGTGCATGCCGCGCCGTTCCGCCTCCGGCTGGTCGTCGACCACGTGCTCGGTGAGCTCCGCGTCCGTGCGGCCCGCGAGGGCGAGGGTCAGCCGTTCCCGCAGCACCGGGCCGTTCGGGCAATCCGGAACCGTCAACATCTCCACGTGCATCAGCAGCACCTCCAGGTCATGCGGCCCACGCTAGACCTTCCACTGCGCTGGAAGGTCAAGGGCTACGGTGGAGGCATGCGCATCGGAGCCCTCGCCGCCGCCACCGGCACCACTCCCAAGACCCTGCGTTTCTACGAGCAGGCCGGGCTGCTGGCGGACCCACCCCGCACATCGGGTGGCTACCGCGACTACCCAGCCCATGCGCGGGCCCGGGTCGGCTTCATTCGCTCCGCCCAGGCAGCCGGCCTCAGCCTCGCCGAGATCCGCGACGTCCTGGCGATCCGCGACGGCGGCCGCCCGCCCTGCGGTCACGTCACCGAGCTCCTCGACCGGCATCTCGCCGACGTCGAGCACCGGATCGCCGAACTGGAGGCGACCCGCGCCATGCTGCGCGAGCTGACCCACACCGCCTCCGCAACCGACCCCGCTACCTGCACCGAGGGCGACATCTGCCGCATCCTCGCTGCTGACTGAGCGGGCATGAGGACCCCTGGGGAGGATTGCGCAGCCAGCGGCGATGAGACTCCACCGGCCAGGGCTACGCCCTGAGGCCGCCTGAGCAGAGCCACTGCCTATCAGTGCTGTCCGAGCCCGTGAATATTTCGAATCCCGGCACACTGTCGGCTGCCTCCCAAACTCAAAATCATGGACGGGTGCTGTCCGTTCTCGTTCTCGTGAACAGAGCCAGCCGCACGAGGCTCACCGACCCGCATGGGAGGCGGCCTTGGCGATCTCAACCGACGCTGCCTGCACCACTCGTTGCCCGAGGGGTGCAGCACGGTGTGGAGCTGAACTGCCCCAGTGCTCGCGTGCCGGCGGTCAGATACGTACGCCCCACATGAACGGCATTCCACTCCGCGCAATCGACTCGTAGCGCACCTGGGCGCCCGGCTTCGGAGCGTGCAAGATCTGTCCGTTGCCGGCGTAGAACCCCACGTGGCTAAGGTCTGTCCGCATGATGATGAGGTCGCCCGGCTTGAGTGCACTCAGTGAATTGATGCGCGTACCGACGTTGGCCTGAGCCTGCGAGGTACGGGGAATGGACACCCCTGCCTGGTTGAACGCCCAGGAGGTCAGACCGCTGCAGTCGAAAGAGTTGGGTCCTGAAGCACTCCATACATAGGGAAGGCCGACTCGACTCTTGGCCGCGCTGAACGCCGCTGCGGCACGCTGTGACGCACTGGCCTCGTTGCCGAGTTGCACCCGCTCACTGGACCGGTTCGCCCGCTCCTCCTTCTCTGCGATCCTGGCCCGTTCCTCCGCCGTCAGAGAGTTGAGGAGCTTCCGGGCCTGCGCCAGCTTGCCCTGGATCTCCTTTTTCCTGTCACCCAGCCCCTTGCGGACACCCTGCAGGTCCTGGAGCTTCTCCGTAGCCTCGCGCCGCTGCTGCTGGAGACCGCGCTGCTGCGACTCGTACTGCTGGAGCGCGGCGACCTGCTGCGCACTCAGGCGATCCGTCGCGGACGCCTTGTCGAGGAACCCGTCGGGGTCCGAAGACAGCAGCAACTGGACGGAGGGGTCAAGCCCCCCGGTGCGATACTGAGCCGCCGCTATGGAACCGATCTGGTTCCGGAGGCCGTTCAGACCACTCTGCTTACGAGCTGCAGTTTCCTGAAGGTCTTTGACCTCCTTCTCCAACGTGCCGGCGGTCTCCTTGGCCCCGTTGTACTTCTCGGTGGCCTGCGTGGCTTCCTCATAGAGACGGTCGACTTGGGCCTGCACACCCTTTTTGCTCGGATCCGGAAGCGGGTCGGCCGAAGCCGACTGCGCCGACAACGCAACGGCCGCCGCAGCGGTCGCGGTGAGCACGGTCGCATAGGTCTGGCCGGGCTGCTTAGGACGACGATGGGACGCCACTGAGGCGAACTCCTTCTTCCTCGGCCGCCCGCCAGGACCATTCCGGCATCCCGGCTCCGTCCGCACGGCACGGATGCGGCGGTTCCTTCGCCGCCACCCCGAGCGGGTGACCAACAGTTCGAAGGACCGAGGTGAGACTAAACTCCTTAGTGGATAAGTTTCAACCGAGGGTGCGCGACAGGGCACTGTCGCGCGGTATTGCGGCTGCTCAGGACTCGATGGAAGCTCACCAGCGCCTTCGCTCTCTCAGCGCGACCCGGTCCCTTGTGCAACATTCGTGGCGTGTGGCGAGCTGGCGAAATCACCTGCGCTGACCCGCAGCGACTCAGATCGCGGGGCCCCGCCGCCTCCTGCGGAAGCTCCGCTGCAGCACCAACCGCATCACCGCGATCGTCCACGCCGTCCTCGTCCTTCATCATGCGCCAGCGTGAGGTTGGAAAAGGCTCACCGGTGGACTCGCCGTCGGATCACCGGATCACGGGCCAAGAGGGGGATGACCGCACCCCATGCCAGACCACCCTGCGCGCGAGCATGGGAAATGATCTCCACAGCATTGGGAACGATCACCCTGACGACCGGGCGTGTCCGCAGGTCAACGAATTGCGTCGGTTGCCCACAACAACTGGGAGGTTCACGAGATCGTCCCTCGTCGGTTCACGAGATGTGGCCCCAGTGCTTGCACTGGGGCCACATCTCGTTGTGTAGAGGGCCCGCCAGTCCTGCAGCTGGCGCGATGAGACGGTGGTGCCGTGAGGTCCGCTTTGCGATCGGCGCTGCCCGTCCATGTGAGACATGGCTGTGACACGGGTCAAAGCCGTGTCGCAGGCATCTGGTTCGAACACGCCGACCGCGATCTGCGTCCGGTACTGGCCGCGCTGGAGGACCTGGGTGCCATCACCCGCTACGAGGGTATGGCCGACCCCGTCTTCCCCCCTCCAGGCGTCAGAACACTCCGTCCATGCGACCTGAATCCCGGGCGGCGCTTTGCCTCACCTGGCCATGTGCCTCACCTGTCGGTGATCTCGGAGAGCCAGGCAGTGTCCTCCGGGCCCGGCGCTTCGGGGCCGGGCGCGGGCAGTCGGCGGACCTCGCCCGTTCGCAGGGCGACCGTGGCCCGTGGCCGCATCGGCCCGTCGCCCGTGCGTGAGAGCAGGACGAGCTCCCAGACTGTCGCCGTCATGGTGTCGAGCCGGGTGGCGCAGTCGGCGGTGACTTGCCGCGGATCCCGGGTCCGGCCCAGGGACAGATGTGGGGTGAAGTTCTTGGCGGGCCCACGACAGCGCGGGAACCGCTGCTGCAGTACGCGGTACAGGTCCGCCCACGGCGCCTGGCCGGCTGCCGTCGGGTCGAGCCACACGGTGAAGTACGCCCTGTGCCGGAAGGTGCGCACCCCGTCCAGCCGGGCGGTGAAGACCGGCGTCTCGGCCGTCGCCGCGGCGAGCAGCGGGGCGGCCCGCTCGAAGTCGGACTCCGGTACGAAGCCGAAGAGCACGTTGACGTGCGGCGGCCAGCGGTGGATCTGCGGATCGTAATCCCGGCGGATGTCCTGGATCGGTGGCCACAGCTCCGCAGGCGGGATCCAGGCCACCGCTGTGCGGGCCGTCGGGGGCACGTCGAGGACGCCGGCGGGCTCGCCCCTGCCGGAGCTCGTGTCGAAGCTCAGGCCCGCTTGCCGGTCCTGCACCCGGCCGGCGCCCGACGCGTCGATGCGGTCCACACCCGTGGACCGGTCCCAGACCACCTCGCCGTCCGCCTCGATGAACACCACCCGGTGCCACGGGATGTCGCCCCCGGGTACGAAAGAAGGCAGCGGGATGCGCTTGAGAGCGTCCCCGCGCCGGCTGATCCCCAGCACGAACCGGGCCGGGTCGAACCGCGGGTCCCAGCGGACCCGGTGATAGATCTCGTCGCTGGTCCGCATCACGCCTCCTCTCCCGCCTTCACACCTTCTTCCTCCAGGGTGCCGCCCACCCTGTCCTCGAGGGTTCCGCTCGCACCGCGGCGCATCAGGTGCGGTGCGCCAGGGGAACAGCAGGGAGAACCGGTGCGCCTGTGTGGTGAGCACCCGCGGCAGCACTGCCGCACATCTGCTCGGCGTCCTGTCGGTTCTGGGACCCGCTTGTTCGTCACGGCCCTCCGAGGCGGCCCGCACCGACCAACTGGACCATCTCGCCTACAACGCGGAGCAGACCTGGGACACGGTCGAGGACCTCATCGCGCACAAGAAGCCCACAGCCTGCGACCGCGCCTCCGCGCTCTGTCCGCGCGGGCCGTCGCCGCAGGGCTGCGTGCCCGGACGGGACGGGCAGCGGAGGGTCGGTGGCTGTGTGGGGCCGCTCTTCCAGCTCGACGACCGCAATCCGGAGATCGGATCCCCTGAGCGTGCCCCTGTTTTACCTGATCGCCGAGGCGGACGCGTCCCGAGGCAGCGCACCCCCGAGACCCCGGTCATCGGCGAGGAGTCAGCGACCGGAGATCCGCTGCCGAACACATGCTGGCTGCTGGATCCGATCGATGGGACGCTGAACTTCACCCGGGGCGCGCCCGGGTACGCACTCTCGCTGGCATTCGTCAAGGACCGACAGCCCTCCCTGGGCGTGATCGACTCACCAGCCCTCGGCCGCCGCTGGACCACGGGAATGGCCACCGTCCCCGGCAGTTGAGCCGGCGGAGTAGAAGTGCGTGTTTCTGAAGGCAGCCGTCGATGATCTGGGCACCGGTCTCCACCCTGGGGTGGATCCGACCTGTCCACCCCTGGGTCGATGCGTGTCCGTAGCCCGTCTGTTGTGATAAACCCTGTGACTTCCACGCTGCCCCGCATGTGGCCCAGCCCGGACGGCAAACCACTCCCGCCGGTGGGGACGGCCGAGGCCTTCCGAGCCTTCGCCCGCGAGCTGGCTGGCGGGCACCGGTCCTGGAACGCCGAGACCGCCCGCTTCATCGCGGATCAGTTCGACGAGCTGGCCGCAGACTGGGATACCGCACGCTCCACCGGCCGTGATGATCCGTTGCGCGACGCCTTGCACCGCGGCGGACCCTTCCCCGGAGGCCCCTGCTTGGAGCTCGGATCAGGTACTGGCCTGTTCACCCCGCTGCTCAGCGGCGTGTTCCCGCAAGTGATCAGCATGGACCTGTCGGAGCAGATGCTGCGCCAGGCCGCCGCACGATCACCGCTGCGGGTGCGAACCGACGCAAGCGCCCTGCCGGTGGCCGACGCCGGGGTCGCGGCCGTGGCCGCCATCGACATGCTCCTGTTCCCGGCTGAGATCGCCCGTGTCCTGGCACCGGACGGCGTGGTGCTGTGGATCAACCAGCTCGGTGAGGACGGTCCGCTCTACCTGCCCGCCGAAGACGTCGCCGCCGCCCTGCCCGGAAGATGGCAGGCCCTCGAAGCCGACGCAGGTTGGGGCAGCTGGGCCGTCCTGCGCCGAGTCCACTGAACGTGTGCTCTTCAGCCGCCGGGTTCTCGGGCGGTGATCGGTATCACCGGTACCGGCTCCGGGAATCCCAGGCATAGGGCCTTCATCGGCCGCCTGTACGACAAGGCGTACCGGATCAGGACGCAAGGGGCCATATCCATGGACCTGGTGGGAGCGGCCGAAAGCCGGCTCGCCGCCTGCCTCTGCATCGGCCCGAAACCGTGGGACGTCGCGGCGAGGACGGCCCTGGTGCGAGAGTGGGGCATGACAGCCCTCGGACAAGGAAGCCGGAGGATCACCTTCGGCTCACCGGTACTGGCGGCGGGTCGGGAGGCCGTAGCCAACGAGCTGATGGCCCGTTGGGAGACGCAGCTGTGACTCCGTGAGCCGCGAGCAGCGGCGCCCGGTCCTACGCCCCGGCTTGCACCAGGAACTCGCTCGGCCGTGCCCGACGCCCGGTTGCCCGGGTCAGTCGGAGGAGGTGGAACAGATGGCTGCGATGTCGAACTGAAGGCGGAGCCTCTCACTTACCATGGCCCTGCCCTCGGCCGGCCTGGCGTTGTAGGTCAGGCCCCAGTCGGAACGGTTGATGGTGGTGGCGCCGTCGAAACCGACCCGTTCGTAGCCGAACGGGTCGGTGACGTGACCTATGTAGGTGAGGTCCAGGACCATGGGGTGGGTCGTTCCCCTGATGGTGAGGCCGCCGGTCATGCGGTAGACGTCCCTACCAGTGAGTTGTACAGCGGTGCTTGTGAAGGCCATCCGTGGATGTTGCGCGGCGTCCAGGAAATCACGGCCTACCAGGTGGGCGTCGCGTTGCTCCACTCCGGTGTCGACGCTGGCGGTGTACAGCGAGATTTCCGCCCGGGAGCGAGCAGGGTTCCGGCCGTCGAAATAGAGACGGCTCTCGTACTCCGCGAAGGAGCCGCGCACCGTTGTCACCATGGGCGTGCCGCACAGAGAACCGATCCTGCTGTGCGCGGGGTCGATCGTCCACTCTCCGGTGAGAGCTGCCAGGGCAGGATCTGGCACCACGGCAGCAGTGGGGGCTGGCGGAGCGGCATCTGTGCCTCGACGGGGCGCTCGCGGGCCGCATCCTCGTCCGCAAGGCGGTCCGCACCGCCACCGAAGGGTGCTCAAAAATTGGCCAGTACACGCCCATTGTCAGGGCCGTCGCGAGGGAGTTACATGGTCCCCAGACGTGAACGAAAGCGCTTTCTGTCGATCGGGAAACCCCGGTCGGCTGCCCCTTCGCTGCCGCTGGGAGGCTGTATGACACCGCCCCGCACCAGACGCTACTCACTCGCCGTCGCCGCGCTCGCCGCGACCGCCTTGCTTGCCGCCGCCACGTTTCCGGCCCAGGCGGCCCGCCCCTCAACCGCTCACACTCCGCTGCGAGCCCAGGCCGTGGTGGCGTACGACTTCGGACACCCGGACCCCGCCGACCCGGGTCGCGAGCAGGACATCGGGCGTTCCGGCACCACGCTCAGCCTGATCAACGGCGGTTCCGCGATGCGCGTGGCCGACGAGGCGTACCCGGGCGCTTCGCCCGCCCTGCAGGTACGCCAGCAGAACCCGGCCACCACGGGCAACGACGACTGGAAGGCCGGGACCTGGGACGCCGAAGGCATGTCGTCGCTCGGGGCCTTCAACAGTGCCCGGGGCGCCACCGTCATGGGCTGGTTCAAGATGACGGGCGACAATCCCGCCCTCAACTCCAACACGGCCGACCCGGACGACCGTTACAACGCGATCGGGCTGGCCGGCGTACTGTCCGGAACCTCTGACGGACATGCGGTGCGAGCGCTGCTCGAACTCATCCAGGTCAAGGGTGAGTTGAAGCTGGTCGCACTGGGGAGACGTTTGGACAGCGGCGCCTCCCAGACTTTCGCCGCCGCCGCTCCCTGGGAAGAACTGCTGCCCCGCGGTGAATGGGTCCACCTGGCTGCGACGTTCGACTTCCGTGACGGCACCCTCGCCCTCTACCGCGACGGCAAGCCCCTGGACGGCTTCTACGTCACGCCGGGCGACCCCTGGGATCTCGCCACCACGCCGGCGCCCCACCGCGCCTCGCCCACCGATCCCCGCGGCATCAAGATCGGCGGAAGCTTTCCCCAGAACACCCGGGAGAGCAATGCCTGCGACTGCCGCATGGACGACCTCCTGTTCCTGAACCGCCCGGTTCCGGCCGGAACGGTGGCGGCGGAGTACCGGCGCATGACGCGGGGCCGCTGACCGTTCTCGTCCCTGGATCGTCCTTTCCCTACCTCCTTGTCACGCCAGTCCGAAGGGATCCGCATGGCGTCACCACGTACATATCGAAAGAGCTGGGCGGCCATGGCCGTCGTCGCAGCCCTCGCCCTGGGCGGTCTCGCCGCGCCCTCCCATGCCGACGAGCCTGCCGCAACGACAGCCGCTCTGACCGACCCCATTCCGCAGCAGCCCGTCCAGTCCAGAACGGGCCTCGTCCTGCAGGAGTTCGCGCAGTTCCCCAAGTCGGAACCCGTCCCGGCGCCGACGGATCCGCGCCTGATGCGCCACGACCGGATCAACACCATCAATGAACTTCCCGACGGCTCCGGCCGGATGGCGACCCCCGACCTCAACGGCACCCTGTACCTCACCGACCCGGGAGCCGCGACGCGCCCCTCCGGGGGCACCCCGCATCCCTACCTGGACGTCAAGGCGGCATTCCCGCACTTCTTCTCGGGCCGCGGTCTCGGTCAGGGCTTCGGGTACGCCGCATTCCACCCGGAGTTCGGAGCGAACGGGCGCTTCTACACCATCCATACCGAGCTCGCCTCGCAGGCCACCGAGACTCCCGATTACCGGCAGGCCGGCACGCTCACCTATCACGGCATCATCACGGAGTGGACCGCCGACGACCCCTCCGCGGCCGTCTTCCACGGCACCCATCGCGAGGTGCTGCGTATCGGCTTCACCGGCCAGGTCCACGGCATTCAGCAGATCGACTTCAACCCGACGGCCAAGCCCCACGACGAGGACTACGGCCTCCTCTACCTCGCGGTGGGCGACGGAGGACAGGGTGTCGGCAACAGCGAGCCGCAGGACCTGACGCTCCCGCACGGCAAACTTCTGCGGATCGACCCCGCGGGCCGTGACAGCGCCAACGGCCGGTACGGCATCCCCGCGTCCAACCCGTTCGTCGGTGAGCCCGGTTCGCTCGGGGAGATCTACGCCATCGGCATGCGGGACCCGCACCGCTTCAGCTGGGATGCGGGCGGCAGCCACCGCATGTATCTCGGCCACATCGGCGAGCACGCCATCGAGTCGGTGTACGAGGTCAAGGCCGGTGACAACTTCGGCTGGAGCGAGCGCGAGGGCCCCTTCGCATTCGACAAGAAGACCACCGACCCGTGCGCCCGCATCCTTCCCCTCCCCGCCGACGACGCCCAGTACGGCTACACCTATCCGGTCGCCGCCTACGACCACGACCCGGGACCCGGCTGGAACTGCCGGTCGGATGTGGGCCGCGCCATCGCCGGAGGCTCCGTCTACCGCGGCAAGGACGCGCCGGCGCTGCGCGGAAAGTACATCTTCGGCGACCTCGTGGACGGCCGGATCCTGGCCGCGGACACCCGCGACATGCGCCGCGGCGCCGACCTCGCGCCGCTCGAGCAGCTGATGCTCTTCGACAAATCCACCGGGAAGACGGTCACCATGCGCGACCTCGCCGGTGACCAACGTGTCGACCTGCGCTTCGGCTCCGACCGCAGCGGCGGCCTGTACATCGTCTCGAAGGCCAACGGCAAGGTCTGGAAGGTGACCGGGACCCGCACCTTCGCCGACTGCGAGATCGGCAACACCCCCACCACCCACACCACCGGGGCCGACAACTGGGCGCCGGTCACCCCGGCCAAGTGGGCGTACACCGAACGCGAGACGATCCTGACCGAGCCGGGCGTCGCCCGCCCGGGACCGCGGCGCCCCTTCGAGTACGCCGTCCTGACCGCCGGCCCGCGCTACTCCTCCGTCACCGTCGAGGCGGAGGTGCGGATCGACACCCCCGTCGAGATCACCAACCGTGACGTCATTCTCATCTGGGACTATCAGTCGGACACCCGGTTCCAGTACACGCACCTGTCGAGCGACAACAGCATCTACCCGCACAACGGTATGTTCACGGTCAACGACGCCGACCGGCTGCGCATCGATGACCAGTGGAACGGAACCTACGGCGCACCTCCGGCGATCAAGGACGACGGATGGCACAAGGTGCGGCTCACCCACTGCGCCGACACCGGTGAGACCGCCGTCTACCTGGACGGCAGCCGCAACCCGCTGATCACGGCCACCGACCCGGTCTTCGCCTCGGGCCGGGTGGGCTTCGGATCCTTCGACAACGCGGGCCGTGTCCGTCACTTGAAGGTGAGCGGCACTCCGGCCGGCGACTGACCTTGCGTGAGCGGGCCGTGGCCGTCGGCCCGCTCACGCGCCGTCCCCCATCCGCATCCGTTCAGCGGCCCCGACGCGCGACGATCAGCCCTGGGATGACAGCCGGGCAGCCGCGACGGCCTCGGCTGGATCGGATCGATCCGGAACCTCGACGATCGCCACCACCCCAGGCCGACGGCCACTCACCACCGCTGACTGTCACCGTCGACGCTCCTTGTGGGATCGACCCATTCGCTGGTGTCGGTACGGACGTTGGCGGAATTCACGCGGCTTCAGGTGCCTCCATGTTGTGGGTACCCGTGTGAACAGTGCCTCCGGACCCGACCCTACGCAGAAACGTGTCGTGTTGAAGCGGGTGTCACCGGCTGCCCGGAGTCCGGCCTCCGGCCTGTCCGCACTCCGGCCCCCTCCCGGCCTCCCGGCCCCGGCCCCCTCCCGGCCTCCCGGTCCTGGCCCCGGCCCCTCCTGGCCTCCCGCCCTCCGGCCCCTCCGGTTTTCTCTGCCCTGCGGGCACTGGAGCCGGTGTCCTCGGCGCCGTGCGGAAGAGGCTTCGCGTGAAGCGTCCCTTTGGTCACGATCCGGTCTCGGACATCCGGCCAGGTCTTGTTTTCGGCCATGTAATCGATTCCAATCGTCCTTGTAATCGATTCCACGGCTCTGGACCGCTGGTTTCGAGGCTCACGGAAACCACAAGGAGGTGGTCCGGAAATGGCGAGCATCAAGGATGTCGCGGCCGAGGCGGGAGTGTCCGTTGCCACGGTCTCCCGCGTACTCAACAGCCATCCCTCCGTCAGCCCCGACGCGCGCGCTCGCGTCCTCGCCGCTGTCGACGTCCTCGGCTACCGGCCCAACGCCGTCGCCCGTTCACTGCGCACCGATCAGACGCGCACCCTCGGCCTGGTCATCAGTGACGTACTCAACCCGTACTTCACCGAACTGGCCCGCTTCGTCGAGGAGGAGGCTCGCGCCCTCGGCTACAGCGTCATCATCGGGAACGCCGACGAGCGGCCGGACCTGCAGGAACACCACGTCCGTACGCTCCTCGACCGCCGGATCGACGGACTCCTCGTCTCCCCGGCCGACGGAAGCTCCCCGCTCATGCCGGGCGCCGCGGGCAGCGGCACGCCGATGGTCTTCGTGGACCGTTGGATCCAGGGTGTGGACGTCCCCGTGGTGCGTGCCGACGGCCGCGACGCCATCCGGGACCTGGTAGCCCACCTGCACCGTCTCGGCCACCGCAGGCTCGCGATCATCGCAGGACCGGCGGCCACCACCACGGGCAACGAGCGCGTCGAAGCCTTCCGCGAGGCGCTGCGCGAGCACGGACTCGCCCTGCCCGACGCCTACATCGGCCAGGGCGACTTCCAGGCGGACAGCGGGCGCCGCGTCACCGAGCGCTTTCTGGCCCTTCCCGAACCGCCCGAGATCGTATTCGCCGCCGACAATCTGATGGCGCTCGGCGCGTTGGACGCGATCCGCGCACGCGGGCTTCGCGTACCGCGGGACATCGGGCTCGCGGCCTTCGACGACATCCCGTGGTTCCTGCACACCGATCCGCCGATCACGGCGATCGCCCAGCCGACGGGAGAACTCGGCCGCGCCGCCGTACGCGCGCTGGTCGACATCGTCGAGGGGCGGTCCCCGCAGTCCGTGACCCTTCCCGCCCGCCTTGTCGTACGCAGTTCCTGCGGCGAACACGATTCGAACCGGAGGAACAACCTGTGAGCACCCAGGGCGAGTTGCTGCGCATCGAAGGCGTACGCAAGACCTTCCCCGGAGTGGTCGCGCTCGACAGCGTCGACTTCGACCTGCGCGGCGGCGAAGTGCACGTACTGCTCGGTGAGAACGGAGCGGGCAAGAGCACCCTCATCAAAATGCTCTCCGGCGCCTACCGTCCCGACAGCGGCCGGATCTTCGCCCGGGGCAGCGAGGTCCGCATCCACAGCGCGCAGGACGCCGAACGGCTCGGAATCGCCACGATCTACCAGGAGTTCAACCTGGTACCCGATCTCACGGTCGCCGAGAACATCTTCCTCGGCCGACAGCCGCGCCGCTTCGGGATGATCGACCGGCGTCGCATGGAGGCGGACGCCGAGGTGCTGCTGCGCCGGGTCGGCCTGCATGTCTCACCGAAGGCCAAGGTGCGCGAACTGGGCATCGCCCGGCTGCAGATGGTGGAGATCGCCAAGGCACTCAGTCTCGACGCGCGCGTCCTGATCATGGACGAGCCGACGGCGGTACTCACGTCCGAAGAGGTCGAGAAGCTCTTCCGTATCGTGCGGCAACTGCGCGAAGAGGGCGTGGGGGTCATCTTCATCACCCATCACCTCGAGGAGATCGCGGCCCTCGGCGACCGGGTCACGGTGCTGCGCGACGGGCGCAGCATCGACCAGGTGCCTGCCTCGACGCCCGAGGACGAGCTCGTACGGCTGATGGTGGGACGCAGCATCGAGCAGCAGTACCCGCGGGAGCGCCCGAAGGCCGGGGACTCGCTGCTCGCCGTACGCGGGCTGACCCGGAACGGCGTCTTCCACGACGTCAGCTTCGACGTGCGGGCGGGTGAGGTCGTCGGCCTCGCCGGCCTTGTCGGCGCCGGACGTACCGAGGTCGCCCGTGCCGTCTTCGGCGCGGACCCCTATGACGCGGGCACCGTCGACGTACGCGGCGAGCGGCTGGCCAGGCACGACGTGACCGCGGCCATGGGGGCCGGGATCGGACTCGTACCCGAGGACCGCAAGGCCCAGGGCCTGGTGCTCGATGCCTCCGTGCAGGAGAACCTCGGCCTGGTCACCCTGCGCTCGGCGAGCCGCTCCGGGCTTGTGGACCTCAAGGGACAGCGCACGGCCGCCGCCCGGATCGCCGAACAGCTCGGCGTACGGATGGCGGGCCTCGGCCAGCACGTCCGCACGCTCTCCGGCGGCAACCAGCAGAAGGTCGTCATCGGCAAGTGGCTGCTCGCCGACACCAGGGTGCTGATCCTCGACGAACCGACGCGCGGCATCGACGTCGGCGCCAAGGTCGAGATCTACCAGCTCATCAACGAGCTGACGGCCTCCGGCCACGCCGTGCTGATGATCTCCAGCGACCTGCCCGAAGTCCTCGGCATGAGCGACCGGGTGCTGGTCATGGCCCAGGGCCGTATCGCCGGAGAACTCCCCGCGCACGAAGCGACCCAGGACGCGGTGATGGCACTCGCCGTCAGTGCCCCCGCCACACCGTCCCCCGTAACACCACCCACCACACCTTCCGCAACAACTCCTGCAACAACTCCGGCTGTGAACCAAGAGGAGAGCCCCCGTGGCCACTGACACGCTCAAGAGCAATACGGGCGCGAGTGGCGCCGCGGGCCGTACGGTCCGCCGCCTCCTGCTCGACAACGGCGCCCTGAGTGCCCTGGTCGTTCTGCTGGTGGCGATGTCGCTGCTCTCCGGCGACTTCCTGACCACGCAGAACCTGCTGAACGTCGGTGTGCAGGCCGCCGTCACCGCGATCCTCGCGTTCGGCGTCACCTTCGTGATCGTCTCGGCCGGCATCGATCTGTCCGTGGGCTCGGTGGCCGCGCTCTCCGCGACCGTCCTCGCCTGGTCGGCGACCTCGGAAGGCGTACCGGTCTGGCTGGCGGTCATCCTCGCCGTCGCGACGGGCATCGCCTGCGGATTCGTCAACGGGGCCCTCGTCTCGTACGGCAAACTCCCGCCGTTCATCGCGACACTGGCCATGCTCTCCATCGCGCGCGGCCTGTCCCTGGTCATCTCCCAGGGCAGCCCGATAGCCTTCCCCGACTCGGTCTCCGTGCTCGGCAACACGCTCGGCGGCTGGCTGCCCGTCCCGGTCCTCGTGATGATCGCGATGGGCCTGATCACGGCACTGATCCTGGCCCGCACCTACATCGGCCGTTCGATGTACGCGATCGGCGGCAACGAGGAGGCGGCCCGGCTCTCCGGACTGCGCGTCAAGCGGCAGAAGCTGGCCATCTACGCCCTGTCCGGTCTCTTCGCCGCGGTCGCGGGCATCGTCCTCGCGTCCCGTCTGACCTCCGCCCAGCCGCAGGCCGCGCAGGGGTACGAACTCGACGCGATCGCCGCGGTCGTCATCGGCGGCGCCAGCCTGGCCGGCGGCGTCGGCAAGGCGTCCGGCACCCTGATCGGCGCGCTCATCCTCGCCGTGCTGCGCAACGGACTCAACCTCCTCTCCGTGTCCGCCTTCTGGCAGCAGGTCGTCATCGGTGTCGTCATCGCCCTCGCGGTGCTGCTGGACACGCTGCGCCGCAAGGCCGGGTCCAAGGTTGCCTCCTCGACCGGTTCCCCCGGCGCACCGGGGTCGCCGGGGTCCGGCCGCAAGGGAGCGGGAGCGGTCAAGTTCGGGATCGCCGCGGTGTGCGTGGCCCTCGTCGTGGGCGGGGTCTCCTACTTCAACTCCGGCTCGTCCGGCGGCACCACGAAGGTGGGCATGTCGCTGTCCACGCTCAACAACCCCTTCTTCGTACAGATGAAGGCGGGCGCCCAGGCGGAGGCGAAGGCGGCCGGAGTCGACCTGACCGTCACCGACGCACAGAACGACGCCTCGCAACAGGCCAACCAGCTCCAGAACTTCACGAGCTCCGGAGCGAAGTCCATCATCGTCAACCCGGTGGACTCGGATGCGGCGGGCCCAGCCGTCCGGGGAGCCAACAAGGCGGACATCCCGGTGATCGCCGCCGACCGAGGCGTCAACAAGGCGCAGACCGCGGCGCTCGTCGCCTCCGACAACGTCGCGGGCGGCGAACTCGCCGCGAAGACGCTGGCCGACAAGCTCGGTGGCAAGGGAAGCATCGTCATCCTGCAGGGCACCGCGGGTACGTCGGCCAGCCGCGAGCGCGGAGCGGGCTTCGCCGAGGGGATCAAGGCGTACCCCGGCATCAAGGTCGTGGCCAGGCAGCCCGCGGACTTCGACCGCACCAAGGGGCTGGACGTCATGACCAATCTGCTCCAGTCCCACCCCGGTATCACCGGAGTCTTCGCCGAGAACGACGAGATGGCGCTCGGCGCGGTCAAGGCACTCGGCAGCAAGGCAGGAAAGTCGGTGTCCGTCGTCGGATTCGACGGAACACCGGACGGCCTGAAGGCGGTTGGGGCAGGCACGCTGTACGCGTCCGTGGCCCAGCAGCCGAAGGAACTGGGCAAGATCGCCGTGCAGAACGCGGTGCGGGCCGCCGAGGGCAAGAAGGTCGACAGCACGGTGAAGGTGCCGGTCAAGGTGGTCACCGAGAAGAACGTCGCCGACTTCTCCTGAACAGCGCCTGAGCAGCGTCCGACCTCGGAAAGCAGGAACAATGCACGTCAACGACCACTACCGGTACGACCTGCTGGTCGTGGGCTCGGCCAACGCCGACCTGGTCATCGGTGTCGAACGCCGTCCGGCCCCCGGTGAGACCGTGCTCGGTTCCGACCTTGCCGTCCACCCGGGCGGCAAGGGAGGAAACCAGGCGGTGGCCGCCGCCCGCCTCGGGGCCACCACCGCCCTGCTGGCCCGGGTCGGCGACGATGCCCACGGCCGCCTGCTGCTCGAATCGCAGCGGGCGGCGGGGGTGGACACCGAGGGCGTCCTCGTGGGCGGGGCTCCGACCGGCGTCGCGCTGATCACCGTGGACCCCTCCGGCGACAACAGCATCGTGGTGTCGCCGGGGGCCAATGCCCGGCTGACCCCGGAGGACATCCGGGCGGCCGGCCCCCTCTTCGCGGCGGCGCGGGTCGTCTCCGTACAGCTGGAGATTCCGCTGGAGACGGTTGCCGAGGTGGCTGGTGCCATGTCACCCGGTACCCGGCTGGTTCTGAACCCGTCCCCGCCCGCACCCCTGCCCGATCACGTGCTGGCCGTCTGTGACCCCTTGGTCGTCAATGAGCACGAGGCGCGCTACATGCTGGGGGAAGCCGCCGGCGGCACGCCTCAGGAGTGGGCGCGAGCACTGCTGAAGCTCGGCCCGCGGTCGGTCGTGGTCACGCTGGGTGCGGCGGGCGCGCTCGTCGCCGACGGCCGTACCGGTGACGTCGTACCCGTACCGAGCCCCAGGGTCGAGGCTGTGGACACGACGGGGGCGGGCGACGCGTTCACCGCCGCCCTGGCCTGGCGGCTCGGCCTGGGAGAGCAACTCACCGAGGCCGCCGCGTTCGCCGTCAGGGTCGGTGCGGCGGCCGTCACCCGGCAGGGCGCGCAGGCGTCCTTCCCGAGCGCGGAGGAAGTCTCCGCGCTGTGAAGAAGGCAGGAATCCTCAACCGTCATCTCGCCGGGGCACTGGCCGAGTTGGGGCATGGTGACGGGGTACTGATCTGCGACGCGGGCATGCCCATCCCGACCGGTCCGCGCCTTGTCGACCTGGCCTTCCGGGCCGGCGTCCCCTCGTTCGCCGAGGTGCTCGACGGGTTGCTGGACGAACTGGTGGTGGAGGGCGCGACAGCAGCGCACGAGGTGCGGGAGGCCAACTCGGAGGCCGCACGCCTCATGGACGAGCGACTTCCGGAACTCGCCCACGTACCGCACGAGGAGCTCAAGGCGCTTTCGGCGGGTGTCCGGCTGGTGGTGCGGACCGGGGAGGCGCGGCCGTACGCGAACGTGCTGCTGCGGTGCGGGGTCTTCTTCTGACGGTCCACAAGAACTCGGATGCGCCTGGTCCCGGCCCACCGGGAGGTCCGTGCGCTCGACGAGCAGTGGGAGGTCGCGTGGGTCGGGGACACGCCCAGGCCGGCCGCGTCGCGCGAGTACGGCTGCGGGCACGTGAGGACGGTGATCCGGTGCCGGGATGCTGCAACTGCACGGCCTCCGAGTGGAGCGAGGCGATGAACGCCGGATCGGGCTCCGCCAGAGCGTCCTGCGCGGCCTCCTCCGCGTGCGGATGCCGGAGTGGACGAATCGCTCGATGCCCAGGTCGGCGTACTGCTGGATACGGTCCGGTGACCTGCTCGCCATGAGTTACGGGGCACACGCGACCACGGCCCATGACCGCTTTGCCGTGCGCTCCGTCGCCCGTTGATGGTGATGTGATCAACTCAAGGACGCGCGGTGAGAACGCCGTCGGACGCAGCATCGTCCGGGCCCATTCCGGTCGAGGTGTGTCGTGCGCGGAACACTGGAGGACAAGAAGTGGAGAAGGTCGGCCCGGGAGCGATCCTGCGGGGGCGTCATCGACTGGAGCACCTGCTGGGGCAAGGATCCATGGGGCAGGTGTGGCGGGGTCGGGACCTACATCTGGATCGCCCCGTTGCTGTAAAGACTGTGGCGGCCGAACTCCTTGCTCTTCCCGACAGCCGACGAAGAGCGCTGGCCCGTTTCGAGCGTGAGGCCAAGGCCGCGGCTCGGCTTGATCACCCCAACATCACCGCGGTGTACGACGCTGCGGTAACGGACGATGTCTGCTGCCTGGTGATGCAGCTCGTCGACGGCATCACGCTGGAGTATCTGTTCGACCAGCAGGACGACGAGCGGTTCGACGTACCGGCCGCCGCCGCGGTTGCCGCCCAATTGTGCGCCGGCCTTTCCTCGGCGCATGCCGCAGGCCTGGTCCACCGGGACCTGAAGCCGGAGAACGTCATGGTGCGACGTGACGGGATCGTCAAGATCCTCGACTTCGGTCTCGTGAAGGTCCTTTCCGAGACCGATCCGAGTCTCACCATGACCGGCGAGAGCCTGGGGAACATCGTGTACGCGTCGCCGGAACTCCTGGCAGGGAACCGGCCGCTCGACGCGCGCAGCGACCTGTACGCGGTCGGCTGTCTCCTGCACCACATGCTGGCCGGAAGTCCGCCTTTCGGTTCCGACAGACCGGCTCTCCTCGCCACTCAGCACCTGACCGTGACGCCGCCGCCGATCGCAGACGCCGGTGTGGACGTGGACCGGTCGCTCCAGGACCTGGTGTCGGCCCTGTTGGCCAAGCGCCCCGAAGACCGCCCGGCTTCGGCGGCCGAGGTGTACGCGGCCCTTTCCCCGTACCTCCCGCTCCCGGAACACACCTTGGCAACCCGCCGTACACCGCCGGAAGATCCGGTCGCCCGTTCCTTGTCCCACAGGGGCCGCAGCCCCTGTGAATGTCCGGGGGTGGCAACCGGTCGCGGCGTACGGCTGCCACCCCGGAGCTCATCCGGAGACAGTGGCGACCAGGGGTGCCAGGAACGGGCTCGGCGTCCCGTGCCAGAAGATGTCCAGGCTGTCACGGGCACGGGTGGTGGCGACGAACAGCAGCGAGCGGGCCTGCTGTACCTCGCGCCGGTAGCGCACCGGATCGGTGGCGCGCCTCCGGTTCACGTCGTCACGGGGGATCAGCCCGTCGCTGACACCGGCGACGATCATGCGCTGGTACTCGAGTCCCTTGAAGCGGAACATCGTGCCGATGTGGACACCGCCGTCGCCGCGCGGACCGTCGGGGCCGATCTCCACGGCATGCACACCGTGCTCCCTCAGGGTTAGTCCGGCCTCGTTCGCCATGGTGTTGGTGGGCACGCAGATCGCGATCTGCTCGTGGGGGATGTCACCCCAACTGTCGATCAGCGCCGCGATCGCCTCGCGCTCGGCCGCCCAGTCCGGGCAGCCGTGCAGATCCGGCATCCCTCCACTGAGGACGGACCGGTATCCGGCCAGGGTCTCCTCGTTACCGTCGAGGTCGTCGTACTTCTCCTGGTTGAGCACGTCGAGCGCCGAGCGGAGAATCTGACGCGTCGTTCGGTAGCTCAGGCTCAGCTTCGAGGCGCGCCCCCGGATATTGATGCCGAGGCTGCCGAGCGTCACCTGGTTCTTGTAGATGCGCTGATGGGTGTCGCCTACCAGGAAGAGGTCGTTGCGGCTGTGCGCGGTCATCGCGCGCAGCATCTTCCAGTGCGCGGGCCGCAGATCCTGTGCCTCGTCCACGACAATGTGCCGGTAGCGGTATCGGAGCCAGCCGCCCGAGCCCGCCTGCAGGTGAATGTTGTCCAGGCCGCCGGCTTCCTCCCGCTGCTGGTCGATCGCCAGAATGCGCTGCTCGCGCTGCATCTCCAGCCGCGCCGCCCGCTCCGACACCTGGTCCCAGGTCTGCCGGCCGAGGCGGTCGAGGCGCTGGGTGAAGCGTTCGGCGAGCTGCCAGATCTCGGCGCGCTCGGTGCGGGTGAGGGTGCGCCCGCGCCCTGCCCTGCGGGCCCGGAAATACTCCGTGCGAGAGGTGACGGCCTGCCCCAGAATCACCTGCGACCATTCGTCGTGCAGGAACTCGGCGTCCCAGCCGGACTCGTCGAGCTCTTCGAGCAGTGACCGCCACTCGCGCACGGCCTGATTGTCGTCGATGGTCTGCTTACGGCTGCCGGGCTCGGCTTCGCGCACGATCCGCAGGGCCAGCTGGTCGACATGGCTGATCTCGACGCGGGCGAGCAGTGCCTCTCCACCCAGCGCGAGCAGCCGGGACCGGAGATCCGCGGCGAGGTTCTTGTTGAACGTGGTGAGCAGAACCGGCTTGTCGCGGCCCGGTGGGAGCTGCGCGACCAGATGCTTCACCCGATGCAGCGCCACGATGGTCTTACCGGTGCCGGGGCCGCCACCGACGCGTGCAGGGCCGTTGTAGTCGCGGTTCACGAGCTTGGCCTGGGTGGGGTGCAGGAAGACCTTCCAGCGACCGAAGTCCTCACCTTCCAAAGCCTCACGCAAGGCTTCATCGGTCGTCGTGACGATGGTTGCCGGGCGTTCGACGGCCGCCTGGAAGTCGTCCGTGTCGACTGCTTCGGGTGCGGCGACCGGCGCGGTGACCTGTTCGAGCACCTCGTCGAACGACTTGTTGTCGTAGAGCGCGAGCAGCACTTCACCGGTCAGCTGCGGCGCGTAGTCGACGAGACCGAGAAGCTGGTCCTCGGTGGTCAGGGCCTGGATGACCGGGATCAGGGGCCCGGCAACACCCAGGTCCGTCAGCTGCTGCTCGGTCCACGCTGCGAACAGCAGCACAGGTGCAGCGGGCGTCGGCTCGGGTTCTGCCGGCCGCTCGGCCTCGGCGGGCCGGGCCGGTTGCACGTCTTGTGCGGGCTCGGGGGCGGGGGCCGCGGGAGGCGCCGGGGGAGCAGGGGCGGCACGCGCCGCCAGCATGCTCTCCTCCACGACCTGAAGGTCGACGTATTCGATACCACCGGTGATGCGGTTGACCGAGTAGGCGAGCCGGTCGAGGTGCTCGTAGGCGCCCTTGCGGTGCTTGACCGAGACGATCAGCCAGTCGTCGTCGGCCAGGCGCAGCAGCAGTGCCCGGTACTCGTCGTTGACGCGAGCCGACCAGAGCTTGTCGTGGCCCTTGAGCTGCTTGAGCTGAAGACCTGTGGAGCCCGGGTTGTTCTTGAACTTGTGCTGGAAGTCGTAGATCGCGCCCTTGACCGAGCGGGGGAGCTTGAGAATCTCCCTGTCCGCCTTGTCGAGCAGGCGCAGGGTCACACTCTGGGTGGTCACGACTCGTCTTCCCCGTCCTTCATGGTGCGGTGATTCTCCTGGTCACGACGTATACCGCCGGCCGGTGGTTGTACGCCGAGCCGCTCGGCGATCTCCTCGGCGGTCCACGCCGTCGCGGGGCGAACTTCCCAGCCGGCGGCGGCGAAGGCCCGGTCGCGGTCCTCGGCCTCGGGGTCGCGCTCGTCCCCGAGGGCGGGGTGCGGTGCGAGAACGACACCGATCCGTGCATCCACCCAGGCCAGCTCGGCCAGCCAGCCCCGGTCGTCCAGTTCGTGACCGTCTGCCGGAACAGGGATGCCGGAGATCGCCGCGAGGCGCAGGGCGAGGTCTTCGAGCCTCGCTTCGTCCGGGTCGAGGTGCTCGATGATCTGATCCCAGCGTGGATCCCTGCCGGGAGCGGCGAGGGTGGTGCCGGGTTCGGCAGGCGGCGCCGAGGCGGACTCGGACACCGGCACGGCGCGGACGTCGCCTGAAGCGGCCGATGCGCGTGCGGCCTCAGCTGCGCGGCCTCCCTCGGTTCCGGCGGCCATCGCTTCCAGGGAGATCATCGTGGTGAGCAGCCCCGCACCGCCCGCGACACCCAGCGTCTCGGGCGCGAAGCCGTCCAGCAGACCCGCTGTCAGCTGGGCGCTGTCACCTCCGCCGTGCTCCAGGAACTGCAGCAGATTGCTCCAGTACAACCAGCCCCGCCAACGCCGCTTGTGCGCCTCCTCGTCCGAGAAAACGCTCTCCGCGTCATCGATGACGGTCAGTGCTGTCCACGAGGGCGGGCGGTTCCGGGCGTCCACCGCGAACACCAGCCGGCACGCCGACGCATCCTCGGCCGCGTATACCTGAACCCGCTCACCGGGTCGTACGGACGGCTCCGCTCCACCCAGCGCCCGCGTGATCTGCTCGCCGACCGCGTCCACCGGACCGCCGCGCGCCCCGGCACCGAGCAGCCCGGCGACTGCCGCCTCCGCCCGCCACAGCCACCGGTCGGCGGATGGGTCACGCAGATACGCGACGAGCAGATCCGCCGGATTGACCCACACGGTCTCCGAGAGCTCACCGGGCAGTCCCTTGCGTACGTTCGCGTAGTACTGGCGTGCTCGCTTCTCGCCCTCGTCCCCGTACGGCCGCCAGACCGGGGAAGCAGGACCCGCGCCCGCGTACCCCGTGTCCTGGACCCGGCGCTGCCACTCCTTCACGTCCGCGTACGTCAGTTGGAAGACCCGCAGGCCGTCCGCCCTCAGCCGGGTCCGCTTCGCGGCGTCGTCCGCCATCCGGTTGTGCTTCTGCCCGGCATGGAACGCATAGCCGTCGAGGTAGAGCGCCACCCGGGGGCCCGGCGCGTCCAGCCGCTCGAAAAGGACATCGGGGCGGGTGCCGTCGAGTGCCCGTTGCTGGGAGACCCTCCAGCTGAACGTCTTGCCGTCGGCACCGGTCAGCCGCAGGTCGAGGGCGTGCGTACCCGCCGGTGTGGTGTAGGCGTCACCGCTCGCACGGCTGCCGGGCAGCGAAGCCCACGTGCGCAGCGTGTCTATGAAGACGACTTCGAGGTCGCTCTCGGCCTGCTGCTCCATCGGAATGTGCTGCGTCGTCGCGACCGGCGAGGTACTCCACCGTTCACCGTCCGCGCCCAACAACTCGTCGAGCATCTGCCGCACTTCCTGGCGGCTCACCCTGTCGTAGTCGCCGGGCGGCACGCGCCGCAGCAGGCAGCGGTGGCAGCCGTCGAGACCCTTCTCGCGGCATCCGCAGCTCTCGATCACCTCGCGCGCCTTCAGCAGCACCTCACAGAACCCGTCCGCGGACGCCAGCCGGTGCAGATAGCCCGTGCCGCCCGGAAGCCGGTCGTGGACGACGAGAAAGCGCCGCGGGTGCTCGGCCCCCAGCCCGCCTCCGCTGTCCGGCATCGATGCCGCCGCAATGTCGATGTGGTCCGGATCACCCCCGTACCGTGCCGCGATGCCCGCGAACAGCGCGGCTGTGAAGGAGGCCAGCCGCTCCTTGTAACGCGCCACAGACACCGGTAGCAGGATCCGTACGGCCTCCGTGACCAGCTCGTGGGCGAGCAGCAGCGGCACGTCCTCGCCCTTGCCCTGGTCCTCACCGGCACCGCGCCGGCGACGACGCGGACACCACAACTGGTGATGGGCACTGGCCCGCGTGGACCTGCTCAGTGATTCGCTCAGCGCATGCTGCGCCTGGTCGACGACCGGCCGGCCCTCGGACGTGGCACCACCGCAACTGGTGCACACGTAGAACGGGTTGAGCCGGACGTCCTCACCGGCCAGCGACACCGTGGCGCTGCCGTCCTGCCGGTCGAGGCCCAGATTCAGGGTCCGGACCACCGCGCGCCGGGTGAAGTCCGCGCCGAACACAGCAGTGTCGTGGCGCCACGAGCCGGGGGCCAGATGCGCCGGGTCGATGTCGACGGTCTTCAGTACCGAGTACCGCCTGCGGTCGCGCTCGTCCCGGTCGTCCCGCACCCGGGCGTCGTCGCGCTTGTCGCGCGCCATGACCCGCTTGGGTTCCAGTACGTAGCTCACGCACCCCGCGTCCGCGATCTCCCGTGAAGCGCAGCGCGGACACGGCGACGTGTCCGTCTGGGCTTCCTCGGTCCGGGCGTAGCCGCAGGCGGGGCAGAGCCGCCACACCGACCAGGCACGCCGCTCCGGGCTGCCGACGTCCAGGGCACGCACGACATGCTTGTAACCGTTGACGTAGAAGCTGTTGCCGGGGGCCAGTTCGGTCAGAGCGAGCTTTCGGGAACGCTCGTAATCACGGACCTCGCTGCGGTAGGTGCTGGTCGGAGCGGACCCGGGGTCTCCCTCGGTGGGGTCACCGGTCTCTTTCCAGTAGAGCGTGCCCTCCAGCGTCGTCACCGTGTCGGCCAGGCTGTAGTTCGGCAGCAGCCCCAGCTCCACGAGCACACCGTGCGCACTGGTCTGGCTCAGGTTGCGCAGCAGATCGCCGGTCGAACGACGCTCGGCAAGCAACTCCCGGCGCTCCGGCCCCTGTTCGAGGTCGTCCGCCAGCAGTCCGTCCACGGCCACGTCGATCGCCGCGATGCGCCGCCGCAGCTCTTCACGCCGGCCGGTCCAGTCCGCCTCGGCCTCCTGCAGCGCACGGACGATGCCTCCGGTCGCGTAGGCGCGCAGCTCCCCGGCCGCATGCTCGGACACCCCGGTGTCCTCGCCGTTGCCGACAGGGAACAGCGCCAGGAACTCCTCCACCCGGCGCGCCCCCTCGGTGAGGGCCGCATCCTGGAGGTCCTGACACCACCCGGTCGTCCCGAACAGGGCCGAGGCAAGCCTGGGCACAGGATGCAGCCGCTCACCGTCCGCCGTCGCCAGCTCTCCGCGCGCCGCGAGGTCCAGCAGATGCGCCGTGTACTGGCGGCGCAGGATCTCCACCGCCGACAGATAGCAGCCGGGCGGCACAATGTCCCCGGCGATCATCTCGCGCGGATCACCGAGGTAGTACAGATCACGGGCACGCCGCCCGCCGAAGGCCACCACCAGCGCATTGCCGGTCTTGCGCCCGGCCCGCCCGGCCCGCTGTACATAGTTCGCCGGCCCGCCGGGCAGGGAGCCGAGCAGGACGGCGGACAGGTCGCCGATGTCGATGCCGAGCTCCAGTGTGGGCGTGCAGGACAGCACATTCGGGTCGGTGTAGTGCGCGCCCTCGCGGAAGGTCCGTTCCACCCGCTCGCGTTCGGGCCGGGTCAGCATGCCGGTGTGCTCGGCCGTCACGACCCGGTAGGTGCCGCCCGTCAGATACAGCCGCCGGTAGTAGTCGCCCTGGTAGTCGCGCTCCAGCTTCCCGCCGAAGCCGCCGGACCCCGACCCGGTCGACGACGTGCCGTGCTGCGGTGGAGTCAGGTTGCCCTTGCACCGGTAGCGCGGGCAGGGATGCCCGTACCAACGGGTGCGCCGCTCGGGCGGTACGACCTGTTGCCAACCACACGCATCGCAGCTGACGAACGCCTTGTTCACCACCGGGTCGTCCAGCAGCCGCACCTCGATGTGTCCCGGCTGCAGCCCGTACACCCGCGTGGTGCGGTCGGCCGCGACCCGTACCGACAGCAGCCCCTCCTCCGCCAGAACCGGCAGCAGCCTGCGTAGATACTCGCTCGCGCCGGCCGCGTCGAGCGACAGACAGCGCCGCGTCCAGTCCTGGTACCAGCCCCCGCGGCCGGTGACGGTGTCGAACTTGCTGCGTTCCTTCGTGCTGTCCAGCAGGAACCGCGGCGGAGCGACGTACCCCTCCGGGAACGCGGGCATACCCTCGGCCCGCTGCCCGGAGATCAGGTACTGATTGACTCCGGCTTCCTTGATCCACGTGTCCAGCCAGCGGTGCCGCACTCCGCCCCGCGTCCGAATCCGCTCCAACAGCCCTCGTACGAAGGCCAGATACCGGTCCGTGGTCGGCAGCCCATCGCCCACCACCAGCTGCCCGGGCAGCGTCAGCTGCAGATCCCGGGCCAGCGCCGCCACCCGCTCCGGGTTCGCCATCGCGACCTCGGCGGCCGCAGTTCGCGTCAGCTCCATCGTCCGGCCCATCCGGGACCGCAGCCCGAACTCCATCACCGTCGCGAACGCCAGGCGCTCCCCGATCAGCTTCCACGTCCGCGCGTCGCCCGTGCCCCGACCCGACAACAGCCGGTCCACACCGGCCTCGTCATGCAGATCCGGTGGTACGACGGCGGCCAGTGCCTGCGGATCGTCGACCGAGTCCAGCACATTGCCGATCAGATCGTTGAGCGCGAGCGGCGCCCCCGACTCGTCCAGATTGTGCGCGAGCAGCGACCGCAGCGAGAACTTGTACGACGCGTTGGCGACGTACCCCGCACGGTGCGCGGCGTCCTGCGTCGAGTCGTTGAAGAGCAGCGTCTTGCGCTCCTCCGGCAGCAGGGCGATCTCCCCGCCGGTGAACAGCTGCGTGACCGTCGCCGACGCGAGCGCCGCCAGCGCCGTGCCCAGAAACCTGATGCCGTTGTCGATACCGCACGCAGGACAGCGGTCGTCCTTCGCAGCCGCGTCCGCCGTCTTCTTGTCGAGGACGGCGAGCGTGAACCAGGCGTCCTGAAGCTCCTCCGCGTCCCCGGCGACCGGCATCCGGTACGTGCCCCCGGCGCCGTCGAGCACGACCACGGACAGCGGGTCCACACCGCCCGGCGCCGGACCGGTACCCGTCAGGGCGTTGAGCGCCTCCGTGGCCTCGGCCGATGTGGCCGCGATGAAATACCGGATGCGCCGCTTGTCCCGGCCGACACCGGCCCGCCAGATCTTGTCCGCAGCCGTGACGAGCTGTTGGGGATCGGACTCCGGAGAGATCGCCGCCCACCCCGACCGCCCGCAGTGCCGGCAGTACACGGCGGGCAGCTGCGTCTGAGCAGGCCGACGCACCGTGTCCGACCCGGGCAACGGCGTCGCCCGGCGGGAGTCACCGGAAGGCCACTCCGCACTGTCCCGGCCGTCCCCCTCCTCCTGCGGCGCCACGTCGAGCGCCGCCTTCCTGGCAGCCGTGCGTTCGTCCTCGTACCACCGGAACTCGGGCGCAGCACCGACCCCGCGCAGCACCCGGCTCACCGGGCGCACCCACAGGTGTGCCTCGATGTGCAGCAGCGGCCGGGGCCGCCGCTCGTCCGACGCCGGATCCCGCGCCGCGGACAGCAATGCCACGAACCGGGACAGCGCCTCCAGCGCCAGCCGCGGATTCTCCCGGGCCGTACGCGCCCACGCATACCCGAAGCGGGCCATACGGTCGCGCAGCCCCCACTCGTCCAACGGCTCCCCGTCCAGCAGGGCGAGCACGGCGTGTGTGAAGTCGTGTTGCTTGAGCATGCGCCCGAGCTGGAAGGCATCGAGTTCGCGCATCTCCAACAGCAGATACGCCAACCCGTCCAGGTCGAGACGGTCCGGCCGGGACTCGACCCCCGGCCCGCCCGACGCTTCGATGACTTCCTTCGGTGTGGGCGGATCGGGCAGCGTGTAGTTCACCTCGCCGATGAACTGATCGGCGCTCTGCCGCTCCTCACCGATGATCGAATCCGCCCCGAACGGCACCCCGAAGACCTGCTCGGCCACCTCCAGAATCCCGCCGAGCCCTCCACTGCCCTCACCCAGCGTCGCCGACGTCGCCACCGGGCAGATGTCACCGAGCGGCCGCCCGGCCCGCGAAGCACCGACCGTCGTCCCGAGCCGGCGCAGCAGCATCGCCACATCCGTGCCCTGCGCCCCGTCGTACGTATGGAACTCGTCGAGCACCACATACGTGAGATCGGCCCCCTCCCACAACGGCCGGTCCTCGGCACGCTGCAGCAGCAGATCCAGCATCTTGTAGTTGGTGATCAGCACATCCGGCGGCGTCCTGCGCATCTCCTCACGCCGCGTCATCACCCGCCGGAAGTCGGTGTCCGGCCGGTCCCCGATATAGAGCCCCGCCGTGACCTGCGCCAGCTCCGGCTGCGCCATGTACTCACCGATACGCCCGGCCTGATCCGTCGCCAGCGCGTTCATCGGATACAGCAGCACGGCCTTCACACCCTGGCGCCCCGATGCCTTCTGCCGACGGCAGTGATCCAGCACCGGCACCAGGAACGACTCGGTCTTGCCCGACCCCGTCCCCGTCGTCACCAGCGTCGGCTCGGCCGCCCCGTGCAGCGTGCTCAGCCGCTCCCACGCCTTCGCCTGATGCCGGTACGGCGGAAACCCGGGCTCCCACTCAAGCGCCGACTGCCATCCGTCGTCCGCCGTATGGAACGGCGTACGGATCCGGAGGAACGGCCCTCGGAAGATCCCCGCCTCCGGGTCCCCGAGAAACCGTTCCAGCGCCAGCCTGGTGTCCTCGTCGGCCAACGCATATGTCGTCGTGAGGTACTGGGTCAGACTGCCGCGCAACTGCGCGGCGGCCAGGGTGGGCTTCACGACGGCGCCTTTCGTGTACAGGCCCCCAGCGGGGACGGTAATCGGCGATAGCCGACTATCACGGACAACCGTATCTCCGGCCACTGACAGCCGGACCAGCGGTTGGTCGGGAACCGCTTCATGCGGAGGCCGCGTCCTTCCCGAAACGCCCCTTGGCCCCCGACCCTGTCACCATTGCAACGGGGGGAGGCAAAGGAATGGGGCTCGGCGCCGATTTCGAGCGTTCGGAAACTGCGGCGGAGTCCGTTCCACACCGGACGCCGAGCTCGGGCACATCTCCGTCCATGCCCTTGCCGGAAACGCCCGGCCCGGCCGAGGCCGCGGACCTGGGGCAGGACCACTCCGACGTCACCCAATGGCTGTGCGCTGCCGCGTACTCCCGGGACGACCGTGTCGAAGTCGTCCAGCAGCTGTTCCTGGGCCGTGCCCCTGCCAGAAGAGTTCGCGCGGATCACGGTGCCGCTCGCCGTGCACGCCCCGGACCTCTTGGGCGGCCTCCGTCATCGACTGGTCGGCGAGCAGACTCAGGAACTGGATGGCGTCGAACACGTTTGACTTGCCTGTGCCGTTCTCGCCTGCGATGCAGGTGAAAGGGCCGAAGTCGATGGAGAGGCCGAGCAGGTTCTTGAAGCCGTGGACTTCCAGTCTGGTGAGCATCAGACCGCATCCTCCGGGGTGTACGAGTCGCTGCCCAGCGTAGAGCTCGGCGCGGGCTCGGGCGGGGACCAGCGGCCTGCGGCGATCTCGGCGTCCAGGCGGGCCTGGAAGTGGGCGTGGGCGGCACGCATTTCGGTCTCGCGGTCGGCTTTGTAGAAGGGGGCGGTGTAGCCGACGGGGGGTGGGGTGGTGGCGGGGGAGGCCAGGTGGTCCAGGAGGGTGAGGTAGTCCTCCTTGGTCTGGCCGTGGCCGTAGGTGTTGTGGTTGCGGGCGATTTTGCGGCCGCGCGCGTCGAAGTACATCTCGGACTCGTAGTCGGAGAGGACGGGGTAACGGGACTTGTAGATCGCGACGAGCTGATCGGCGGTGATGCCGAGCCAGATGGATACGAGGGCGTCCAGCTCTACGAGGGCGGCGCGTCGTTCGTATTCGGTGCGAAGTGGGGTGTCGTACTGCCAGGTGGGGGTGAGGGCGGAGGCGAGGGGGGCGAGATTGGGCCAGGCGGGGTTTGCCCAGTCTTCGTAGCCGGGCCAGGTGGGGTGGTAGAGCTCTTCCCAGAGCGGGGCGTAGGCAGTGGTAAGGCAGTTGAGGCGGAGAGAGCGAATGAGGAGGGGGACAGCCAGTGGGTGAGCAGGGTAGGCCGCAGGCATCCTCAGTGCATCGGAGGCATGCAGGTTGGCCTTGCCTGTTATGCGGAGGATGTAGTCCAGCGGGAGGGATGCCCAGAAACCCGCTGTGAGTACAGTCAGTCGGCTGTCGGGCATCGCCATGGAATACAAAGCGTTGATATGCGCGGGGCCTGGCGGGATAAGGGCCGCGAAGAGACTGCGCTCGGTATCGAAGGGGATCATCTTGCGCCAGGCCACCCGAAAATACTCTGTATAACGGCTGCCGTCCCACGATTCTTGGGCGTCGTGATATTGGTTCGGATCGCACGCTCGAACATAATTGGTTCGGGGGAGAGCGTCAGGGGCGAGTTCGGTAAGTTCGAAAGTGGACCAGTCGCGGTTGGTCTTGCAGGGAATATTGGGCTGCTTGCTGAAAGGGGTGCCAGCGGCAAAATGTGGGCCTTGGAGGATCAATTCTGCGAGGGAGGTGGGGGTACTGGTGGACCAGCGGATATAGCCGTCTTTCTTGCCGTTCGCCTCATCGTATCCGCGGCTGATTTTTGGTCCGTGCGAGCTGGTTCGGATCGCTGTTCGAGATAGTGTCGCGATAGCCTCTTGTTCATTTGTGGTGACGGGATACAGCAAGGCTGATTCCGCGGCAGGTGCGTCCTCGCCAGAAATGTTGTTCCACTCCATGAGTCGCGCAGCATTCACCTGCACGAGTCGAGATCTATGGGGGCGAAGATCCCAGCCGCCTTCGTGTTTGATTCCCGGGGGCAATCCGATTCCGTTGTGCTCGAACGAAGCGGTGAGCGTCTCCGGGGAGAATAGCCAGCTGATATGCAGGAAGGAAGTCGGGCCCTCTGTGCCGTAGATGTTGATGCTGAACTCGGTATTCGCGTGGATGTCCGGAAAAACTCCCGTTCTGTTGTAGAAATGTGCATGAGTCCTAAGGCGTTTGTATGTCGCCTGACGGAGTCTGCCTTCTTTGGCTCCGCCGAAATGGGAATCTGGGTGAATTAGTCCTGAAATCCCGGACGGGCCGATGTTCCACCACGTGCGGCACATGAATGCTCGATAGAGATCGGGTTGAGTGCCTGCGATGAGTGGATATGAGGCGGTATCTGTCAGGAATGAGACTGTACCTACATTCCAGGCGAGTTCGTCCAGGAAGTAATTCTGCCACCGATTGGATTCGGCGAGAATCTCGCCTCTTCGAAGTCGCCAGTCAGTCGCCCCGGGTTTCTCGACCAGAGCGAACCAAGGATCGACCTCGCCCAGGACCAGGTTTTCCATCCACCGTGGCCGCACCCAGGGCGGGTTCCCCACCTGCAAGTCGTACCCGCCCCGCGCGAACACCTGCGCGTACTCCAGCTCCCAGTGGAAGAACCCCTGCCGCGCCGCAACATCCCCCGCCACCGACACCCACGGGAACCGGTTCTCCAGCCAATGCGCCCGGTCCATCCCCATCAGCTCAGGCAGCGCATCCTCGTACGGCTCCAGCTCGTCCAACGTGGCGAACGACGCCACCAACGAGTCCGCCGGTACCTCCTGCGTGCCCAGCAGGGACTCCGCGAAGTCCAGCCAGTCCTCCAGTGCCGCCAGCGGGATGACCGCTCGCCTCTGCTCCCGGATCTGCCCCTTCCGCGTGCCCGACCGACGCCGCCGCTCCACCGACTCCCTCGTCAGCTCCTGCGCGTCCGTCGTCTCGCCGAACAGGTCGTCCGTCTCCCAGGACATGAGCACGCCCGACTCGTGGTCCGCCGTCACGCCCGCGACCTCCGTCGCCCGTGCGTACTGCTCACCCGACCCGTCCAGCAGCGCAGCCTCCTGCACCGGCCAGAACCACAGGGCGCACCACGTGTCCATCAGCGTCTTCAGCCGCCAGTACGGGGTGTCCACCGCCTCCAGGTCGGCCAGCACCTTTTCTCGTTGCACCGCGACCTCCGGCGACCGCAGCCACCCCTCCTCCGCGCCCCACACATCGATCCGCCGCGAGATGTCCCGCTCCGAGATCTCCAGGCGCCGCACCACCAGCCCCCACAGGTACTCCGCCCGTCGGGCCAGTCCCTGCAGCCGGGCCGTCTGCTTGGCACTCGGCGACTTCGTGATCGCCTTCCGCCACGCGCCCAGCGCCTTCGCCGCCTCCGGGGCCAGTGCCTTGGCCTCCTTCTCGGCCGCGACCGCGCCCCACTCCCTTGCCGGGAGCAGGAAGTGGTGCACCGCCCCCTCCAAAAGCTCCGCGCCGCCCACCGCGTCCGCCAGCGGGAAGCGTTCCGGGGTCGTCCCCAGCCAGCCGCCCTTCTTCAGGCGCTCGGGGCGGTAGACCTCCCGGCGCCCGCCGATCAGCGAGTTACCGCACCGCAGGTGCAGGCCGAACCACGGGGCCTCCATGCCGGGGTGCATCGTGTTCAGCCACAGCGACACCTCCGCCAGCTCCACGGCCGTCTCGTTGAGGTCGACGCCGTACGAGTTGTGCAGGGCGATGTACGCCTTCGCCTTCTGGAGCTCCTGGGCGTACTTCTCCGTATCGATCGCGACGCCCAACTCGTCCTGCCTGCGCCGCAGATACTCCGCCGCCACCTGGTTGATCGCCTCGTTGAGGAACGCGCCCGAGCCGAGGGCCGGCTCGCAGATCTTCCAGTCGAGCATCTCGCGGGCCGGGGTCACCGTGTCGTCCTGGTCCAGGCGATGCCGGAGCGCCAGCCGGACCGTGACCTTCGTCAGGGATTCCGGTGTGTAGTACGAGGCCGAGGTCTGGCGGTCGCGTCCCGACAGGCGGTACACGAACGAGCCCGGCGCGTGCCGGACTCGGCGCTCCTCGCCCGTGTACTCGTCGCGCTCCCGTACGTACACCGAGTCCGCGTACTCGTCGGCCCGAGACGACGGGACCAGCCAGGATCCGTCCTTCGGGTCGCCGTTCTTCGCGACCTCGTACAGCTCCTCGCCTGCGACGAAACCGGTGTACGACATCAGGCCCTCGTACACCGCCCCCAGCTGGTTGATGCCGAGCTGCGCGTACGAGATGAAGCCGCCGCGCTCCTTGCGTTTTCCGCGCGTCAGCATCAGCAGGCGCAGTACCCGGTACAGGGTGGCATTGCGCAGGCGGGTGTCCACGAAGCGTTCGTCGGCCGAGGCGTCGGCCTCGTCCGTGTCGTGGCGGGGGTCGCGGACGGCCCGTTCGCCGATCAGCTTGATGGAGTCCTGCTCGAACAGCTTGGAGTGCAGCGGCTCGAAGCGCAGGCCGATGTCCTCGGACGCCTTCTCCCCGGGGGAGGGCGTCCCGTGCGTGCGGCGTGGGCGGTAGCCCTCCTGGACCTTGCGGAAGAGCAGGTCCAGGGACTCGTACAGGTAGAAACCGCGGCGGGACTTCTCGTCCACCAGGTCCTGTTCCGCGACCAGGTCGCCGAGACGGCCCAGGCCGTACCCCTGCTGGTACTCGGGGTAGTCGGAGGGCAGGATGCCGAGCTCGGGGCGGGCCTCCGCGTACAGCAGGAACAGGATGCGGTAGAGGAAGCGCAGTGACTCACGGGTCAACTGTCGGCCCAGCTCGGGGAGTTCCTTGACGTCCTCCGGGCGGACGCCCTGTTCGCGTAGGCGCTCAAGGACCTCGTTGGCGATCAGTTCGACGCTGATCCGCAGACCGTCGCGGAGCTCGCTGGACACGCCGACCGCGTGCTTTGTGGACTTGTCGACCAGTCCGGCGAGCGGGTTTTCGCCGCCCTCCTCCGGTGTACGGAGCGAGTCGGCGCCGAACAGGGCGGCCACGGTGTCGAGTTCGCCGCCGGCCTTGGTGTCGTTGCGTTCGAGGGCGGCGTCCAGGGACACCGCGAGGTACCGGCCCTCGCCCCACGCCGCCCGGTCCGCGAGGATCACGACGCCGCCGACCAGCAGCAGGACGTAGCGCGGGGCGTCCTCGCAGGCGAAGAGGAACGAGGCGAGCTTGGAGCCCGTCGTCACCCGGTGCTGGCCGTCGAGCACCAGCGGGTCCAGCAGGCGGCCGGGGCCGTTCGGGTCCAGGGCGGCGTCCGGTTCGGCGGACCAGCCGCAGTCCAGGGCGATCAGGCCCCTCTCCGAGTGGGCGACCCGCACCTCGTACGACTGCTCGGCACGCTCGACGGTTACTGTGCCCGGCTTGGCGTCGAGGCCGAGGGCGCGCAGGACGTCCGCGTTGAGGGCACGGACGCGCTCCTGCCACTCCGGGGACGCGTATGTGACGGCGTCGTCGTCACCCGCCACCACCGCCGCCTCCGTGGTGTCGCGTTCCTCGCCGAGGGCGAAGTACGAACGGGCCCGGAAGTACGGGCGGCGCAGGGCGCGGAGCCCCGCACGGGGCGTGACGGGCAGGGCATCGGGAGCGGGCGCCGCCTCGGCACCGGATGTCTCGGCCGCTGCCTTCAGCACCTCCGCCGCCTCGTCCTCGCGCTGCTTCCACTCCGCGAGCAGCCCGGACTTGAGGTCCTTGGGCAGGACCTCGGCCAGATAGTGCGCGGAGAAGTAGTCACCGCGGTTGACCAGGGAGTCGTACGTCATGAGTCGGAACCTTCGCGGGAACGGGAAGCAGACGAGAGGAGGGGGAAGTAGAGAGACGGCGGCGGTACGGAGACCGGCGCGGCGGGGGTCATGACGCCGCCGGGGCCAGCACGGCCAACACCCGCAGCATCGGCCGGCCGGTGGTGAGCAGGGAGTCGGCGAGTGAGGCGAGCCGCTCCTTGGCGTGCTCGCCCGCGAGCGACGAACCGCCCTCCGCGAGCGTCGGCTGCTCCCAGTTGCCCAGGCGCAGCTTGTACTGCTCGATGGGGCCGCGCAGGGGCTCGTCCCAGGCCTCGCGGTGCTCTTCCAGGAACGCCTCCGCGGCGAGAAGGACGTCAGGGACCGCCTCGCCCAGACGCGTGGTGTCATGCACCTGCATCGGGTTGGCCATCGAGGGGCCGACCCCTGCGCGACGCAGCAGGGAGACCATGTCGTCGTCGACCGCGCCGTCGCTGGTGACGGCCATCCACTTGACGACGGTCGGGCGGCCGAGCGCATTGGAGTAGATGCCCTGGACCAGGTACGTCGCCCGGTCCACGCCGGCAGTGATGACCGGGGCCTCCTGGCGGTTGAGCCGTACCAGGACCTTGTCGGTCAGCCACTCCACCACCGGGTGCAGCTCCGTGAGCAGTGAGATCTCCGGCCAACTGGACGTCGACGATTCCCGGGCCCGCTGGAGGGAGTGCTCGGCCAGCCGGCGGTTGAGCGTGACCAGGAGGCGTTCGCGGAGCCGCTGCTCGCGTACGTAGTCCAGCGGGAGAGCCTTCATACGGTGGACGAGATCGGCGGGCGGCCGGAACGAGATCAGACCCGACTCCGGATCCATGGACAGGTCCAAGCGGTCCTGCGCATCGGGGAACACCTCGCGCAGTGCCTCGTCGAAGAATTCGCGGGTGGAGGTGAACAGGCGGGGCACATGCGCCTGCGGTACGCTCCCGCCACCGTGCCCGCCTTCCTCCCTGGCCGAAGCCCCGTCGCCCACCGAACCGAAGAAGCCGGCCAGGAAGTCGTCCATGCCTGCGTCGTCGTCGGCGGAGGACGCGTTGTGGGCTTCCAGGGACTCGTCAACAGTGCGGCCACGCAGCAAATCCTGAATGAGTGACTTTTCCTCGGCCTCCGCACGGTAGAGACCGGACACGGCCTCCGCTGTGCCCAGCGCCCGGTGCGCCTCGTCCTCCCGCTCCAGCAGGCGCTCGGCGACGAGCGTGTCGTCCTTCGCGCCCTCGATCTCGCTGGTGAGGATCAGCGCCCGGAACTGGGGCTGGTGCGCCTGTCCGTAGCGGTCGATACGGCCGTTGCGCTGCTCGATGCGGATCAGCGACCACGGAACGTCGTAGTGGATCAACTGGTGGCATTGGCGGTGCAGGTTGACGCCCTCGGACGCCACATCGCCGGTGAACAGCATGCGTACGGGGGTGTCGGCGAGACCGAAGTCCTCGACGCATTGCATCTGCTGCTCGTCGGAGAGCCCGCCGTGCATGACACGTGCTGCCGCGTCGGCCGCCTTGCCCGCGCGGAAGCCGAGCGCGGCCGGCATCACCGTGCGCAGCCACTCCAGGGTCTGTACGCGCTCCGAGAAGACGACGACGCGGGTGTCCGACTTCGGGCCGACACCGATCGTCCTCAACTGCTCGACGAGCGCGGCGAACTTCGCCGAGTCGGCCTCCGTCATACCGGCCGTCAGCTCGCGCAGCCGTTGCAGGGCCGACAGTTCGGCCGCGGTGCCCTGGACGTCGTCCTTCTTCTCCAGGGTCTTGATGCGAGCCGCGACGGTCGCCTTCAGGGCCGCGTGCGAGGAGAGGAACGACTTGAGGAGCGTGTACGGGAAGAGGGGGACATCGCTCACGGACGGGCGGCCGTCCGCCGGGAGCCAGACCTCGGCCAGTTCCTCGAAGATCTTTTCCTCGGCCGGGGTGGCGGAGCAGCGTACGGACTGCGAAGGGCCGCGGTCCGCCCACTGGCCCTTCATCTGGTCGCGGACCTCGGGGCTGACCTTCGTACGCCGGATGAAGAGGTGCGCAATGTCCTCGGCACGGTAGTTCTCCGCGTCGCGGATCGCCGCCGGGTCGAGGAGGGAGATCAGCTCCGCGAACGAGCGGGCGTTGCCGTTGTGCGGGGTCGCGGAGGCGAGGATCAGGGCGTCCGTGCGCGGGGCGAGGATCTGCGCCAACTGGTTGCGCAGGGACCCCTTGTTGATGAGGTTGTGGGACTCGTCGATGACGACCGCATCCCAGTTGATCCGCTCCAGATGATGCTTGTACTGGTCGGTGTTCTTCAGGGTGTCGATGGAGACGATCACGCGCTTGAAGTACGTGAACGGGTTACGCCCGGCCGGGATTTCGCGCTGAATGCGCTCGATGCCCACCGAGTCCAGGCGGATCAGCGGGATCGCGAACCGGGTCCACAGCTCGTGCTGGAACTGCTCAAGGACATGCTGCGGAGTGACGACGAGGATGCGCTCGCCGCGGCCGCGTCGGATCAACTCCGCCAGGGTCAGGCCGATTTCCAGGGTCTTGCCGAGGCCTACGACGTCCGCGATGAGGAGGCGGGGGCGCAGATTGCGGCCGGACAGCGCGAGTTCGGCGGGACGCTGCTGGTACGGGAGCGAGTCCAGAAGGAACTGATCCGCGAGCGCCAGGCCGCGCTCCGACTGGGGCAGGGCCGTCTTGCGGAGCACCGCTTCCAGGAAGAGGCGGGAGCGGCGGAAGTTCGGTGAGTCGTCGCGTACGAGCTTCGTGTCACGGGGGTCGATCAGCTCGACCCGGTCCAGCTCGGTGAAGAAGACCGCTTCCCGGTCGCGTACGAACTCCGAGGCGCCCACAGCCTCGATCCGGGCGCCGTCGTGGTCGGTGCGCGTGGTGGTCCGTACGAGCCACACCTCGTCGCGTACGAGGATCTGGGCGCCCGGTGGGTACTGGGCGTCCTTGCCGCTCGCCGTGACGGTGGTGCTCTGGTCGGCGGTCACCCGCTGCCTCCTGGATGGTGATGGTGCTGATGGCTGTGGTGCCGTGCCGTGTCGGCGCCGGTCAGAACGGAGTCTTCGCGGCGTAGGCCTTGCGCAGCTGCTCGGCGGTCCTGCGGGCCTGGGCGGAGTGGCGCAGGGTGTGGGGGGCGGGTGCGCGGCGGCGGGGATCGGGGCGCCCGGGCGCGGGCTGTGGTTCCTTCGCGGTGGGTGTGGGGGCTTCCACCGTGGGTGCCGGTGGTAGCGGACGTTCAGGTGTGGGCTCGGCCGTCACCGTGCGGAGGTCGGCGAACGGCAGCGTCGGCGGCACCGTGGGCGCGGGCTCGGGGCTGATGTCCTGCGGGGCGGTGGCCGCGGTGTACGCGGTCAGCTTGCGGCGGGCCTGGGCGACCTTCATTCCCTGGGCCTCGATGACCGCCCTGCACTGGCTGACCACCTCGGTGAGCGAGGGGCGGTCCGACGGGTTCTGGGCGAGCATCGCCGTGAGCAGCGGGATCAGCTCGGCCGGTAGACCGCTGAGGTCGGGGGCCGTGTTCGGGTCGGTCGTGAGGTGGAAGACCATGAAGGGCGTGGCTGCCTGGTACGGGTAGTGCTCGCCGGCCGCGTACAGGAGTACCGCGCCGAGCGCGTACACGTCGACCGCACCGGTAAGCGGTTTGACGCCCGCAGCTTGTTCCGGGGCCATGCATACAGGGGTGCCCACCACGTGGTTGGGAGCGGTGAGAGACACGTTCGACTCGGCGAAGACGGCCAGCCCGAAGTCGATGATCTTGGGACCGTTGGGGCCGAGCAGGATGTTCGCGGGTTTGAGGTCGCGGTGCAGCAGCCCCTGCGTGTGCACGGTGGCCAGCGCCTCGGCGAGCGTCGCGCCCAGCGAAGCGACGAGGAGGGACGGCAGAGGACCGTGCATCGTGACGTGCTTGCCCAGGTCGGGGCCGTCCACATACTCGGTCGCCAGCCACGGCTGTTCCGCCTCGGGGTCCGCGCCGAGGAAGGCTGCGATGCGCGGACCCCAGACAGTCTTGAGGACCTCGACCTCCTGCGCGAACCGCTGCCGCGATTCGGAGTCCACCACCGTCGGCTTGATCACTTTCACGGCAGCCGGCTCGCCGCTCTGCGATTCACCGAGGAAGACCTGCCCCATTCCTCCGTGACCGATCCGTCCGAGCAGGTCGAACCCGCCGAGTTTCGATGGGTCCTCGGGGCTGAGGGGAGTGGTCTGCACGGCGGTCCTCGGTCCTCGTCGTCAGTCGGCCCGTGTCGTCGTCATGGCGGGCCTGATCAGGCGGATTGTCCGTATGTCCGCATGGATACGGTAATGGATCGGCGGGCATGGGGAGCCTGATTCCTCAGGGTGGAGCTGTTCATGGGCTGTCTGGATCCTGGCCTTGATTGTGAACTTAGTCAATTTGTGCGACGTGGTCGATTTTCATTTCCGATAGAGGGTTCTGGTCGATGACGCGCCGCGGCCCTGGCGCTCCAGCTCTTGTCGCAGGCCCCGCTGCCTGGTCTTGCTGCACCGCGGGCGCCGCGGTGATCCGCAACGAGGTCCGCGGATCGGCTCGGGCCGGCCTCCTCTCCGGTCAGCCGCCGGGTGCTGGTCGCGACGATGGCGCTCATGGTGGTCGGCTGCGTGGTCTCCGCGCCGGCACAGAACGTGCCGATGCTGTTCGTCGGCCGCATCATCCAGGGAGTGCGCTGACGGAGACGGTGAGGATCCCGGTGAACCGTCGACAGCACTGACGGCCCCCTCGCCCAACCCATCCCTCTCGTGCCCCCGGGCGCGCCCGCGCGTAGGCCCGTACGCGCCGCGATGTCTGCCCCTCAAGACAGATCCGTACTCTGTGCCCTCGTGGCGGACCCGGTCGGTGCAATGCCATCCACTCCGTGGCCGCGCCCGACGGAGATCTGTTTGGATGAGGCAACGCACCATCAGTAACACCCGGTGGCGGTTGCTTTGGGGCGAGCGTGACGTAGCGTTGCCCCTTTGGTGGTGTTCGGAAGAGCACTGCAAGGCACCGTTGTGCCCTCATCAGTCATGCGGGTACCGAGGGGTATTGGGATGAAGCTCTGCTTCCTCGTCGAAGAGCTGTACCGGCATGACGGCATGCCGCTTGACGTGGTCCGACGACTGTCGTCGTGGGGACACCAGGTGGACGTGGTGCGCCCCGGCGGCTCACTACTGCGGATCTCGGAAGAGGTGCGGGCGGGGACCCATGACGCCTGGGTGCTCAAGACCGTGTCCGGCGGCCCCGGGCTGACCCTGCTGGAGGCCGCGGCGGCTGTGGGCCTTACCACGGTGAACGATGCGCGGTCGATCCGCGCGGTGCGCGACAAGGTCCTCACATCGGTCATCGCGCGACAGCACGGGCTACCGGTTCCGGTGACCTATTCGGCACCGAGGGCCACGCTGTTCGCGGATGTTCCCGACGAGCTCTTCCCCCTGGTGGTCAAGCCCGCCGACGGCAGCTCGGGGCGCGGGGTGCGGCTCGTGTCGGACCCCGGGCGGCTGGCGGAGACGGAGCAGGCGGGGGAGGGCCAACTCATCGCACAGCCCTACGTGTCCAACTCGGGCTCCGACCTGAAGGTCTACTGTCTCGCGGGCGAATTCCACGCGACCTTGCGCCGCTCCCCGCTCCACCCGGACGGGCCGGTCGACGAGGGAGCCGTCCCCCTGCCCGTCGAGGTGGCCGCCGTGGCGGCGAAGGTGGGAGCGGTCTTCGGCCTCGATCTGTACGGCATCGACGTGGTGCTCGGCCCCGACGGCCCCGTGATCGTCGACATCAACGACTTCCCGAGCTTCCGTCAGGTCCCCGACGCCGTATCCCGGTTGGCCGGAGCCGTCCTCGACCTGGCGAGGACGGGCGGCGCTGCCAGGGCGGGCGTGTTCGCCCCCGCTCCGCGCATTCCCGCGCAGCAGCAAATCCCCCAGGGACGGCCTCTTCCGCACCCCGTCCCCGGCCCCGAAGCGGACATGCTGGCAGCCGTGCCGGGAGCCGCGCAGATATGAGGGTGAACAACAGTTCCCATTTCTTTCAGTGGATATAAGTCATCCTCGGTGAATATCCTGATGTTGTGAAGCTTTCCGAGTGGGCGGCGCGTAACGGCGTGCATTACCAGACCGCGTGGACCTGGGCGAAGGAGGGTCGTATGCCGGTCCCGGTCGTCCAGACGCCGTCGGGTACGTGGCTCGTGACCGAGTCGGTCCCGCAGGCTGCGGGACGGGTCGTGGCGTACTGCCGTGTCTCGTCCGGTGACCAGAATGCGGACCTGGAGCGCCAGGTCGCCCGGACCGTTCAAGGCGCAACGTCCCGGGGTCTCTCGGTCGCTGACGTGGTGACGGAGGTCGGCTCCGGCTTGAGCGGGCGCCGTCGCAAGCTGCACCGGCTGCTCGCCGACCCGGGTGTGGGGACGATCGTGGTCGAGCACCGTGACCGCCTCGCCCGGTTCGGCGTCGAGCATCTGGAGGCCGCCCTTTCGGCCTCGGGGCGGCGCCTGCTCGTCCTTGACCCGGCGGAGAGGGCCGACGATTTCGTACGGGATATCACCGAGGTCCTGACCTCGATGTGCGCTCGCCTGCACGGCCGGTGCTCCGCGAAGAGCCGCGCCGCCCGGGCAGTCGCCGTTGCCACCGGCCCGGAGGCGGCTGGATGAAGAAGTTCAAGTCCCGGCCCGGTTTCACCGTCCTCGCGTACAAGCTCGCGCTGGACCCGAACGCCACGGCCGGCCGCCACCTGCACTCGCACGCAGGTGCCGCGAGGGCAGCGTACAACTGGGCCGTCGAGTACGTCACCGCCGCGTGGTGGCAGCGCGGGGCCGAGCAGTCCTACGGCATTCCCGAGGACGAGCTGACACCGTGGCGGTCGTGGTCGCTGCCGTCGCTGCGGAAGGCGTTCAACGAGGACAAGCGCACCAACCCGCGTTTCGCCGACTGGTGGGAGGAGAACTCCAAAGAGGCATACAACACCGGCCTGGCAGGCGCGTCGGCGGCGTTCGACAACTACACGAAGTCGAAGAGCGGTAAGCGCAAGGGTCGCAAGATGGGCATCCCCCGCGTCAAATCGAAACGGAAAGCACGCCTGACCTGCCGGTTCACCACCGGGACGATTCGTATCGAGCCTGACGGACGCCACGTCACCCTGCCGAGGATCGGCCGCGTCCGCCTCCACGAGAGCGCCTCCCGCCTGCGGGCCCTCGTCGATGCCGGGCACCTGCGGATCCTGTCTGCGACGGTGCGTCAGGACCGGGGCCGCTGGTTCGTGTCGTTGCAGGTCGAGGAGAAGCATCAGCTGGTGAAGGTCGCCCGCCCGGACGCGGCGGTCGGTATCGACCTCGGCATCAAGACCCTCGCCGTCCTCGCGGACAGCGACGGTTTCCTCGCTACGGAACCCAACCCACGCCACCTCGACCGCGCGCAGAAGCAGCTGCGCCGCGCCAGTCGTGTCGTCTCACGTCGCCAGGGCCCCGACCGGCGCACCGGTCGGCAGGCATCGAAGCGCTGGGAGCAGGCGAACCGGGCGCGGAACAAGGTGCACCACCGGGTCGCGAATCTCCGCGAGGACACCCTCCACAAGATGACGACCCGCCTCGCCTCCGAGTACGGCACGATCTTCATCGAAGACCTCAATGTGGCCGGAATGGGCCGCAACCGGCGCCTGTCCCGCCGGGTCGCGGATGCCGCGTTCGGCGAGATCCGACGCCAGCTCACCTACAAGACCCGTCGGCACGGCACGCGACTCGTCGTTGCCGGCCGCTGGTTCCCCTCCTCGAAGACCTGCTCGCGCTGCGGTGCGGTGAAAGCCAAGCTGCCCCTCAGCATGCGCGTCTTCGAGTGTGACAACTGCGGCCTTGTCATCGACCGGGACGCAAACGCCGGACACAACCTGGTCGCTCTCGCGGCCCGCACAACAGGTACCGGAGTGGCCGGAGAACTGGACCCCGCCAAGGCGGAGTTGAAGCCCCGTGGAGCCGACCGCAAGACCCGCAGCACCCGCCCGCGCCGCAAGGCCGGGACGGGGCGGGCAGGCGGCACAATCCCCAGCCCCCGGGCCGGGAAAGAAACGGGAGACCGTCAACAAGCCACCAGAGCACAACTCGCGCTCTGGTGACCCGTTACGGACCATCCCAGCGGAAACGCCGGGATTGCCGAGATCACTCGGTGATCAAAGCAACGGTGTGTCTGCTGACCGACAAGCCAAATCATCCATTGCTCGCCGCAGCTTCTTCCGCACTGGTCGAGGCAGAGCACCGGGTGACGTTCCTGAACCCGGACACCGGAACCGAATCCCCGTCGGAACTGGTGTCCCCGGACGATCTCGCCGACGTCTACCTCCTCAAGGCTCATACCCCCCGGGCACTGGCGCTGGCCCGCTTCCTCGAAGCACACGGCGCCCGGGTGGTGAACTCCGCCGCCGCGACGGAGCTGTGCCAGGACAGGAGCCGGATCGCCGCCGTGGCGGAAGGCGCCGGCCTGCCGATGCCCCGGACAAGGACCCTGGACGCGCTGTCCGAAGCCCTCCACGGAGCGGAGCGGCCGGAGAGCGGCTATCCGCTCATGGTCAAGAGCCGCCACAGCCGGCGCGCGGACCTGGTCGCCCGCGTGGACGGTCCGGCCGAGCTCCGGGACCTTGCAGCCAAGTGGCCCGACGAGCCCGTCGTCCTGCAGGAGTTCGTCGCGAACAGCGGCTGGGACCACAAGCTGTGGGTGATCGCGGGGGAGGTGTTCGCGGGGGTGCGCCCCGCACCGGTGGGCGCCCCGCCGGACGGTGCGCAGTCTGCGCCACTGGTCCGTGACCTGCCGCAGGCCTGGACCGGACTCGCCCTCCACACGGGAGAGGCCTTCGGCCTGGATGTCTACGGTGTCGACCTGCTGGACCGCGAGGGGGCGCCCGTCGTCGTCGACATCAACGCCTTCCCGGGCATCCGCGGACCGAAGGGCGCCCCTGCGGCGCTGGCAGCCCTGGCACTGCGACGCCCCCGGCCCGGCCTTCCCGCCTACGAGGCCTGACACACCCCGGCCTCCACCAGGAACTCGCTCGGCGTGCCCGACCACGACACATGCAGCCCGTCCCGGGCCCGCGTGCACGCGACGAACAGCAGGCAGCGTTCCGCCAGCAGGTCCGACTCGTGCTGGAGCCGGTCGATGTCGGCCGGGGTCACCGCACGCGGGTACGGCAGCGCACCGTCGCTCACACCGATGACCGCGACGCACCGGAACTCCAGCCCCTTGAAGGAGTGCATGGTGCCGACCTGTACGGCGTCCGCGTCGGAAGGCGCGTCGCCCCGCAGGCGTGCGACAGGGACGCCCGCGGCCCTGAGCCGCTGCACCGCCTTGTCGCAGTTCTTGTTGAACCGGGCGCTGACCCCGATCTCACCCGGGGAGATCCCGCTGTCGAGCCAACCACGGACGCGTACGACGAGCGCGTCCAGCTCGGCTTCCTCGGTGTCCGCCCCGTGCGCTTCGGGCCCCTTGCCGTGCAGGGCCGAGCGGTAGCCCAGCAGGGTCTCGTTCGCCGCGTCGTCCGCCAACTGCTCGAAGGGCCTGCCGACGAGCAGCGCGGTGGACCAGGAGAGGATCTCGTGCGTGGAACGGTAGTTCTTGCGCATCTTCGCCGACCGGCCGGCCACCTTGATCCCGACGGCTTTCAGCGACACCTTCGAGTCGTAAATACGCTGATGGGGGTCGCCCGCGATGAACAGGTCGTCGGGACGGGCCGGAGCCGCCGCACGCAACAGCCGCCACTGCGCGGGGTGCAGGTCCTGCGCCTCGTCGACGACCACATGCCGGTAACGCGGGCCATCGGCCTCCAGCAGATCCGCGGCCTCCACACACGTGCCGAGGTAGGTGCGGAGCCCGTCGGCGCCGAGCCGATCACTGAACTCCTCGATCGTGCGCCACACCAGCGCGCGGGCCGACGCGGGCAGCCCGCTGCCGCGTCCGCGCCGCTCGCAGTCCTCGTACTCCTTCAAGGTCCGCAGATTCTGCGCGAGGACGACGTGCTTGTACTCCTGCCCGAGGAACTGCGCCGTGCCGGTGAACCCGGTGGCCTCCGCGGCCTGCGCCCACCGCGTCTCCTCCTCGCCGCCCCGGAGCGGCCGCCGAGAGGTGGACACGACGCGGCCCGCGAACGCGTCGACGGTCATGATGTCCACCCGGTCCCGCAGCGCCTCGTCCTCCACCAGGGTGGCGAGCCCGGTCCGCAGCGCGCCCACCAGGGCGTTGGTGTACGTGGTCAGCAGAATGCGGTCGCCGTCACGCAGATACCCCAGCAGATGGCGCACCCGGTGCAGCGCGACGACGGTCTTGCCGGTCCCGGGACCGCCGGTGACCTGTGCGGGCCCGGAGTACGAGGCCCGGTAGGCGACCTTGTGCTGGGAGGGATGCAGAAAGACCCGCCAGGCCGCGAACGGCTTGTCGAGGATGTCGCGCAGCTCCTCGGACGCGGTGACGAGTGCGATCCGGGTACGGGTGCGGTGGATGGCGGTCGCGAAGTCGCCGGTGTCCACGGGCGTGGTGTCGGCGGGCGCGGCGGAGAGACTGACGGACACCACGTCCCGCCACACCTCCTCCACGGTGAAGCCCGCGGCGAGATATTCGAGGACTTCACGCTGGTCCTGCGGGAAGTACGGCGCGAAGACCTCCAGCTGTTCGAGGTCGGTGAGGGCGCGGGCCTGGCGCAGGGTGGTTTCGTCGATGCCGAGCGCCGTCAGGTCCCCGTCGGACACCTTCGCGAACAGCCGCCGGTCGGGAGCGGGCGCGATGCGCTCATAGGCGGGGGTGAGCTCGTCGAGCATCGCGATGTCGCGGATCTCGACGGCCCGGGTCACCGTGTTGATGCTGGCCTTCTGCTTGACGGCCCAGTCGATCGCCTTGTCGTGCGGCATCACGCGCAGCAGTACGTAGGTGTCGCCGCTGTCGGGTGCGAGGACGACACCCCGCGTCCCCTGGTCGATCCGGATGGTCCGGATATGAGGATCACGGGCGCGCTTCAAGCGCTCCAGCTTCAGCCCGGGATCCTTGAACAGCTGGTCCAGAGTGAGGCGTTCGAACTTCTCCCACGCGTCGAACACCCCCTGCTTGACACTGCCCTGGAGCTTGCCGAGCTGGGCGCAGAAACCGATGTCGAACGCGAGGTGGGGCATGGGGCGGACTCTCCCGGAAAGCGGACGGAACGGTGGAGACGGGGGTCAGGTGGCCGGACCGTCGAGATCGAGGCCGATCAGCGCCAGCGCCTCGCCGACCTCTTCGGTCATCTCGTCGCCGGGACCGAAGACCAGACACAGGTCGTCGTGCAACGGCCGAAGAATCCGATGGGCCTCGACCGCCTGCCCCTGGGCGAGCAGCAGCATCCCGATGTCGCGGCGCAGCTCGACGGCTTCCTCGCTGAGATCGCCGTCGACGCTCCGCACGACGTCGAGGAGGCCACGCAGCGCGGCGAGCGCGTCGGTGACCTGGCCGAGCTCGGCGCGGCATCGCGCGGCCTGGGCGCGGCAGGCGCGTGCCGGCTCGCCGGTGGGGCCGTCGGTGCGTGCGTAGGCGTCCGCCAGCGCATCGAACTCGGGCAGAGCAGCCCGGTAGTCTCCGCCGAGCAGCTGGATCGCGGCCCGGCGGGTCCGCAGCTCCAGGACCTTCCGGCTCTCCGCGCCGAGCGCACGGGCGGCGGGCTCGATGATCTCCCCGAGCACCTCGGCGGCCTGCGCGAACCGCTCCTCGTCCAGGAGCGCGTCGGAGTGCGCGTACGCCTCGTCGATCTCCGCACGCAACTGCGCGGGTACGGGAACAGGGGCGGCCTGTCCGGCAGCCGGATCAGCGGCCACGGGCGCGGACCGGCCCGAACCCGCACGGGCGCGGGGCGCGTACGGGTTGCGGAAGACCCCGGTCGGGTCCGGGGCTCCCGCCGGTCCGGCTTCACCGGGCCCGGGTATCCGGCCGGGCGGCGGCAGGAAGGGCCGCAGCCGCTCGTACACCTCCTGCACATCGGCGGGCCGTGCCTCGGGCGCCTTGAGCAGCAGATGCAGGACGAGGTCCTCCAGCTCCTGCGGCACCTCGGGACGCAGTACCCGCAGCGGAGTGGGAGCGGCGTTGACGTGCTGGTGCATCACCATGTACTCGCTGTCCGCCGTGAACAGCAGGCGTCCGCCGAGCAGTTCGTGCAGCACGCAGCCGAGCGCGTACAGGTCGGTCTGCGGAGTGGTCCGCCCGCCGCGCACCTGCTCGGGCGCCATGTACTGGTAGGTGCCGATGGGGGTGCCGGTCGCGGTCAGCTTGGTGACATCGGTTCGCAGGATCGCCGCGATCCCGAAGTCGAGGACCTTCACCGTCCCGTCGCGGGCGACCAGGATGTTGCTGGGCTTGAGGTCGCGGTGGATGACCGGCACCTCGTGCGCGTACGACAGCACGGTGGCGACCTGCGCCGCCACCGCCACCGCCCAACTGACCGGAAGCAGCCGCTCCGGGTGGATGTACGTGGACAGGGACACCCCGTCCACCAGCTCCATGACCAGGAACAGCCGCTCGTACGTGTCGTCGAGCACCGCGTCGTACACCTGGGGCACGCCGGGGTGCTGGATCCGCGCGGTGATACGGGCCTCACGGCGGAAGCGCTTGGCGAACTCCTCCGCCAGCTGCGCCGAGCCGCCGACGGCCTGCTGCCGGATCAGCTTCACCGCGACGGGCCGGTCGAGCACGGCGTCGTAGCCACGCCACACGTCTCCCATGCCGCCGTTGTCGAGCGGCTCCAGAAGCTCGTACCGACCCGCGATCGGCTGCTGCTGCGGCACATTGCCCCCGTGTGTGCGTGTGCTGGCCGGTGTGCACGGCCGGACCGGCTTTCGGCAGGGTGGAGGGCAAGTGTCCCTGGTGGAGCGATCTTCAGTCCAGTGGCGGGGGTACGGAGGCGCGCGGGGCGCCTCTTTCCGGTCACGGGTCACGGGTCACGAGTCACGGGTCACGGCCGGCCTACGGCGAGGGCGCCGCCAGGACGCTCGCGGAACACACGGCCCACACCGTCTTGCCCGGTCCGTCCGCGCACGGGTACCAGCCCCAGCGGTCCGCGAGCGCGGCCACCAGGAGCAGCCCGCGGCCTCCCTCTCCGCCACCGTCCAGGTTGTCCGACGGTTCGACGAGGGCGGGCACCTTCTCGCCGCGGGTGTCGGTGACCTCGACGCGCAGGGTGGTGCCCTCGGCGGACAGGCGCAGGCGAAAGTCGCGGCCGGGCACGAGGCCGTGGCTTACGGCGTTGGCGCTCAGCTCGGCGACGATCAGCGTCACCGTGTCGTGCGTGTCGCTGCCGTACGGGACGCCCCACGCGTCGAGCCGCTCGCCGGCCAGGCGCCGGGCGAGGCGGGCACCACGCGGCGTGGAGCTGAAGCGCATCGAGAAGTGGTGCCAGGGGAACCGAGATTGGGCGGTGCGGATGGGACGCATGGGGATTGGTGGATTGCTGGTCATGGCTCCACGGTGTCGTTCGGTGGCGTAGCGTGACCAGGGGTGACGCGCCGTCGCGGACTGCTTGTACGCGGGGGCGTTCGGCGTGTACGTGCGTGGGACAGGCGGTGGCGATGACGGTGACGCGGGGCGACGTGGACGCGGATATGGGGTCGGGCTCGGGTCCGGGGCAGGCTCGGGCTTGGAGTCCGGGAAGCGGCCGGAGGACGAACCGGGGGCGTGTGTTGCAGGACTGCTGGTTCATGCCCTCCTCATGGCGTGCGCTGCAGCGTTTGCCTTGACGCGATTGAGATCGACTTCCTTCGGTACAGCAATCTCTGATCCAGCAGAGGTGCGGTGCATGGGGAAGGCCGGGCAGCCTGAGCGATACATCCGAGCAGTTCTTGGCCCCGTTCGCACAGTGGCTTGTTTTGTCACGTGCTGTTGAGATCGACTTCTTCCGGTTCGATGATGTCCGTTGCTACCGGGGAGCGGGGGGCACGCTGTGCTGCGGAGAAATAACGACTCAACGGTCGGTGCGTCATGAGGCGGCGCATGCAGCTCGCGCTTCAGGTCATGCTGGTGCTTGTCGCCAGCTTGCTCGGCATCGTCACCAACTACGCCACTAACGTCAACGATGGCCCGTGGTTGTTACAGGTCATCCAACAGGCGTCCGTCCCCGCCATCGGCTTGCTGGTCGTCGCGATGGTGGTGGGCCAGGTCGTCGTGTACCGGCTGGAGAACCCGGCACCGCCGCAGGTCGACTGGCCGCGTGACCGGGTCCCGTACCCCGGACTCGACTCTTTCGCAGAGGATGAGGCGGCCGTGTTCTTCGGCCGGGAAGCGCTGGCTGCCGAACTCACACGCAGGCTGCACACTTCATCGGAAAGGCCCACCGATCGGTTTCTCGTACTCGTCGGCGCGTCCGGGAGCGGAAAGTCCTCGCTCGTCAGAGCCGGTGTGATGCCACGGCTGCGGGACCGCCGATGGACGCTCGTGCCCGCCTTCTCACCGGGGCCGAATCCGCTCGGTGCTCTGGCCTCGGCCATCGTGGCCGCAGGCGCAGGACAGGAACCTGTGAGTGCTGTCCTACGGCGCCTGCGTCAGGGGCCAGCAGCTCTTAAGGCAGAGTTGGCGCGTCTGCGCGGCGGCCGGTTCCGGCGTGTGCTCCTGGTGATCGACCAGTTCGAAGAGGTGGTCACCCTCGCCGGTGAACGGGAACGATCGCAATTCCTCGGCGCGCTGCGCTTCTGCGTGGAGCAGGACACGAATGTCCGCGTGCTGGCCACACTCAGAGTTGACTTTCTAGGTCGGCTGCTGGCCACGGGAGATGCCGAGATCTACCAACACCCCATCACCTTGGGTGCACTGGGGAGAAGCCAATTCGCGCAGGTGGTGGAGCGCCCCGCTGCGCTGGTGGACCTCTCCTTCGCCCCCGGCGTGGTGGACACCATCGTCGACGAAGCCGGCGCGGACGACGCCCTGCCGCTGCTCGCCTATCTCCTCCAGGAGCTCTACTTCGCATCCGGCCCGGGCGAGTCGGTCACCGAAGAGCTGTACCACAGCCTGGGCGGTGTGGCGGGTGCCCTTGCGCGGCAGGCGGATCACACGGTGGCCGAGCTCGGCCACGCTGACGGGATCGCCTTCGTACTGCAGGTCCTCCTCCGATTCGTCACGGTGCAAGGGCAGGAAGTCGCCCGCAAGCGAGTCCCGTTGTCCGAACTCACCGAACGGGAACGACACGTCGTCGACGCGTTCGTCGATGCACGGCTGTTGGTATCCGACGCACGTGGGGACGGTGCCTCCGGTCAGGAGGAGCCCTACGCGCAGGTGACGCACGAGGCACTGTTCCGACAGTGGGCTCCGCTACGCCAGGAGGTCGAATCACGCGTGGAGCAACTGCGCGAGCGGGCCGAGCTGGAACGGTGGGCCGAGGACTGGGAACACTCAGGCCGCAGCGAGGACTACCTCCTCACCGGCGAACGGCTCATTCTGGCCCAACGCTGGCTCACCGCACTAGAGGAATCAGGCATGGCATCGGAGCCGGTTCGCGTACTCGTGCTGTCCTCGCAGCGACGTGATCTGGCCTTTCTCCGCCGTGTGTCGGACGGCATCGGCCAGTACGCGCTCGGCAGCGCGGAAAGCCATCCGGAGCGGGCCATTCTCCTGTCCTTGGCCGCTCTCGGCGAATGCATGCCGACGCCCTCGGCCCGCCGCGGTCTCATGGCGGCGCTGGCCGCGAGTCATCTCCGTACTCGCATGGACGGGCACACGGACACGGTCCGGCACATCGCCTGGTCTCCGGACGGCCGGCGACTGGCCACCGCGTCACGTGACGGCAGCGCACGGGTCTTCGACGCCCGATCCGGGCAGTCGCTGCTCGTTCTGCCGTCCGATGGTGCAATGGTCGAGTCGGTCACCTGGTCGCCCGATTCCGCACACGTCGCGACGGCGGGACGGGAGCGAGTCGTACGGATTTGGGATGCCGTCTCCGGAGAGCCCGTCCGGTTGTTGACCGGAGCTGTGGACATCGTGAGGCAGGTGGCCTGGTCACCCGACGGAACGTACGTTGCCGCCAGTTCGAAGGACTGCGTCGTACGAGTGTGGGAAGCAGAAACGGGGCACCTCGTACACGAACTCTGTGGGCACCGGAACGACGCCTGGGGCGTTGCCTGGTCGCCGGACAGCAGCCGCCTCGCCTCGGCCTCACATGACCAGACTGCGCGCGTGTGGGACCTGTCCACTGGAAACGCCGTCGTCCTGGAGGGGCATACGGACTTCGTCGAAGGCGTCGCCTGGTCGCCGGACGGCCTCTCGATCGCCACTGGGTCCGGCGATCACACCGCCCGCATCTGGGATGCCCGGACCGGTGCATTGCGGCTGCTGCTGCGCGGCCACACCGACTACGTGTGGAACCTGGCCTGGTCCCCGGACAGCCGGGTACTCGCATCCGCGTCCTCCGACCACACCGTGCGCCTCGTCAGCGCCCAGGACGCGAAGGTGCTGGCCGTGCTGCGGGGCCACACCGACACGGTCTGGGGCGTGACATGGTCGCCCTCGGGCACTCAACTCGCCACGAGCTCGACCGACGGCACCGCGATCGTGTGGGACCTACGCCCACGGGGAGCGGAGGCCGTAGTGGCCGACGGACACTGCGGCCCGGTGAACCAGGCCGCTTGGTCCGCTGACGAGCTGACGATTGCCACGGCTTGTGACGACGCCACCGTACGACTCTGGCACGCGGGCGACGGGACTTCCGCCGGACAGCCGATGCGGTTCGATGACCGGGTCTGGAGCGTGGCGTGGTCGCCCCTGTCTCAGGACGGCAGGTTAGCGCTCAGCACGAACGACGGTGTCTTCCGCATCATGGACGACACAGGCACCACTCTGGTCGAGCAGCGGGGAGAAGTCGTTGAGGCGTGCGCCTGGTCACCGGACGGCCGCCGCATCGCCACCGGCGGACACGACGGCATCGTACGCGTGCGGGAGGCGGAATCCGGTACCGAGCTCACCGCTCTGACCGGCCACCAGGACTGGGTGGGCCGCATCTCCTGGTCTCCCGGTGGACGACTTCTTGCGAGCGCATCGGACGACCGCACTTGCCGCCTATGGGATGTTGCCGAGAGCCGGCAACTCACCGTCCTGCGAGGCCACGACAACTACGTGGACGACGTCGCCTGGGCCCCCGACGAACAGCGGGTCACCACTGCCTCCGGCGACTGGACCGTGGCGGTGTGGGATGTTGCCACGGGCCGCCGTATCGATGTGTTCAAGGGCCATGAAGGGCGTGTCCGCTGCGTTGCCTGGTCTCCCGACGGCCGCTTTATCGCCAGCGGATCCGACGACCGGACGGTACGTGTCTGGTCCGCCAGCACGTTCGAGGAGGTCGCCATCGTCGGCGTTCACCAGGACAAGGTGTCATCGGTCACCTGGTCCCGTGACAGCGCTCGGCTGCTCACCGCCTCTTTCGACGGAACAGCCCGCATCTGGTCAGCCGACCCGGACTACGACCGGCTCGAAGCCCATGCCCGGGGACGCGTCTTCCGGTCCCTTGACGAGGATGAACGGCGGCGGCATCTGTTGCCACTTGCAGGGACGTAGCCGGACCGGCCTCAGTACCGCTCTTCCACCGTCCGGTCGTCGGTGCTCACCAGATAGTCGTCCGGATCAAGGTCCATCGCCTTGCGGGCGGGCGACGACCAGTAGATCGCGTTGCGCTCCGCGAATGTTTCGGGACCTTCGTAGGAGATCAGCCACACGAACCGGTTGCGCTCCCGGTCGACCCAGGCCCCACCGATCGTGAACCCCAGTTCCAGGCGCAGCGGTACGATCTCCGCGCGCCACCGTTCCACCCATTTGTCCAGCATGCCGTCACGAACGGTGTAGGTGCGGAGTTGCGTGGTCCTGGCCATGGGGGGTGTGCCTTTCCGGTGGGACTCGGTGATGGTATGCGCCCGATGCGACGCGGCACGGCAACGAATATCTTCCTCGGTCTTCTCCTCCAAGAATCACCGCATGGTCTCGCACGGGACGATGTGTCGATCGTAGCTGCGGACGGTTGGCTCCAGGGCTGGATACTGGTCGGGTACCAACGTCACGACAGAGGCGCCTGAGCAGATGGGCCTCGGATGTGGGGTCTCGGCCCACGCAGCCGAGCGACACCCGCGCTGTAGGCCCGGATGCCTGGCATTGCCTGTTCCGTGCATGTAGCAACCCACGTAAGCGACTTCGAGCCATTTCGATCCTGGCGTGGTGTTACCTACTATGTGTCAGGTGACAAGTCGAGCGGTACCGGGGGATGACATGGACGACGCAGAGCGCAGGCACGCCACAACTCCGATTCGCGTCCACCAGATTCGTACCGCGCTGATGGAGCAGTACGTCGGTCTCATCTATGACGAAGACCTCAAGTCGTATGACCAGCGGGGGTACGACCAGCGGTTTCTGTCTCGAGCACTCACCGCTGCGGCCATTCGTGTTGTCACCGGATGCGACCACAAGACCGCAGGTCGTTCGGTCATTGACGGCGAACTTGACCAGGGCATCGATGGTGTGGCCGTGACCGACGGTACACAGGAGGTCTGGCTCGTCCAGGCCAAGTGGAGTGACGAAGGCAAGGGCAAGTTCAACACCGACGCCGCCCACAAGTTCATCCATGGTCTTCGCCTCATCGAGCAGCGCAGCTTCGACCGCTTCAACGACCGACTTGATCCGATTGTTGCCCGGGTGAACTCCGCCATGCATGATGCCCGGTTGAAGGTCACCCTGGTGATCGCGGTGATGGGAATGGGAACGCTCAGCGACGAGGTTGTCGCCATCCTCGAAGATGCCCGCAAGGAGTTCAACGGGCTCGGCCCTGTCTTGGACTACCGTGTGGTCAACGCTGCGGACGTACTGCGGCAGATTCGTGAGGACCTCGCTCCCGAGCCGGTGCGGGTCACTGTGCGCATGACGAACTGGCTCAAGCGGAACACGCCCCTTGTTGCCTATCAGGGGACGGTTCCAGCAAGCAACATTGCTGAGTGGTACGGGGATTACGAAGACCGTCTGTATTCGCAGAACCTTCGGCAGTCCCTGGGCACCACTCGGGTGAATTCGGGCATGCTCAACACGCTTGCTGAGGAGCCGGAGAATTTCTGGCTCTTCAATAACGGTGTTACGGTGCTTTGCGACGGGCTGGACGAAGACTGGCCCGGCCGACGCAGGCCGGACGAGCCGGTGCACCTACAGCTCAACGGTGTCAGCGTGGTCAACGGAGCGCAGACCGTGAGCGCCGCGCATCGAGCGATGCAGTCGTCCGCGGATACCGTCGAAGATGCCGAAGTTACTGTCAAGGTCATCGTTGTCGGTGAGAACATGCCGGACTTTGCGCGGCGGATCACAGAGACAACCAACACCCAGAACCATGTGGAGCAACGCGACTTCATCGCCCTGGACGAGGTCCAGGCGATGATCCGGGAGGATTTCGCGCTGTCACTTCAAAAGTCGTACGTGTACAAGCGTGGCGAGCCGGACCCCGCTCCAGAAGAGGGGTGTTCGGTGGTCCACTCTGCCATCGCCTTGGCGTGTGCGCATCACGGCACTGAACTCACCGTGCGTGCCAAGCGGGATACGGATCTGCTCTGGGAACGAGGAGCCGGCGGCGCCTACCCCCGGCTGTTCTCGGAGCGGCCGAGCGCCTTCCAGATCTGGCGGTCAGTGCTTGTTCACCGGGCGGTCGGTGCTGCGCTCAACGAGGAGCGTAAGAAGTTCCAGAAGCGTGCGGCAGACGTCGCCCAGCGAGGCGACCTGCTGATCACGCATCTGGTCTTCCAGCTCATTGAGCAGGACCGGATTGATGACCCTGACTACGACTGGGACAAGGTGCTCGCCGAGGTGCCTGCCCTGACTACGCGGGTCCTGTCTTGGCTGATCCACCACATCGACAGTGAATTCGGGCCGACGTCATTCCTCAGCGGGACCCTCACGGACGTGGCGCGTTGCAAGCAGCTCACGGCGCTGGTGCTCCGTGATGCGGAACGTGCAGGCGTCATCCCCGATCTACCCGCCGAGTATCGCCCCTCGAAAGCAGCCAGGCGCAAGACCCGTCGGCCCAACGCCGTGCCCACTCTTGTCGATCACGGGAAGATCGCGGATGGGACTCCCCTACGTCTGCGGCTGTGGAACAAGCCAGAGATTAATGCTCTCGAAGCATGGCTCGCCCAAGAACCTCAACGTAGTGAGGCGACGTGGGTCAATGACCGGTCGAAGTGCCTTCTGTGGGCGGGGGACAACCGGGCCTATTCGCCTACGCGCCTGGTCCTGCACATGTACGAACTCGCGGGCTGGGAGCAAGCCCCAGTCGCAGTCCAGGGTCCCGCCCGGTGGACTGTGGACGGAGGAGGCTTGACCCTCTCTGACATGGCACTGGCGCTCCTTGACGAACAGGCCGAGCAGGAGTGAGGGGCGTACTGCGGCTCGCGTACGGCGTTGGCGCTCAACTCGGCGACGATCAGCGTCAGCGTGTCGTGCGTGTCGCTGCCGTACGGGACGCCCCACGCGTCGAGCCGCTCGCCGGCCAGGCGCCGGGCGAGACGGGCACCGCGCGGCGTGGAGCTGAAGCGCATCGAGAAGTGGTGCCAGGGGAAACGGGGTTGGTTGGTGCGAAGGGGGCGCACAAGGAGTGGTGGATTGCCGGTCATGGCTCCACGGTGTCGTTTGGTGGCGTAGCGTGACCAGGGGTGACGCGCCGTCGCGGACTGCTTGTACGCGGAGGCGGTCTGCGTGTACGTACGTGGGTGCGTGAGACAGGCGGTGGCGATGACGGTGACACGGGGCGACGCGGACGAGGATACGGACGTGGAGTCGGGCTCGGGTGTTTCGGGTGCGGAAACCGGGAAGCGGCCGGAGGGCGAGCCGGGGTCCGGGGTGATGACCGCGTTCGGGCGGCAGCTGAAGTTGTTACGTCTGCGGGCAGGGCTGGACCGGACGGAGTTCGGGAAGCGGGTGGGCTACGCGGCCCAGTCCGTCGCGTCGTTCGAGCAGGGGCGGCGGATTCCGCAGCCAGCGTTCATCGACAAGGCGGACGCGGTGCTGGAGGCCGGCGGCTTGCTGCTGGCGTTGAAGGAGGAGGTTGCGCGGGCGCAGTATCCGCCGTTCTTCCGGGATATGGCGCGGCTGGAGGCGGAGGCGGTGGAACTGTGCGTGTACGACAGTCACATCGTCAACGGGCTCTTGCAGACCGAGGAATACATGCGGGCAGTACTCGCCATGCGGCGCCCGCTACTCGACGAGGAAACCATTGAGTTTCGTGTGGCTGCACGCCTCGCGAGACAGGAGATCTTCAGCCGCTGGCCAGCTCCCCTTCTGAGCTTCGTGGTGGAGGAAGGGGCACTGCGCAAGCTCCTCGGAGGCAAGCAGATCCTGCGTGGGCAGCTTGAGCAACTCTTGCTTTTCGGCCACATGCGCAATGTGGAGCTGCAGTTGATGCCGCTAGACCGAGAGGACAACGCAGGTGTGGACGGGCCGTACACCGTGATCACCCGCAAAGGCGGGGAGCAGCTCGTTTACATGGAGGTCCAGGGACGCAGCAACCTGCTGACCGATCGGGACGAGACGCGGCTGGCTGCAGCGCGCTATGGGATCATCCGGAGTCAGGCTCTCACTCCGCGAGAGACTCTGGGATTCATCGAGAAGTTGCTGGGAGATCTATGAACACCACCGATGCTCCTGCCATGCGGGAGCTGGCTTGGTTCAAGAGCAGCTACAGCGGGGCCGAAGGCGGTCAGTGCGTGGAGGTCGCCTGGCGCAAGAGCAGCTACAGCACCGGCAACGGCGGCGAATGCGTGGAGTTCGCCACTGCGGCCACGCACGTGCACATCCGCGACTCGAAGCAGCTCAGCGGCCCCATGCTGACCGTTGGGCCGGGCGCGTGGGTCGGATTCATCGGCCTCGTCGCCGGCTGAGGCACACAACGCCAAGAGGGTCCCGCCGCGCGCCGCACAGGCGTAGAGGCGGGACCCTCCCGTGTGCTGTGGGACTACTCGTCCACGCCCTCCTCGCGGCGGATCATCCGCCACGCCGCTCGGCGCGCGCTGCGGTCCAGGTTGGAGCGGAAGCTCTTGTCGGGGCCGAAGTACTGGCGGCCCATGCCGGCAGTGGCCTCGATATGGTCGGCCATGTTGTTGGCGAAGGCCCGGTCCCAGACCTTGCCGAAGTTGGCCTCGTCGTTGACGACGGCTGCCGCCCGAACCTTGGGGTCTTCCGTGGTCTTGTTGAACGGCTTGCGGACGTCCTCCTCGGTGAAGTCCGTGCCGAACTTGGCGTTGAACGCCTCGATCAGCTCCGACAGCAGCGACTTCTCCGCCTCCGCCGCGCCGCCTGATCCGTCACCGAAACCCGGGAGCGCGGTCGAGCCCTCGGGGGTGAGCGAGACGTCGTGCTCACCCGTCTTCTCGACGCGCAGGTGACTGAGGTCGATCTCGCCTATGTCGACGCTACCGTCGGCACGGCGGGGGAGCCGGTTGAGGAGGTAACGGCCGTAGAGGTGGAGGCGTTCCAGCTCGGCATCGCGGTACGGGACGATCTGGGCGAGGAAACCGTACTTACGCACATAGTCGTTGAGGTCCGCACGGAAGGCCTCCGCCGTCTCCACGTCGTCCTCCTCCTCGCTCTCCAGGAGTGGCGTGAAGCGGGCGACGGCGGGGGAGAGGAGCCGGTACAGCTCCGCGTGGAGCTTCTCCCACTTCGCCTGCGAACCGGCCGCCTTCTCCTTCGCCGCGAAGTACGCCGTAGCGAACTCGTCCATCTCCGACTCGGAGATGATCGGCGCCGACATCACCCGACTCTGCGCGGTGTAAAGGAGATTGGGCTCGGACGGGAGGGTGTTGGCCTCCTCGAAATACGGGCGGAACGCCTCCTGGATGTCCTCGGCGTCGTTTACGAAATCCAGGACCGCCAGGTCCGACTGGGTCTTGCGGTCGGCGGTGCGGTTGAGCCGGGAGAGGGTCTGCACGGCGGAGATACCGGTCAGCGTCTTGTTGACGTACATGGTCGTCAACAGCGGCTGGTCGAAGCCGGTCTGGTACTTCTCCGCGACCACCAGGATCTTGTACTCCTGCTGGCCCCGGCCGCCCGCGCCGACCGCCTTGTCGTCGGCGCGCGTGTACGCGAATGCCTTCGGCAGCGCGCTCTCCGCGATCCCGCCGTTCTCCTTCGGCTCGGTCGTCTCCTCGCCGTCGATCGTGAGCGAGCCGGAGAACGCCACCAAGACACCCAGGTCCGGGTACTTGGTGTCGTACTCCCGGTCCTTGATGTAGCTCTTGATCGCCCGCGCCATCTGTACGGCGGACTGCCGCGAGGCCGTCACCACCATGGACTTGGCGCGCCCGCCGAGCCGGCCGCGGGAGTGCGTCAGGAAGTGCTCGACGATCACCTGCGCGTGCTGGGAGACGGTGTGCTCGTGGGTGAGGGCGTACCGGGCGAGCAGGCTGTTGGCCTTCGAGGGGTCCACCTCGCGCTCGTCCCGATTCTGGTTCACCAGCTTCCAGTACGTGTTGTACGTGACGTAGTTCCGCAGCGGGTCGAGGATGAAGCCCTCCTCGATGGCCTGACGCATGGAGTAGGTGTGGAAGGGGCGGTAGGCCGCCTTGCCGTCCACGGTGTCTTCCGTGCCGAAGAGTTCGAGGGTCTTCGCCTTCGGGGTGGCGGTGAACGCGAAGTAGGAGAGATTCGCGGCCCGGGAACGCTCCGCGGCCTTCTGCTTCAGCTTCTCGTAGACGGTGACAGCGCTTGCGCCCTGGTCCTCCGAGTCGGCGTCCAGACCGAGGTCACGCAGGGCGGCCTTGACGGCGGTGGAGGCGTCGCCGGACTGGGAGGAGTGCGCCTCGTCGATGACGATGGCGAAATTCGTGCCCTTGATCTCCGTCGGGTTGCGCTCGATGTAGTCGATGAGCGCGGGGAACGAGTGAAGGGTGACGGTCACGATCTTGCCCGTGTCGCGGGAGAGCGCGCGGGCGAGCTGCTCGCTCTTCGAGCCGTGCTTCTCGTCCACCTTCACGACCAGGCCATCGGTCTGCGAGAAACTGCCGACCGTTTCACGGAGTTGGGCATCGAGGTTTCGGCGGTCCGTGATGACGATGACCTTGTCGAATACCGGCGCACCCGGCTTGATCCGGCCGGCCGACAACGCCTCCGGGTCGAGCGTGCGGGGGTCGGAGTCGGCATGGAGGTCGCTCAGGCGGTGAGCCAGCCAGCCGATGGTGTTCGACTTGCCGGAACCGGCCGAGGCCATGACGAGGTAGTTCTGGCCCACGCCGTGGGTCGCGGCATGGGTGGTGAGCTTCTTGACGACGTCCCACTGGTGGAAGCGCGGGAAGATCGTCGACTTGGTGGTCCCACCGCCGGGGGTCCGGGTCTTCTGCTGGTGCACGTAACGCTGAAGCAGTTCCAGCCAGTTGTCCCGCGCCCAGACCTGCTCCCACAGGTAGGAGGTGCAATACGTGCCGTACGCGGTGGGGTCCGGGTTCCCTGCGCCACCGGGCAGGCCCGCGCCGTTGGAACCGGTGTTGAAGGGCAGGAAACGGGTGTTCTTGCCCCGGAGCTGGGTGGCGACGAAGACGAGGTCCGGGTCGACCGCGAAGTTGGCGACGACGCGGCGGGTGAAGATCAGCTCGGTGGGATCGCGGTCGGTGCGGTACTGCTCCTTGGCGTCCTCGACGCCCTGCCGGGTCAGCGGGTTCTTCAACTCGGCGGTGGCGACGGGGATTCCGTTGAGGAACAGGGTCAGGTCGAGCTTGTTGCCCCAGTCGGCCTGCTTGGTCGCGTAGACGATTTCACGTACGACGGTGAGGTGGTTGGCCCGGTAGCCGTCGAGGACGGAGTCGTCGGCGACGAGATTCGGCTTGAAATAGGCCACCCGGAGGCGGACTCCCCGGTCCTTGACGCCGTTGCGGAGGACGTTGAGTAGGCCATCCTCGCTGATGGCCTTGTCCAGGCGCCGGGCGAAGCCGTGCTGGGCGTCGTTGACGTTGTTGCCGTAGACGGCGAGCAGTTCGTTCCACTCGTTGATCTGTGTCTCGCCGAGGAAGGTGAACAGCTCGTTGGTGTCCAGCCCGAGGTCGGCCTGATAGTCCTCGGGCCGCGCCTCACGCCAGCCGCGCTCGGTCATCGCGGCGACGATGGCGTCCCCGAAGGCGGACTCGTTGTGGATGGTGGGGCTCACGGGTGGACTCCGTCCGTTACGTTGCGGCCGCTGGCGGTGGAGACGTCGAATTGGCCGGTTACGGCCGCGGTGATGAGGGCCTGGCGGCGTTCGGCGAGCAGGTGACGTTGGCGCCTCAGAGATTGACTCGCGGCGTCGATTGCGTCGAGAGTTTTCTGGGCCTGCTGGGCAAGATTGTGTTGGTCGGCGATGTTTGGCAGGGGAATCGGGAAGCTGAGGATTTTACTGCTATTCGTCGAAGCGAGGTTAGTTGTCCTGGTTCCGGTGCTCTCGAAATAGCATCGCCCGTGAAGCGTGCGGGTCATTAGGGCCAGGTAGTCACCATCCAATCGGTCTGGTTCCGGCCGCAGTGCGAACACGTGATTCTGATGCAAGCACCCGGGAAGCTCTCCTCGCCAGACAGCGCCTCGTCCAAGTTTGTCCAGGTCGCCACCCTCGGTCATCAGGACATCGCCGGGGCGAAGCGTGCTTCGATTGGCGGTTTCTCGGGGGACGGTAATCTCAGTAACTGTTTCTAGGGTCACGCTCCCTGCTTGGACATTGGCGACTCGCAGGTAAGGGCGAGTCACCACGTCGCCTGAAACGTCGCGTTTGCCATCGACAGTCAGTCCGTTCTGCAAACGGCAGACGTAACCGAGACGGACGAGCGGTTGATCATTCGTGGCCCTCGGTAGCCATGTCCACGGCCAGAAACCCGAGGGGGAAGTCAGGATTCCCGGCAGCAGGACCTCAGACAGGGAGGCATAAGACCTCTCATTCAGGTTCAGTTCCTGGGCCTCGCGAAGGGCGACGAGCTTGTTGATGCGGGCGGTCTCGGCGTCGAGGAAGTCGGCAATGCGGCGCTGCTCGTCCGGCGCCGGGAGTGAGATCGGCAGGTTTCCGATCTCGGATGGATTGATCGCCGGGTAGCTCACCCCGGTGGAGCGGGATACGACCTCGTCGATGAACGGTTGTGAGAGGCAGTAGTGGCCGAGGAACCGACTGTTGACCTGCTGCTCGGCCTCCAGGATTGCGAATCCTGTAGAAAACACCAGATCGGACTCGTGCTCGGGAACGGTGGCGATGGCGCGCAGATAGGTTCGCACAGTCGATACGAGAATCGAACCAGGTGGCGCGATACGTCGCGCTCTGGAGGGTGCAGAAGAAAAAGTAGTGTCGTTGTCGGGTACGCTGACGTCTCCCGATCCGTCAACAGCGCTGATGTCGATGTACCGGAACTTGTAGTCTGGATCAGTGTCTTCGGGAATGGTGTGGCGATTGATTCGCGCTACATCCTTGATTCGGTGCGAGGTCATTCCGTGACCTCCCCAAGCAGTGTCTGGATCTCCGATTCCAAAGCCTTGAGTTCGGCATCGATCTCCGCCAACGGTCGCGGCGGCTCGTACACGTAGAAGTGCCGCGTGAACGGAATCTCGTACCCCACCTTCGTCTTCGTGTGGTCGATCCACGCGTCCGCTACGTGCGGGTGGACCTCCCGCTTCAGGTACTCCTCGACGTCCTCGCCCAGCGGCACGTTCTCGTAGTCCCGCAGCTCAGCGTCCGGTTCCGGCTGGCCCTTGATCTTCTGGACCTCACCCTCCGCGTCCCGTACGCCCACCGTGTCCCGCAGTGCCTTCGTGAACGGCGCACCGGTCGGGCCCTGCACGCCGGCTTCCGCCATCGCGTTCCGTACCGCCACCTGCGACTCGGACTTGGTCGCCCACTTCGAGCCCAACAGCGGGCTCAGCGCGTCCGCGAGCGGCTTCGCCTCGACCGCCGCTAGCTCCCGGAACGGCGCCTCCTCCTCATCCGTCAGCTTGCGCCGGGCCTTGGCCTTCGCCGCCAGTTCCGGCTCGCGCGGCAGGAAGCGCTCCTCCGCCCACTTCTGCACCGGCTTCGACGCGAGCAGCGACGCCAGCGTCTCGTCCGTCAGCTCGAACCGTAGCTTCAACGGCCGCTCCACCGTGATCCGCTGGTACCCGAACGCCGAGTTGTCGAAGACCTTCACCTTGCCGTGCAGCGGGTGTTCCGCATCAGCCGCAGCGGCCACCGCGTCCCCGTACAGGCGGGTGATGTCGGCGATGTGGTTGGGCTTGTTGCCGGTGCCGTCGCCGAGCTCCTTGCGCTTGTCACCCAGTGACTTGCGCATCTTCACCCACTGGTCGCGCGCGTCCAGCAGTACGACCTTGCCCTTGTGCTGGGCGTCCTTGCGGTTCGTCAAGATCCAGAAATAGGTCGAGATACCGGTGTTGTAGAAGAGTTGGTCCGGCAGCGCGACGATCGCCTCCAGCCAGTCGTTCTCCAGGATCCAGCGGCGGATCTCCGACTCACCCGAGCCGGCCGCGCCCGAGAAGAGCGGGGAGCCGTTGAAGACGACGGCGATGCGCGAGCCGCCCCCGCCCTTCACGTCCACCGGCTTCATCTTCGAGACCATGTGCTGGAGGAAGAGCAGCGAGCCGTCGCTGATACGGGGCAGGCCCACGCCGAAGCGGCCGGAGTCGCCGAGGTTCCTGTGCTCGTACTCGACCTCCTCCTGGACCTTCTTCCACGCCACGCCGAACGGCGGGTTGGCCAGCAGGTAGTCGAACTTCTCCCGCGCGTGGCCGTCGTCGGAGAAGGAGTTGCCGGAGGCGATGTTCTCCGGGTCCTGGCCCTTGATCATCAGGTCGGACCGGCAGATCGCCCAGGACTCCGGGTTGAGCTCCTGGCCGTACACCTCCACCGTGGCGTCCCTGTTGTACGCCTTGATGTGTTCCTCGGCAGCGCTGAGCATGCCGCCCGTGCCGCAGGCCGGGTCCAGGACCGTACGCACGACGCCGGGGATGCTGAGCGCGTCGCCGTCCGGGGCGATCAGCAGGTTGACCATCAGCTTGATGACTTCGCGCGGGGTGAAGTGCTCACCCGCGGTCTCGTTGGACTGCTCGGAGAAGCGGCGGATCAGCTCCTCGAAAATGTAGCCCATGTTGTGGTTGGACACGACCTCGGGACGCAGGTCCAGGTCGGTGAACCTGCCGATGACCTGGTAGAGCAGGTTCGCGTCATCGAGCTTGCGGACCTGCTGGGCGAACTCGTACTTCTCCAGGACCTCACGGGCGTTGGGTGAGAAACCCGCGATGTACACCTGAAGGTTGGCGGCGGCGTTGTCCGCATCGCCGGCGATCTTCTTGAGCGTCAAGCCGCTGGTGTTGTAGAAGGAGTGGCCCGAGGCCCGCGGAAGGAAGTAGTCCGGGTCGAGGTCCTGCTCCTCGCACCGGGCGGCCTCCTCCGCGACCTTGTCGCGCGTCGGCTCCAGGACGCACTCCAGGCGGCGCAGCACCGTGAACGGAAGGATGACCTTTCCGTAGTCCGACTGCTTGTAATCGCCGCGCAGAAGGTCGGCGACGGACCAGGCGTGGTTCGCCAGCTCCGTGTGCTTGCTGCTGTTCAAGGGATTCCCCGGTTTCCTTTCGGACCCGCCCACCCCAACCGGAGCGGGTTCGGACAAGTGTGATGGATGCGTGGAGGTAGTCGTATCGTTCAGGCCGAATCGATGGCGGCATGACCGGTCGACGACGGGACCAGCCCGCCCCCCGTCAGCCCGCCCGCCAGCAGCCGTGCCGTCTGCTCAGCCAGCTCCGTCGCGCGCTGCGCCTCCGCCCTCAGTTCATGGACGCGGCGGAACGCCTCCCCGTACCGGCGCTGTTCCTCCAACGGGAGCAGGGGCACGCGCAGCCGCCCCGGACTGACGTGCAGGACCGTGCTCCCGGTCGACGCGCCGGCGAGGTTCTCCTCCGAGCCCAGGAAGCCCGCGAGGAACCACGGGTCGAGGCGTGCCGGATCGGGCCGGAAGAGGTGGACCTGTCGACCGAGGAGTGCCCCCTCGTCCGACTTGCCCGCCACCCGCACCATCGGCCCGCTGCCGCCCGCGACCGACCGGACGAGCACATCGCCCGCAACGATCACCGGGGTGGAGTCCGCTCGCAGCCCGGACGGGTCGCCGGTCGGGCCCGTGTCGCGCGCGATGTCCGCGCCCGTCAGGACGGCGGTGGCGGTCGGTACGGAGGGTGCGTCCTGTGACCCCTTGGACTCCTTCGCGTCAGGGGCCGTGCGCAGCAGCGCGAGCGCGCCGCCCCGTGCCAGGTCGGACGCCGTGGCCGTACGCCACTCCCGTGCCGCCGGTCCGGCCACCTGCCATTCGACGTGACCCGCCGCCCTGCCCAGCGAGTCGGCGGAGGCGAGGAGACGTCGGCGGCTGTCGTCCGTTTCCCGGGCGAGCTCCGCCGGTTCGATGTCGGTGCGGGAGACACGTACATACCGGGCGGGGGAGAGGTCGACCAGGTCGCCGATGAGGTCGACCACCGGGACCGCGCGTGCGATGCCGGGTTCGTCGGTGAACTCGTCCGGGGCGTCCGTGAAGGCTGCCCACGCGGTGAGTACCCGGTCCGTCAGGGCCGCCCAGTCCAGGGAAGCCCGGCCGCCGCCCCGTGTGCCCCCGCGAGAACCGGCCTCCGTCGTGCCCCCGGCCCGTACCGTGCCGCGCTCCTCGGATCTATCGACGAAGAGCACGGATCTCCGCTCCGGGCCGCTCGGCTCCGGCCGCTGCAGGACCCAGATCTGCAGCCCCACGTGCAGCGGGGCCGCTGCTCCGGCCGGCAGGGCGACGACCGTGCGCAGGGCTCCGCTGCGTACCAGCTCCATCCGTACGCGGCGGCCCGACGCGCGGGAAGCGGTGGCGGGCGGAAGGATCAGGACGGCATGACCGCCCGGTACGAGATGAGCGAGTGCGTGCTGGACCCAGGCCAGCTCGGACTCGGCGCGGGCCGGCACGCCGTACGCCCAGCGCGGGTCGTAGGCCAGCTCGTCGTGGCCCCAGTCCCGGTCGCCGTAGGGCGGGTTGCACAGGACGGCGTCGACGGCGAGCCCGCCGAAGGCGTCGACGCGGAGGCTGTCGCCGGTACGGACGGTCACCGTCGCGTCCGGGGCAGCCAGCATCAGGGCCACCGCGCTGCGCCGGGCCTGGACCGGCACGCTGTCCTGGCCGTACAACTCCGTCGCGCCCCGCCGGGCGGCCGCCGTGAGCAGCGACCCACTGCCGCAGGCCGGGTCGAGAACGCGGGACAGCGGACCCGGTACCAGCCGGGTCACGAGATCCGCGAGCGGGGCGGGGGTTCGGTAGGTGCCGCTGGTGGCACTGTCCTCCAGCTCCCGTTCCGCGAGCACACTCAGCGCCGCTTCGCCGCCCTCGTCACGTACGCACCGGACCAGAGCCCGCAGCGCCGGGGCGTCACCGGCCGAGAAGCGGGAGGCCTCCGCACCGGGGACGGTCTCCGCGAGCGTCGAGACCGCGCCGTTCGCGCGGGCGGCGAGATCGGCGTCCGGCAACTCGGCCAGGGCCGTCAGCCCGTCCGGCGTGCGACGGGCGGTGGTGAGGACGAGGGGGAGGAGGTTCGCTGCCGCGCCACCGCCCTGCGGGTGCAGGCGCAGCGAGGTGCGCAGTTCCTCCAGCGGGCTGACTGCCGCGGCGTGCCCCCGGGCGTCCAGCCAGGCGCGCACGGCCGGCAGGTCGTACAGGGGGCTGCTCTCGGTGCCTCCCGAAGGGGCGGGGAAGTCGTCGTGACGTCGGCGCCAATTGCTGACAGTGGCGCGTGTGACCCCCGCGATGCGTGAGATCTCGGCGGCTGTCACCTGTGCGGATGGCTGGGGCATGGCGCGAGTCCAGAGCCTCTCGGTAGGGAGCTGTTTACAAACTACACCAGGCGTCAAATCCCGCAAGCTCTTTGACAGTGCTTTCACGGTGATGCTTATCTAGCGTTGCTTCCGGGTGGTGGCCGCCATCCGAACGACAAGCGATCCCTGCGGCCTGCCTGTCCGCCGTCACACCGTTCCTTGGGGGAACCGCCATGCGCCTCACCATGCCGACCGCCGTCGTCGAGGGAACCCAGCTCACCGTCATGCCGTTCCGTGCGGACGCCGTGATCGGGACCATGTCCGTACCCACGCTCGTCCAGCTCGTGCCCTCGCCCCGCCGCGAGGAGGACACGAAGACGCTCAAGGCGGCGTCCGGCGCCGTGCGCCGCCATGCCGAACTGCGATCGCTGGTGCAGCGGGCACTGAAGTCCACGCAGAAGGGCAAGAACGTCGGCTCGTACGCCGAGTACATCGCCGACGGTGTGAAGGGCGAGCTGGGCGCCGGCTGGTCCACCCCGCCGATCACCTTCTGGCACGCCGGACCGCTCGCCGCGCTCAGCGACGAGCTGCTGCCCGGCACCGGGCTGCGGACCCTGACCATCACACCCGGCACGTCCGTGGTCGCCATCGACGGCGAGACGCAGACGACCGCCTGGCACGAGCTGTACGACGACCCCGAGCGGTTCGGGCTCACCTACGCCGAACTCGCCCGGGTGCGCGTGCCGTTCGAGCTGTACGTGGACCTGACCGTGGCCGATGCGCGGCAGATCTTCTACGACCGCAACGTGCAGGGCATCGCCGTCGCGAAGAACCTGGCCATGTCCATGGACCAGCGGGACTTCGCCACCCGCCTCGCGCACCGCGTCGCCGAAGCCGTCAAGATCGACGTCGACGACAAGCTCGTACCGTTCACCAAGCTCGTCAACGCCAGCAAGCGGCAGGTGGGCAAGACCGACGCCGAGGTCATCACCCTGTCCGCGCTCCGGGCGCTCGTGATCACGGCGATCTACGGCCGCGGGGGACTGTCCGCTCGGCGGAGACGGTCCACGAGGACGAACTGCCCGCAGGGTCGAGCGCCGAGCAGGTCGAGCAGAACGTCGTGCCGCTGCTGGCCCGCCTGATCGGCGACCGCAGCGAGCACTTCGTCTCGCGCAGCGCCCTCACCGCACCGGCCGTGCTCGCCGGGCTCGGCATCGCCGTGCACCACACCGCGCCGTGGGCCGACCCGGCGAACGCCCTGGGCGCCGACGAAATGCACCGGCTGCTCTCCGACATCCGGTGGGAGCGCGAGGCCCGCTACTGGGACGGTGTGGCAGCGAAGTCGGGTACCTCCGGACGCCTCAACTTCAGCGGCGGCGTGAAGGACTCCGGCGGCCGGGTCGCCGACGCCATCCTCTACCCCGGTACCGAAGCCGGGCGCCGGATTCGCGGCCAGTAGACGCCGGAGCGCGCACGCACCCCTCTCGGGTCCGCCGCTCCGGAGCGGCGGCCCCCACATTCCGAACCCGCCCCATACAGAAGCGACTTGGAGCACAACACCATGAGCACTCCACACCACCAGGGCCCCGTCCCGTACCACGCACCCCAGCACACCGTCCCGATCCCGCCCGCCCTCCCGCCGCACAAGCCCTCGCGTGGCAAGGCATGGCTCACGCACGGCGCGGTCGGCTTCGTCGCCCTGCTCATCGGAACGGGGATCGGATCGAGCGGGGAAGCCGACGCGGACGCCACAACGAGCGGATCGGCGAAGCCCGGGCCGACCGTGACGGTGACCGAGACCGCGAAGGCCCGCCCCGCGCCGACCGTGACCAAGACGGTGACCGCGAAGCCGAAAGCGCCGAAGAAGACGGCACCGGCCGGCCCGGCCACGAGCTTCGACGGGGACGGGGAGTACCTGGTCGGGGAGGACATCGCAGCAGGGACGTACAAGACTGCAGGACCGGACAGTTCCTTCGGCTGCTACTGGGAGCGCTCCAAGGACGCGAGCGGTGAGTTCGGCTCGATCATCGCCAACAACAATCTGAACGGCCCCGGTCGCGTGACGCTCAACAAGGGCGAGTACTTCAAGACGAACCGCTGCGCGGAATGGAAGAGGGTCGGCTGAGCGGGGTGATGCGATGGCGGAAAGGAGCGTGCGCGGGGTGCTGCCCCGCGATGCTTCTCTCTTCTGCCGGTAACCGATGAGCTGACCCGGCGAATACGGGAATGGCCTGCCTTGATATCAGGACGTTCACCCGAAGCTGGACTTCTGTGGTGAACTCGGTACGGCAGTTCGGACCTGGGGGAGGGCTGCGCTGATGACCACGGATTCCACGTCCGCTGCCGGCCGGCCGAACCCGGGCCCCGCCCAGGGCTGTTGCGGTGTGTGCGGCCTCGCGAAAGAGGGCTCGGCGACAGCTCACTGGATCAGGTCGGTGTGCGGATGCTCCGGAGATGCCGGGCAGGCATAGAGCTGCAGATTGTCGGTGCTGCCGATTTCGACCGCGGTCGGCTGCGCCGGGTTCTGGCCGGCGACGTGACCGGCGGAAAATGCGGCGGCTTGATCCTCGTACGGTGCCCAGCCGTGCGTACCGCCGTCCCATTCGAAGGAGGCGATGGTCAGCAACGGGACCATCTGAGCGTCGCAGACAGCGCAGAATCGGGGATACGGGTCGGTGCGGCCCCACGGGGGCCAGCCGCCGACCTTCCAGCCGGGAGCGTCGGCCAGCTCACAGTCATAGAACTCCGCCGGATAGTCCGCGTACGAGCTGTCCACGCCGACGTCAGCTGCCTGCCATCTGCTCCAGTCCCCCAGCAGCTGCCGCACCTCCGCGCTCAGATCGAGGCTGTTGGGGTACTCGGTGATCTGTTCCGGTGCCAGCAGACATGGCTCCGGCACATAGCCTTCCCAGTCCGCCTCATACGGTTCCGGCGGTACGGCGAGGACATCGCCGACCCCCGCGGCGGACCGCCAGCAGTGCGGTCGAAGGCTTGGCATGCGGCTCGTGGTCGTAAGGGCACCACAGCACCTGGAGCAAGTCCGCCTGTCCGGGCGGCCGCAACAGGGGTACGTCGCGCACATACAGCTGGGCCACTGGCAGCATGGGGACCGGGCACTCCGCGGGCCACGGAGGGCCGGCCTCGAGTCGCTCCATGAACATCGCGTCGTTGCGCTCCTTGATCACCGCCTCCTCAGGCGTGTACTGAGGACCATGGGGATCACGGTGCAGCCGGGCCCGTCTGCGCCTCTTGAGCCGCACTTCTGCCGGTGACTGGCACACCCCGCTGCCCGGGTGCGAGCTTTCGCAGTGCGGCCATGGCTCCTCAGCCGGCCACAGCAACGGCCCCCCGACCGAGCTCTCCCACACCGAAGGCGACCCGGCACGAGGGTGCAGCCGAATTGCAGCTCGCGCCAACGGAGCCAGCTCAGGAAAGACTGTGGTGACGTCGACCGGCCGCGGCGGAGTAGTACGTACGAAGACCATACCGGCGATCCTGTCACCAGCCACCGACAGTTCCCGGCCGCCTCAACCGGCGCCAGCGCTCAACTGGCCAAGTGAGCCGGGACACGATAGTTGGAACCGGTGAGGTGACCTGGTGGTTTTGATCTGCTGGGACGCCCTTGTTGGAACCATCTGGTCACGGTTCTTGCGACGTTCGGCGAATTGCCATTCATGTTGGAACCAGTTCCGAACATCTCGGGCCTGCGGCGTCCGTGGTCGCTAACCAGAACGGCTACGACATCCCCTTTCCGTACGCCGTTGTCACGCAGCGTATGGAATACCTCGAGGGCGGAACGGTTCAGTTCGGCACCTGATATCACCTGACCGTGCCAGAGAAGAACCGGACGGTCCGAATCCAATGAGCACACCGAGAGAATGTCCGAGACATAACTGTCGCTTTCGCTCCACCATTGGCCCTGTAGGGTCATCCCCTGCCTCTCCATGGAAACCCTGCCGACTTCCGTTCCGCTGACCCGGGTGAATTCCGATCCTCCCATTCGGAAGATATGCGGGGAAGGACGTTCGGCCCGCTGAATCGGCAGGCCGAAAGGGCCGCCCGCACGGGGTGGCCGTCTGGGTACTCTGCCGCTCCCGATGGCCCCAGGACACCCGCCAGGACGGGCTCCGGGAGCAGACGCACCGGCGGGGGCGCCCGCCCCCGTGTCCCGCCTCCGTGCCCGGAACGGAGCACGGGGCGGGACAGAGGCAGAACGCGAGGTGGGGCACGGAATTCCCGCGAGGTCAAACATCAGGTTCAGAAATTGACAGAGCACTTGGCGGCATGCCCCCGGGAGCGTACTAAATCGCCGGCCCGGTCACATCTTCAAGAATTGACAGAACGCTGGGCGGCATGCCCTCGGGTACGCCGGAAAATCGCCGACTGTTATCGGTCGCCAGGGAATTGACACCCGCCTGATGGTTGCTTACGGTCCGCTCGTCAGGTTTTCCAGACCGAATCCGAAGGTATTCATGACTACATCCACGTTGCCGAAGTCCAGGCAGCAGTTGATTCTTGCCGTTCTCATGGTGTGTTCACTGCTGATCTGGCTGGACAACACCGTCCTGAGTACCACCCTGGAGACCCTCGCGGACCCGGTCCGTGGACTGAACGCCAGCCCGGCCGAGCTGCAGTGGGCCACCGGCTCGTACACGCTGGCCTTCGCCACCTTGATGTTCACCGCGGGCGCGCTGGGCGACCGCTTCGGTCACCGGACCGTGCTCGCAACAGGCCTGGTGGTCTTCGCCGCGTCCTCGGTGTGGGCGGCGTTCGCGGGCGACGCGGGGCAGCTGATCGCCGCCCGGGCCGCGATGGGCGTCGGCAGCGCGCTGATCATGCCCGGCAACCTGGCCATCCTCATGTGGACATTCACCGGCCCGGCGCGGTCGACCGCGATCGCCATCTCCTCGACCTCCGCCGGCGTCGGCATGGCCGTGGGCCCGGTGCTCGCCGGCGTGCTGCTCGACCACTTCTGGTGGGGCTCGGTCTTCCTGGTCAACGTCCCGGTCGTGGTCCTCGCGCTGATCGGCATCGCCCTGCTGGTCCCGAACTTCCGCAGCCCCGTCGTGCGACCGCTGGACCCGGCCGGAATGCTGCTGTCGATCAGCGGCCTCGCGGCGCTCGCCTACGGACTGATCCGCACGGGGCAGGTAGCGGCCTGGGGCCGTACGGACGTCTGGGCGCCGATCGTCGTCGGACTGATCCTGCTGGCCGTGTTCGTCCGCGTCGAACTGCGCAGCAAGATGCCGAGCTTCGACCCCCGGCTTCTCGCCCAGCGCGCGTTCGGTGGCGGCAACGTAGCCCTCGGACTGCTTCTGTTCGCCATTTCCGCCGTCACCTTCTACAACGCGTTCTACCTGCAGGGCGCCCGCGGCTACTCGCCGATCGAGGCGGGCCTGGCCAGCCTCCCGACCGCGCTCGGCGCGATCCTGGGGGCACCCGTGGGCGCGCGCCTGGTGCATCGCTGGTCGCTGCGGCTCGTCGCCGTGCCGGCCCTCACCGTCGCGGCGCTGACCATGGGCGCGTACGGGCTCTTCGGGCTGAGCACTCCCCTCGTCTGGATCGAGGTCCTGCTGCTGGTCCAGGGCCTGTCCATCGGCATGGTGATCGGCCCGGTGACCGCGGCGCTGATCAACACCCTGCCGTTGGAACGCGCCGGCGCCGGATCGGCCGTCACCAACACCGTGCGCCAGACCGGCAGCGTGATCGGGATCGCCGTCGGCGGCACGATCATGTCGATCGTGTACCGGCGCGCGATCGAACCCTCGCTGCACGGTGTCCCCGGACCGGTGCGGGACCAGGCGCGGGTCTCCGCCGAACAGGCCCGGCACGTCGCCACCACGTCCCACCTGCCCGCGCTCGGGTACGCCGCCGATGACGCGTTCGTCCACGCCATGCACGTCGGTGCAATCTGGATCATGCTCATCGCGCTCTTCGGCGCGGCTGTACTACTGCTGGCCCTGCGCGCGGTCCGCAAGCCCGCGGCTGCCGGGGGCGAGCCGGAGCCCGCGCAGGAAGACGGCCCGACCACGGACGAGGCGGCCCCCCGGGCCGGGGCCGATGCCCGGCCCGTCCGCGAGGGCGACGACGTGGGCACCCGCTGACGCCATGGGAACCAGGCAGAAACTCCCCGAGGCGCGGTCGGACAGTCAGGCCACTTACCTGCCCGACCGGCACATATTCGCCCTGTGGACCTGGGCCGACGGCGCCGTGGGGGCGGCCCCGCCGGTCGGCGACGTCGAGACCGTTCCCCTGGTCGTGCCGACGCCGGACCTCGGCAGGCTCAAGGTGTCCGACGTCGACTGCGTGCTGATCGAGCCGGACCGGCTCGTGGCCGTGCCCCTCGACTCGCCCGGCCGGTCGGTGAAGGTCTGGCGGTCGTGGATCGCGGGCGGCGAGTCGGCTCTGCCGATCGCCGCGCACGCGGTCCCCGACGCCACAGGTGTCGCCGTGACGACGGCAGAGCACGCGGGCGGCGTCTTCCGCCGCACCACCTCGGTGGGGGCCGAGATGCGCACGGCGCTCACCGCCAAGCTGCGGCCTTACCAGGTGCGCGGGGTGAGCTGGCTGCGCGAGACCATCGAGACGCACGGCGGCGCGGTGCTGGCCGACGAGATGGGACTCGGCAAGACCCTGCAGACCATCGGTTGTGTCGCCGGACGCGCCGAGAAGGCGCCGCAACTGGTGGTCTGCCCCACGTCGTTGGTGGGGAACTGGGCGCACGAGATCGCGCGGTTCGCACCCGGACTGCGGACCACGATCTGGCGCGGCGGGCCGCTGCCCGAGGTGGACAGCGGCACGGTGGTGCTCACCGGCTACCCCACGCTGCGCATGCACAGCCCGGCCCTGGCGGGGATCCAGTGGAGCACCGCGGTCTTCGACGAGGCGCAGGTCCTGAAGAACCCCCGTACGCAGGTGTCGAAGGCCGCGCGCACCATCGCGGCCGACGCGCGGATCGCCCTGACCGGAACGCCCGTCGAGAATCACCTCGACGAGCTGTGGGCCCTGCTCAATCTGGTCGCACCGCACCTGTTCGCGAACCGGACGCAGTTCCGCCGTCGCTTCGTGCGGCCGATCGCGGACGGCTCCCCGGCCGCTTCCGCCCGGTTGCGCGGGGCCATCGAGCCGGTCGTGCTGATGCGGAAGAAGTCCCAGGTCGCAGGGTCACTCCCAGCCAAGATCCACGCCGATCTCATCTGCGACCTCAGCGAGGAGCAGGAGCAGCTGTACGACCGGCTGCTGGACCAGGTCATCGACGACGGCTTTGGCAGCGGCGCCCAGCGGCAGACCAAGGTGCTCGCGGTCCTGACGTCGCTCAAGCAGGTCTGCAACCATCCGGGCCTGATCACGGACGGCCTCGGTGAGCTGTCGGGCAGGTCGGGCAAGCTCGACCTGTGCGCCGACATCGTGGCCAACAACTTGGAGAACGACTCTCCGACCCTCGTCTTCACCCAGTACCGGCAGACCGGTGAGCTGCTGGTCCGGCACTTCGCCGAACAGTTCGGGGTGAGTACGCCGTTCTTCCACGGTGGCCTGAACCAGGAGCAGCGGGCCGACATCGTCCGCCGGTTCCAGTCCGACGACGGTCCGAAGGTGCTCGTCCTCAGTCTGAAAGCAGGGGGCACCGGGCTCACGCTCACGCGCGCGGCCGACGTCATCCACTTCGACCGGTGGTGGAACCCGGCCGTGGAGGCCCAGGCGTCCGACCGGGTCCACCGGATCGGTCAGACCCGCACGGTCACCGTCACCACCCTGACCACCGGCACCACTGTCGAGGAGCACATCGCGGCCATGCACAACCGCAAGTCCGCGCTGTCGGACATCGCCGACACGTCCAGCGTCGCCGAGCTGACCCGACTGGACGACGACCGTCTCATCGAGGTCCTGCGCCGGAAGCGAGTCAACTGACCATGGCCGACCACGACTACGGTTACACGAAGTGGGGCAAGGACTGGGTCCGGTTCGCCGAGTCGTTGCGCCAGACCCGTCCTGATCCCCAGCTGCCGAGCGCACGCCGCACGGCACGCGATGGGAAGGTCCAGATCACGTTCGACGACCGGACCGTGCGTGCCGTCGTGCACCGAGGTCGCGGCACCTCGGTGGTCACGATCGAGGTCGCGCCGATGTCCCCGGGGGCGACGGCCGAGATCTCCCGTCAGCTGAGCGGCATCCAGCCCCTGCTCACCGACGACCTGTACCGCGCGATCGCCGACGCGGGCCATCCGCCCGCGCCGGCCCTCGACAGCGTCGACTGCTCCTGCCCGACCGCCACCCTGCGGTGCGTCCATGAGCTGTCCGTCTACTACGACATGGCGCGGCGCATCGACGACGATCCCCGCATCGCTCTTGACGTGCAGGGCTTCTTCCGCGCTTCGGCGGGCGGCGGCCAGGCGCCCGCCGAAGCGACGGCGCAGCGCTGGATCGCGCTCAACTCCCTTGATCCGGCCGCCTACTTCACGGCGGCCGATTGACCCGGCCGGCCTGAGGGGGAGCGGTGCGTGCCCGCCCGGCGGGCACGCACCCTCACCACCCGCTGAGCCCGCTGATGCCCCCGCATCCTCCGGCTGCGACGGCCCCGCTCGCCCAGGGAGATTTCAAAGTCGTGGTGCTCTCATGAGTGTGCAGGTCACGGCGGTGTGACGATGTCGGTTTGGCCTTCCTCGTCATAGCCGACGCCGCCGACACCGTTTCCGTCGTCTCCCGGAGCACCGGCGTCCAGACGCACACCCCGCACGAACTACTCGGCCGCGTCAGCGCTGCTGAACAGATCGTCGGGCAAGCGGGACCCGACATCGGCAACATGCGTGGTGGTCTCGTCGCAGACGTCACCTCGGGAGCAGCAGCCCTCGTCAGCGGTGGCCTGCTATGCATCGGCGCCGTCGCTGTGGTGGGCGCCGCCACGGCGGACCTGCGCAGTTTCTCCGCACCGCCCCGTCCACACACAGCTGCAGCCAGCCCATGAGCCCCGCTCCGAGGCGCGCAGCCACTGGTTCCAACTCTCGTGACCAGGTTCCATCTATCGTGTCCCGGCTCACCAAGTGAACGCTCGCTGACTCAGTCACAGGGACAACAACCCTGCCTATGTGGCAACTATCGTGCTTCGGCTCAGCTGGTCCGCGAGATGATCGAGGACTACCGTCGGCCGAGCCGGTTCACTATGCAATCGATCTCCTGAGCAAGACGGTCGACCCTTGGGACCTGTTTTCACGGCAAAAGGAACAGCCCCCGTGTTCGGCTCCTGGGCCGGCGCTCGGGAGGAGGGGTGCGTCGGGCCCTTTGCTCCCGCCGGGTTGTGTCGTCCCGTCGATCACCACTACTACGACCCCCTCCGACTGCCTCTCGGCAACTCGCCATTTCCCGGTTCTGCCGGATATAGGCGAGCCACGCTTCCCGGGCCGCAAACCCGGGGCCGAGGAGGCTCTCTCCTGTTCCCAGGACAACCTTCCGACCATCCACGCCCTTACGCCGGGAGGTTCCTCGGCAACCGCTCCAGGTAGCGCGGCGGCGCAGGCCGTCGGTGACGAGGCGGGGCGACGGTCGCGGGCGCCCTCAGCTCCGGTCGGCGTACACGATGAGGTTGTCCACCGGGTGGCCCTGGGCGTCGAAGGCACCGTCGCAGGTGATGAGACGCAGGGTGCGTGCCTTGGTGGCACCGTAGACCTTCTCGGTCGGGAATGCCTTCTTGCTGACTGTCTCGGTGCCGGTGACCCTGAAGTGGATCTCGGCTCCCCGGTCGTTGCGGATCGCGATGTCCGCCCCCTTGCCGATCTTCTTGAGATCGTGGAAGACGGCCTTGCCGAGGCGGGTGTCGTTGTGCCCGATGAGGACCGCGGCGCCACGTTCGCCGGGGACCGCGCCCCCGGTGTACCAGCCGACCGTCATGCCCTTCTCGGCGGGCGGGACCTCGACCGTGCCGTCCTTGTTCAGCCCGAGCCGCATCAGTGAGCTGTTCACCCCGATCGACGGGATGCTGACCTGGGTGGGACGCGCGGCAGACTCCGGTGCCCCGGGCTCGTTCGCCGCCCTGGAACCTGTTTCCTTCGGGGAGTTGGGAGGGTCCGGGACGCCGGACGAACCGCCGCTGCCTTGTGGTGCGGCGGACGAAGCGTCCACGGCATCGGAGGGGGAGGGGGAGGAGCAGCCGACGAGGGCGAGGCAGGTGAGCGCCGGGAGGAGGGCGCGCCAAGACGCCGGAGTCTTACGGGACATGGGGGGCTCCAGGAAGATGCGGAGACGGGGAGTGGCGCCGCCCGGGAGGGGCGGCGCCACGCGGAAGACCGACTGCTGAGCGCCGTCGACTGCCGTGCTCGATCACTTGCCGAGCGATGTCACGTGTCGCACACGATCACGTACTGTGCGGATGTCATATGCCGTACGCGACTATTTTCGTGCAATGTCACGTGCTGTGACGCATTGTGACAAGTCGTCGGCTCAGCGACCCTGCTGTGCGGCGGAGCGACGGCGCAGCACGACCGTTCCCGCTCCCGCGATCAGCAGAGCGGCCGCGGCCGACCCGGCAAGGGCGGTGGTGCGGTCGCCCGACGTGTCGACCGGTCGCTCACCCGCGGCGACTCCGCCACGCGGAGCGGGGACAGCCGAACCCTTGGCGGTACCCGCTCGCTCGACCGCGGCAGCTCGCTCGGGGGATACCGGAGCGGGGCTGTCGCCGGCGGCGACGCCGCCACGGGGTGCCACCGACGGCTGCGCTCCCCGCGCGGCTGCGGCGGACCGCTCCACGGACGGCGCCGAAGGCGCGGGTGCGGGCGTGCTGTCGGCGAACGCCGCTGCTGACGGGACGAGTACCGCGCCGGCCGCGACGGCGGCAAGGACTGCGGTACGGAGGGACAGACGGTGGGGCATGGACATGGCTCCATTCCAGGTCGGCCTCGGTGGTGCCCGGATGCGGTTCGCACCGGGCGCAAGGCATGCCGACAGGCTGGCGTGAAGTTATGAAGAAGCTGTCAGATCGCTGTGGTCATCGCATCAGACCCGCCCCGCTTCGCATTCTCCGCCGTCCGCACCGCTCCCGCCGCCAGAGCCGCTCCCCGACACGACAGCCGAGGCCCCTCCCGACTCACCCGAGCCATGCACCTCACCCGTCCCGAGTACCGGCCTCAGCTCCAGTCCCGTCCCCGGCCCCCTCCCCGCCTCGTCCGCCGGCAGCCGGAGCGTGAACACCGAGCCCTGCCCCTCGACGCTCGCCACGCTCACCGATCCGCCGTGCGCCTCGATGAGTTTCCGTACGATCGCCAGGCCGAGACCGCTGCCGCCGGTGCGGCGACTTCGGGACTTCTCGGCGCGCCAGAAGCGGTCGAAGACATGCGGCAGATCATCGGCCGAGATGCCGCTGCCGGTATCGGTGACGTCCACGACCGCCTCGTCCGCGGACTCGGAGCCGTACGTACGCGATGAGCCGTACGCACGCAATGTGACATTTCCACCCGCCAGGGTATGACGCACTGCGTTGGAGACCAGGTTGCCGATGGCCTGATGCAGCCGGACCGGGTCGGCCGTCAGCTCGGGAGAGGGGGAGCCGACCGTCGCCGTGAGAACCGTCAGCGTGACTCCCGCGGTCTCGGCCCGCCCCTGGTGGGCCGCGGCGACCTGGTCCAGCACCTCCTCGATACGTACCGGCTCAGGATGCAGTCGCAACGCACCCGCGTCGGCGGCGGCCAGATCCTGGAGGTCGTCGATGATGTGCTGCAGCTGCACGGCCTCCGTGTGGAGCGAGGAGATGAACGCCGGATCGGGCTCCGCGAGACCGTCCTGCGCCGCCTCCAGCCAGCCGCGGATATTGCTCAGCGGGGTGCGCAGTTCATGGGCGACATCGCTGACCATGTCCTTGCGCTGCCCTTCGAGTCGGGCGCGGTGGGCGGCCATGTCGTTGAAGGCCGCGGCGAGCCGCCCGATCTCGTTGTCATCGGTGACCAGTACGGGCGCCGAGTCCTTCCCCTCCCGCATCCGCTGCGCCGCACCGGTCAGGGCGTGCAGCGGACGTACGAGCCGTGCCCCGGCCAGCACCGTGGCCCCGACGGTGAGTGCCAGGACGAGCGCCGCGGCGCCCGCGATCTTCGCGGTGTTCGCCGGGGAGAGATCGAAGCCGGGCACGGTCGTGCTGCCCTCGTCGCCGATGAACAGCAGCGCGGGCGAGGCGACATAGGAACTCAGCTGCTCGCGGCGGGCCGTGCCCACACAGGAGGCGGTGGCCCGGTCGTCGTCGCCGGTGCGGACGCTCGGTACGGGGGCGGCCGTCCGGGCCTCGGCAGCCGCGCTCGGCACGGGATCGGGACGGCTGCCCCAGGACAGGTCCAGATTGAGCTCTACGCCCTCGCGGCCCTGACGCTTCAGGCAGGCATTGGCCAACTGGTTGAGCTCCCGTAGCGCCTTGCGCTCGGTCACTGTCGGGTAGGCCAGGTCGTCGGACGCGCACCGGGTGTCCTCCACCCGGCCGGGATCGTTGCCGACGACCTCTATCCGAGGGCGGCCACTCGGCTCCTGGACCGCGTCCGCCGCGACCCCGGAGCGGCTCAGGCAGGCCACACTCCGCTCGGCGGCACGTTGCAGGGCCGCACGTTCGGCCCTCGGGAGCCGGAACGGACCGACCGCGCGCGGATCGACGCGGTCGGACGTGGCACCCGCCGCCAGGCCCACCGTCCGGGACAGCGCCGTGTCCACGGACAGCGGATCGACGATCGCCGACGCCTGGGGCGGCAGCGCGGGCGGCGACGGCAGGGTGACGGAATCGGCGAGGGGCCGGTGCTCTTCGGTCGTGAGGGCGATCCGCCGGCCGGACTGCCGCGCCAGGTCGCGCACGGTGCTCCCGACGCCGTCCCAGGTGGTGTGGGCCGCCGCATATCCGAGCAGGGTGTTGTAGATCCGGGCGTCGGCGGTGAGATTCTGCCCCTGCTCCCGCTTGATGGCGCCGGAAGTGGTCTGGACGGCGAGCCAGGCGGTGGCGGCCACCGAACACGCCGCCACCAGCGCCGATACCGCGAGCAGGCGGCCGAACAGACTCTTGCGGAGCGGCAGTCGCGCCCGCCGCTCACGACGAACGTGCACGTCTTCCGCCCCGCTACGACCCCCGCTACGCCCCCTGCTACGACGACGCACGCGAAGCGTTCCTGAACGGATCCGTCAGCTTGTACCCCACACCGAAAACGGTGAGCAGCCGCGCCGGCCGACGCGGTGCGGGCTCGATCTTCTTCCGCAGATTCATGATGTGCACGTCGACCGTGCGAAAGCTGATGTACCGGTCGAAGCCGTGCAGCTCCTCCAGGAGCCGCTGCCGGGTGAAGACCCGCTCCGGCTCGGCCGCCATGGCGGCGAGAATCCGGAACTCACCGGGCGTGCACTCCACGAACCGGCCCTCGACCGACACCTCGTGCCGGACCGGGTCGACCATCAGCGCACCCACCGTCAGCCCCTGATCCGCGGCGGGATCGGCATCCGCCGCACCCCGCCGGGCGCGACGCAGCAGCGTCCGTACGCGCGCCATCAACTCACGCGGGCTGTACGGCTTCGTCACGTAGTCGTCCGCACCGAGGTCCAGGCCCAGCAGCAGATCGTCCTCGGTGCTGCGGGCCGTCAGCATCAGCACCGGAACCTCCCGGTGCTCGGCGCGCAGCACACGTACCACGTCAAGACCGTCGGCCCGCGGCATCATCACATCGAGCACCAGCAGATCGGGCTCCCGGTGCCGGACCTCGGCGAGGGCCGCGAGGCCGTCCCCGACGACTCTGACCGCGTGCCCCTCGTGTTCGAGGTAGCGGCGTACGAGTTCGGCCTGCTTCTCGTCGTCTTCGGCGACTATGACGTTTGCGCACACGCGGTTGATCGTAGATGAGGTGACGCCGTCCCCTCGTGGCACCGGACGGCGCCGGACACCGTGGTCCACCGCGGAGCGGATCACCGGGCCATGGTCCGGACGGTCGGACACCGGGTCGGTCGGGGAGGGGGTACGGGCGATCAGCTCCGGTTCGGAGGCCGAGGGGGCCGTGGAGTTGGCCAGTTCGTGCATGAGATTCGTCTCCTCAGGGGTAGCCCCGCGCTTCGCCACCGCAGTCAGCACTGCACGCCGCAGCCGCGAGATCCGGATTCGGAGGACGACCGTGGAGGCGTACGCACAGTTCCCGCTGTCTCCATCGACGGCCCACGTCGGGGCGAACTACTGAGCGCCCGCCCTGCCGTTCCTCGTGGACGGATCGTCGAGGAGATCGGTGAGGAGATCGTCGAGGACGGACTCCTCCTCGACACGTACCCCCAGTTCGACGAGCGCAGAGCGCAGTCCGGGGTCCCACGGGGAGTCGACAGGCCGGCCGGTGAGCGGGGCGAGCGGCGTGGTGCGGCTTACCGCCGTACGGTAATCGGTGGCCGTGTACCGCCATGGCCGCCAGGCCACGTGCCGCAGCAGCGTCGACGCGATCCGCAGTCCGCCCCAGTCGAAGTCGCCGTGGTAGAGCAGCGTCGAGCCCTGCGCGTGGAGCGTGCCCAGCAGGGCGAGCGCGGCGGCTGACGGCTGGCCCTGCAGACAGATCAGTGGGGCGCAGCCCGCGCCGTGGGCGTCGGCGGCAGCGGCCACGACCGCCGGGTTTTCGCAGATCCTCACGGTGGTCGGCCGCGTGCGCGGCGATGAGGGGTGACGAGTGAGCCGGCGCAGCGTCAGCACGACGGGTTCACCCGCGTCGGCGTGCAGGTCGAGAGCCGGTGTGCCGCGCACGTTCAGGGCGAGGACCGTCGACGACAGCTCGTCCCTGACCAGCCCCGCCGAGGCCCAGATCTCCCGTCGCCACTGCGCACCGCCGCCCGGTGGCCGGCCGCTGAGCCGTCGCAGGGCGGACAGTACGAGCGTGGCGAGGGCGGTGCCGTCGTCCAGGGCGTGTGCGTTGCCCAGTGCACGCGCCGCGAAAGCCGGGAGGGACATGGCCGGTTCGACGGGCAGGCCGTCCAGGGCGGACACCGTGTCGGCGAGCAGAGCCGCGGCCCGTCGTGGCTCAGGGGCCAGACGTCGTACGAGCCCCTCGCCCCGCAACCGGTCCGCCCACTCCGCCAGCTCGGGGCGGCGCGTCACCAGAGCGTCGAGCGGGGCATACGCCTCGGCCCAGGCCCGCGCCTTCTCGTCCCGCTCGGCCCGCACCGGCACTACCGGGCCGGTCAGCGCGCGTACGGCCGCCGCGAGACCGTCGGGGCTGATGCCGGAACGGCGCAGGATGTGGTCCACCGCCTCCAGCCGTACGGAGAGGGACCGACCGCGACGAGGCGCCCTGCCCAGCAGCCGCTCGACCGCACCACGCCCTGCGTCGTCGGCATCGGCGAGGGACACCGAGCCGGTGAGGGGTTCCTCGCGTTCGAGCCGTCGCCGGATCCGCTCGACGAGCCACGCCAGCTCCGGTGCGCCGAGCAGGCGGCGCAGGCGCACGAGGTCGATCGGGGCCGGACCGGGATGCATGCGCCCGTCGCCCCTGGGCCGGCCCCTTGCGTGTGTTGCCCCGCCCGGGTCCGGTGACGCCGCCTCGCCGGGCGGAGGAATCACTGCCACACGCGATCCTGGAGAGTCGCGTTCTGCGCACCGGAGGCGGCGTCGACGGCCGGGCCCGCGACCGCCGTACGGGCCGGAGAGTCCGGCGGACGTGGAGCCGCCGACACCGGCTCGGCGCCGACGCCCACTCCCTCCGCGCCCGCGGGCCCCGGTGCCGCCGTGTCCGGTTCGGCCCGGGTACCGACCGGTCCGCGGTCCGGCTCGAACCCCCGGGCGCGCTCCGTCCCGTCCCATTCCCAGCGGGTCACCAGTACGGCCGCCACCTCGTCGATACGGGACAGCTGAGCGATCGCCACCCCCGGAACCTGGGGATAGCACGCCCACTCCCGTTCGCTCGTCATGACGACGTCCAGGTCGAAAGCGTGCAGCAGCCCGAGGCACTTGGCGCGCGAGTCGTCGTCGACGCCCGCGAACGCCTCGTCCAGCGTGACCAGCCGGGGTGCGTGCGGACTGGCGGCCGTCGCGTAGTGGGAGGAGGCCGCGGCGAACAGCGGCACCGACACCGCGAGCACCCGCTCGCCACCCGAAGCGGGGCCGGTGGCCGACACCCAGCGGCCGTGCTGATGGCGTTCGATCCCGAACTCGTGCCAGGCCCGGTAGTCCAGCGCCGCGGTCAGCTGCTCCAGGCGGCTGCCCGATACGTCGGCCGACTGCCGCAGAGTGATCTGCGACTGCAGGAACTCGCCGACCGCCGCGCGATCCTCCGGTGACCAGGCGTCGGCGGACTGCCGCAGCTGCTCGCGTGCGCGGCCCAGTCCCGTCGGCGCCTTGCGGGACGACCGCCACACCAGGCGCAGCTTCATGCCCGTGGAGGTGGGCCGCTCCTCCAGTTCCGCGTTCATCGCCCGCACCTGACGCTCGGCCGCGCCGATCAGCTCCTGGAGGGTACCCGCGACCTCCGTGAGCAGATGGGTCTCCAGGATCTCCCGCTCATGAGCGGACAGGATGCGCTGCAACTCGCCGACCTCGGTGGCGAGTGCCTCCGCCAGCTCGGGCACGGCCCGCTCGCGCCCCTGGTAGACGATGTCGACGACCATCCCGTCCTCCACCATCCGGCCCGACGCGGTATGACCGTGCCGGGACAGCGCGTCCTGCAGGGACTTGAGCTCCTCACTCAGACGACGCTGCACCCGCTCCCAGGATCCGTCCGAATCGTCCGCCGCCGACAACTCCGCCTCGATGCCACGGGCGAGCGCGACGGCCGGAGTGACCGCCCACGCGCCGTCGTTCAGCGGCGGCAGCACGAGCTCGGGGACGGCCACCCCGATCAGTCCCGTGGAAGCGAACCGGCGCAGCGCTTCCACCGCATCCGTCCGCGCCGCGGAAGCGGTGTCGAGATCGGACTCCAGCTGTTCGATGCGCCCCTCGGCATGACTGGCACGCCGGTCCGCCGCGGCGCGGGCCGCGGCCGACTCCTTCTGCTGCCGGACACAGCGGCCGAGCTCCCCGGCGGTGTCGGCGAGCCGCTGTTCCAGCTCGGCCACCGCCGCTCCCACGGTGGAGCGCAGAGTGCGGTGACGTTCGTCGGCCGCGGCTGCCGCGTGGGATGCGGCCTCCGTACGTTCCGTCAGTTCCACGACCCGGGCCTGCGTCTCCTCGGCATCCGACTCCTCCTCCGCAAGGGCCCGCCCGGCCTCGGTCCGCTCGCGGAGCGCCGGCCAGACCTCGGCGAGGGCCAGCCGGTGGTCGGCCAGACCGTCCCGTACGGAGGCCAGCGTGCGGCGCATCGCCGCCGGTGCGAACGCGGGATCCACGGACACCGGCGGCCCCTCCGCCGTGACCCCGGCCGGCGTCGGCTGCTCGGTCGCCTGCGGGGAGAGACCGACATCCGCGGCGGTCTCCACAAGTTCACGGACGGCCGCACGGTCGCTCTCGGCCGCATGCGCCAGATCCGCCGACCGTTCGTCACGCCGCAGGACGGCCCGACGGGCGGTCTCGCGGGCCGCGACGGCACGCGCGTGTGCCTGCCTGAGCCCGCCGTCGTCGGGGAGCGCGGCGAGCTCCTCGTCGAGCAGCCCTCGCTGCGCCGCAACCGTCGACCGGTCCTCGGCGAGTGCCGCCGACTCCCCCTCGACCGCGGCCAGTTCGTCCCTGAGCGCGGACAGCCTCACCCGCCTCGCCGCTTCCCGGGCGCCCGCACCGACGTACTCCGCGGCCTCCTTCGACCAGCTGCCGGTCAGCGCGCCCACCCGGAAGCGGCCGTCCACGGCCACCCATGTACCGCCGTCGTACCCGGGCGCCCGCTCCGCGCCCAGTCCGACGGAGACCAGCAGCCGGCCCACCGTCTCCTCGCCCACAGCCCCGGCGCGCGCGTCGCCGTGATCCACGGCCGGCCGCAGCACCTGCGCCAGCGACGTGCCGGCCACCGGCGCCCCCGGAGCGACCAGGACGTCGTGGTTCCCCGCTGCCGGACCGGCCAGTGCCGACACGGCACTTCCGTCCGGGCACACCCAGGCATCCAACAGCCCCGAGGCCTCCAACGCCGCCTCCAGCAAGGCGCGTTCCCGCTGTGGTACGTGATCGTGGAAGTCCACGAGACGCCACAGCGGTGCACCGGTGGCCCGCTCCCGGACCCCCGGCGTTCTGGTGTACGGGACCCGCGGTCCGCGCCCGCCTCCGGCCTCCAGCGCCGCCAGCTCCCGCTGTACCGCGTCCCGGCGTTCCGCCAGCGCTGTCTGCTGCTGCACCAGCCGGGCGGACAGATCCGCGAGAGCGGCCGACGCGGCACGATGGGCGTCCGCCGCGTCCACCTGCGCCGGACTCGGCCCGTTCAGATGCGACAGCCAGTCCTGCAACCGGTCCAGCAGGCCCACCGGGTCGGGAAACCGCAACTGACGGCACCCGCGCACGTGTTCACGCACCTGGGCCAGCAGAGCATCGCCGGCGGCGGTCACCGCTTCGGCCGTCCGGGCCGCCAGTTCCCCGGCCTGCCCCACCTCGCCCTCCGCATCGTCCAGGCGCCGCGCCGCATCCAGCCGGGCGGCGGCTGCCCGCTCGGCCCGGCCGGTCAGGTCCGCCACCAGATCCACCGTGCGCTGCCGGCGCGCCACCGCCTCCTCGACCGAGCGCCGCAGCTCGGGCTCCGGAACGTCCCGGGTATGCAGCTCCGGATCGATCCGCGCTGTCTGCGCCGCCAGGCGGCCCCGCCGCCGCGCCGACACGAGCCGTCCGTCCGCGGCGCTCAACCGGTTCTGCGCCGTGCCGACCCGGAGCACAGCCCGACGGTGCGCGGCCACGGCGAGGTCGCGGTCGGCCGCGGCGCGGTCGTGGTCGTCGCCGGTCCGCAGGGCCTCCCTCCCGGCCTGTTCCAGCTCGCGCGCACTACGCATCTCCGGCCCCGCCCGCAGTGCGGCGTCCTGGGCCTTCAGCCGGGCCTCGGCCTCCTCCAGCGCCGCACCGCGCTCCTGTGCCGACGCCCGCTCCTCCAGCGCCTTGCCCCGTTCGGCCTGTGCCGCCGAAAGGTCACGCTGCAGCCGTTCGTACCGGGCGTGCTCGGTACGCGGCAGACGCGCACGACGCCGCGAGGCGATCCGCGCGTACCGCCGGTAGTGCTCCAGGAAGGCCGCGGCCGCGCGCTCCGCCTCGCTCGCCGCGCGGAGCTCCTCCTTCTCCTCGTCCAGCGAACGGAAAGCCTCGGCCACATCGGCGATCACCGCCTGGTCCATCGGAGGCAGGGCCTCCGTCAGAGCGCGCGAGAGGGCCGCTTCGTTGGGACGCTTCGACAACTGTGGCTGACGCAGTTGGACGAGCAGGTCCACCAATGCCGCGTACCGCTGCTCGCCCAGCCCGAACAGCGCTTCGTCCACTGCCCTGCGGTACGTCCCGGCCTGGTCGTACACCGTGCCGCGCCCGGCGACGGCGTCGGCCAGCCGGTCCCGTGACAGGGCCGTACCCGTTGCGTCCAACAGGCTCAGCTCCGGACCGATCCGCTGGTCGGTGACAGCGAACCAGTGACGGGCGATACCGCGTCCGGACACGGCCTTCAGCCCGCACATGAGCGTACGGAAATGGGCCCGGCCCCGGTCGTCCAGCCGACCGAACTCCACCCAGGTGTAACCGAGCCGTTCCGGATGCGGATGTGCCCCGCCCAGCAGCAGATTCCACTCCATCCGCTTACTCGGATCGGCATCCGGCTCCACCCTCCGTGCCGACAGGTCGCCGTCGAGCAGGAACGGAAGGGTGAGGGCGAGCACCTTGGACTTGCCGGTTCCGTTGTTGCCCCGCAACAGCAGTCGGCCGTCACGGAACCAGAACTCCTCGCGGTCGTAGTAGAAGAGGTCGACGAGCCCGATCCGCAGCGGCTGCCACCGGCGGCGCGCAGGAGCGGGAAGGGCGGTTCCGGCCGTCGTCGGGGCACCCCTTCCCGCCGTCTGCTGGGCGGGAACGAGAGGGGCGGTCGCGGGGCCGTCCGGGAGGGTGCTCAACGCTTCGGCGCCTTTCGGGTCGTGGACACACCGGGGTCGAGAACGACGGCCTCGCCCACGGCATAGCGGGCGAGTGCCGGGCGCGGTGCGACGCCCTCGGCCGTACGGGACACGAGTCCCAGGGCGGTCAGCCGCTCCAGGGCCTGTTCCACCAACTCCGGTTCGGATCCCGGCTCTCGGGCCGCCTTGGACCAGAACCCGCCATGCACCGCCGCCAGTTCACGTACCCACTGCTGGAGCTCGACGAGTGACACCGGCCCCGCGACGGCTGCCAGACGCTCGGTGAGCAGCAGCGTGATGTGACCACGGGTGCCCTGCTCGGGCATCCGGAGGTCGGCGAGGTCGTCGTACGGATCGACCATGGCGATCCCTTCGGCCCGTACCTCCGCCACGAGCCCGGTGATTTCCGTGATACGGGTCGTCAGAAAGCCGCGTTGCCGGGTGAGATAGGCCAGTTCGGCGTCCGTGAGCTCTTCGTAGTAGAGCACCGGATCGTCCAGCAGCCGACGAGTCAGCGAGCGTCGCAGGGCGCGGAAACGCAGGTCGTCGCTGTCCAGTGCCGTTTCGGCGGTGAGCTCGGCCAGCCGCTCGTCGGCACTCTCGGCGGCCACGAGCGACGGCCCGACACGGGTGGCCAGCATCCCGGCCAGTACCCGGCGCTCCACGTCATAGAGAACATCGCCGGACCCGCTCACATAGGCGTCCTCCTCACCGGCCACCCGGCGCAGCACGCCGTACCGGAGCAGCAGCCGCACCACCGCCGCAAGGTCCAGACGCTCGTCTCTCCGCTCAAGGGTGAAGGCGACACCGGCCGCGACGAGTTGCGGATCGGCGGCATCCAGGACCACCTGCTCGGCGAGACGGCCCAGCGCGATCTGATTCTCGCCGCGCTCCAGGCAGGCGAGCGCCAGGCACAGAAGCACATAGCGGCGGCGGGTGAACGGCACTGCGGCGCGGCTCGCCTCGCGCGCCGGATGAGAGGCGTCGTCGAGGGTGCCCGGTGTCCGGTACAGCCGGGCGGTCTCCGCATCCACCTGAAGGCGCCAGCCGGTGTTGCGGTCGAACCATTCCCGCAGTTCGGAGGCGTGCTGCCGGACGAGCCGGAACGCATCGGAACTCGGACCGGCGGCCCGCAGCAGCGGCTCCTTCAGGAGGGCGCGCGCCGCCCGCCTCACCTCGGCGGCACGCTGTCCCTCCAGCACCTCGGCGAGAGGGGTGGTCACCCTGCCTCCCGGGGTGTCGTGGTCGCCGCCGCTACCGGCGGGCCGGCCGCCGGCAGCCGGGACACCGGCATGGTCAGATCGGTGATCTCGACGCCGTGGTCGGGCCCGGTGAAGACCCCGTCCGGAGTTTCGATACGGGCCGTCCGGCCGTCGCCCAGGGCGGTGAGCCGGATCTCCATGGAGCCGTCGTTGCTGGTCACCGCAGTCGTTGTCATGCCCGGCCGCCACGAGGCAAGAGCATCGCCCAGCAGCTGGAGGAACAACCGGAAGGAGAGCGGGTCCAGCGTACCGAGTCGTGACAGACGGGTTTCACCGCCGGTGGCGAGCAGCGCACGGGCCGTTTCGGTCTCCTGGGTCTGTTTCCTCGCCAGCGCGGCGAGCAACTCCCGGGCCTCGGTCCTGTCCTCGACCTTGCGTGCCTTTCCACGCCTCTCGTAACTGCCGCTGCGCCGAAGCTGCGGACTGATCCGCAGCGGCTCCGCCTCGGCCCAAGGGGTCGAGGCCGGAGTCGGGGATGCCTGGCGCGCGGCGAGGGAATCCGCGTCGATGCTGAGATGACGGGCGGGGTAGAGGCCGAAGGCCACACGCCACAACCGGTGCCGTGTCTCGTCGTCGGGCGCTTCGGCGAACCAGCGGGCCAGCGTCCGGAAGTCCGCGGACCGGTCCGAGCGCCCGGCCCGGCGTTCGGTCAGCGAGCGGACCACGGCCAGCAGTTGCGGAATCGCGCCGAGTGCCCGGCCGCGCAGCAGCCGGGCCTGCGACTCGCGGCCGTCCCGGGACAGGAACCAGGAGGCGAGCCCGGACCAGCGGCTCTCCCACTGCCCGAACGCTCGGGCTTCGGCCTGTTCCGTTTCTCCGGGCGAAGCATCGGCGGCCTCTCGGGCGGCGGCCAGCCGCAGCAGCGGTTCGACCCGGTGCTCCAACTCCAGGACGAGCCGGGCGATGCGCGCGCCGAGCGTGATCAGGTCCTGGATGAAGCGTTCCAGATACTGGATCAACTGGTCCTTGTACGCGAGGAACGTCTCGACTTCGACGTCGTGCAGGTCGATGGTGCGCTGCAGGGAGCCCATGAACGCCCGCGCGTTGTCCGCGAGTGCCGCAAAACGGCTGGTCAACGTGAACAGTGCGAGATGTGTCTTGGCCGGGTCCGGCGCGTCGTCCGCCGCGAGGACGAGCAGAGCGCGCAGCTGCGTGATGATGTCACGCAGGGCGACCGCCTGCAGAGCCCCGGGCCGTCCCAGCGATTCGTCGTAGGCGGCAAGCGCCGTCTCGGCCGCCTCGCCGGACGCGGTGAGCTGGTAGATGAACCGCTTGCGGTAGAAGTCCTCGACAGCGGTCACCCGCGCGGTGTCCGGATCGGCCCGCAGATTTCCCCATTCCACCAGCTTGTCCAGGGCCTTCACCACGGTCTCGGCCTCCGGCGGCCGATGCTCGGACGGCAGGGCGGCGTACACGTCTTCGGGACGCAGATGCACCGCAAACCGCTCCTTGGCGGCGAGGAATGCCGCCATCACCTGCCGGTAGAGAGCCGAGTTCGGGGCGGTGAGGTGAGCGAAGGCGCTGTAAAGGCCGGGACCCGGTGGCGTGCCGCTCTGATCGGGGGCTTGTGGTGTCGCTGTCATTACCGCTCATTCTGGCCTATGAACTGACGGGATCGTCTCCTATGGCCATGTACGAGCGGAGGGTGACTGTGGGGTGGGGTGGGGGGACGCAATGGCGACAGCAGGCTGCCTCTGCCCGTCGATGTCGCGCGTGCGGAAGAGGGAGCGGTCATCACCCCGTACCTGTGTGGCGACGACGGCCTCTTTCCCGACCAGTACGGGACGTTCCACAGCCCCCGTCCCGGTGGCCCCGTGCTTGCCCGATGCCCCGCTGACTGGTCTTGTGTACCGCAGGCGCCGTGGGGTGACCGTAACGAGGCCGCGGGCCGTCCGCGGGTGGGCTGCGCGCAGCCGGCGCGCAGACGTGGTCCAGGCGGGGAGAAGTGTGGAGTCAGTGACCGGACATGATGTACGAGGCACGCTGCCCGAAGGGCTCGGCGACGCGATACGCGCCACCGCTGAAGAGATCGCCGCGCTGCTGCGCGGGGTTGCCGACACGAGCGTTGCCGTGCCCGGCTCGGAGTGGACCGTCGGGCAGGCAGCAGCACATCTCGCGCAGGCCAACGAACTGATGGCCGACATCGCGGCCGGGCAGGAACGCAGCTACGGGGACGGAACGCCGCAGAGTCTGGCCGCGGCCAACGAGCGGGCGCTCGCCGACTTCGAGGAGCGGGGCGCCGAGCCGCTGGCCGGGTTGATCGTGACGCACGCGGAGGCCTACCTCACGGCCGCGGGCCGGCGCCCCACGGACGGGAGCGGGATCGTGGTCACTCCGTTGGGAACGGTGAGCCGGGCGGTATTGGGCTCGTACCTGCTGACGCACATGCTCGGCCACGGTTACGACCTCGCCCGTGCGCTGCGCCGCCCGCACATGATCGACCGCACTCGCGTCGAACTGTCGCTGCCCTTCCTGATGACGGCGATGCCCAGGGTCACCGACGCCGCCACCACCGCCCGGCTCTCCGCCGGATACACGATCCGCCTGTGGGGTGGCGCCCGATTCGGCGTCACGTTCACCGACGGCGCCGTGACCGTCACTCCTCGACCGCCTGCCCGCCCGGACTGCACCATCCTCATCGAGCCGGTCACCTTCTTCCTGATGGCGCTCGGTCGCTGCAACCCACGTGGCGCCATCGCCCGTGGCCGGGTCTTCGCCCGGGGCCGCAAACCCTGGCTCGCGCCTCGCTTCCCCGGGCTGTTCAAGGCGCCGTGAGGGCTGGACCCGACCACCTATCGACCCGTCTGACGCTAACGTTGATCCGCACGGTGGCAGCGGCGGTGCCGGGGAGGGCGCATCGCGCGGAACACCGGGAACGAGGAGTGCGCGACATGCTGGATCCCACTTCGGTGGCGGCGATTTCGGCGGTACTCGGTGCGGTCGGCTCGGGGATGGCCAACGAGGCCGGCAAATGGGCCTGGGAGTCGACCGGCGGTGTCGTACGGAGAATCGTCGGCCGGGAGGTCCCCGCGCCCGTCGCCCCTGAGGAACGGGACGACGTGGCCCGCATGGTCTACGAGCAGATTGGTACCAACCCGCAACTCGCGGCCTCCTGGAGCGCGTTCGCGTCAAGAGTGCACGGAGGACCGAATCCGGCCCGAGCCGTGCAGTCTCACCTCCCCGCCTCCATAAGGTTCTTCACGGACCGCAAGGAAGCGATGAAGCAACTCCAGCGAGAGGCAACCCGCCGCGCGGACGGAAGGCCCCGGCTCGCCTTGGTGCACGGCCCGGACGGCATGGGTTCCAGCACGCTCGCCGTGCACTTCGGATCGCGGCCGACCCGGCTCTTCCCGGACGGCCAGATCTATGCCGACCTCGGCGGCGGGGGCGCCGGGAGCGCACGCGACGTCGGATCCGTTCTGCGCGCGCTGCTTCGTCAACTGGGCGTGCGGGACGAAGAGATGCCGACCGCCACCGACCGGCTCGGTGAGTTCTTCCGTCATTGCGCAGCGGACCGCAAACTCCTGGTCGTGCTCGATCACGCGCACTCCGCGGCGCAGGTCAGACCATTTCTCACGTCGGCGCCCGGGGTGTTCACGATCGTCGTCGCCCGGACCCCGTTCCCCGGCCTCGACGCCGTACGGGTTCCCGTCGGTCCGCTCACGGACAAGGATGCCGTGCGTCTGCTCACCGATATCACCGACAAATCCACCGTCGCCGCAGCCCGCGCCACGCTGCCTTCGCTGCTCGCACGATGCGGCGGATCGCCGTACGCCCTGCGCGCCGCAGCGGACCGGCTCTCCGCCCCCACGCTTCCGCCGCGGCAGGCCGCACCGGACAGCGACCCGGTACACGGGGCGGCGGAGGACAACTACCAGCTCCTGACGCCGGAATCCGCCAAACTGTACCGGCTGATGGCACTGCGCAGCTGGCCCGCCTTCGACGCCGCGACGGCCGGACTGGCCACCGGCCAGGACCCGGCGGTCACGGCGGAACTCCTGGCGGATCTCGCCGACAGGATGCTCCTGGAACGCAGCCGGAGCGGAACCGACATCAGCCGCTACCACTACCGCCCCGGGGTCCGTGCACACGCCGAGGCGACAGCGATCCGCGAGGACGGAATCGCGGCCTGCTCCGCAGCTCTCACCCGCACGCTGCTCGCCTACGCGGACCTGGCGACATCGGCGGCCCACCAGGCACTCCCGGAGAGCTGGCGCGTCCCGGCACCCGCCGAGGACCGGATCGGGCAGAGGTACGCGGACCGGGGCGCCGCCCTCGACGCGTTGCTCGCGGAGCTGGGCAACCTGGTCGAAGCCGTTCGCTGCGCCGAGGAGTCCGGCGACCCGGACACCGCCGTACGCCTGAGTCTTTCCCTGTGGCCGCTGCAGCTCAAGGCGGGCCACCACGAGATGCTGCTGCCGGCGCTGCGCATCGGAGCGCGTCTCGTCGACGCTCATCTCCCGGGAAGCCTCGACGCTGGAGCGCTGCACGCCCAACTGGCACACTCACTGACCGAGTTGGGGCGTTGGGAGGAAGCGGAGACGGAGACACTGGCGGCTGCGCGGGCCGAGGAGTCGGCCGCCCACAAGCGAGGCCACGCCTCGGCCGTGGAGTTCCTGGGGCTGCTCAGGCTGCGTCAGTGGCGTTACCAGGAGGCCTACGAGTGCTTCGACGAAGCGGGCGTCATCCTGAACACGATGGGCGCACACGACGAGGGAACCGCCGACCTGCCGCGTGCCCAGGCCCTGTTGGAACGCCATCGCGGCCGAGCCCTGCGCGGGCTCGGACAGGGCGGGGAGGCCCGCGAGAGGCTGCAGACCGCACTGCGCCACTTCCGGGCGAGCGGCGATACGTACAACACGGCCCGGACGCTCACCGATCTGGCCGAGACCTGGTTGGACGAGGAGGACACCGAAGCGGCACTGCCGCTGATCAACGAGGCGATCACGACGCTCGACGGCCAGCGTGCGGAGTACCACCTGTCGCATCTGCGGCGGATGAGAGAACGCTGTGTCACCCCGTAAACCCTCTTCCCGCCTCTGACATCCCCGTCATTCCGGGGGGTGTCAGAGGAACAACCCGTACGCGGTGAAGCCGAGTACCTGCCCGCACGGAGAGCCCGTCGGCCATAGCTTGCATGAGGCGCTTGTCGGCTGCGGCCGCGCCGGGGCTTCCGGTGGCCAGCCAGGCGTACAGAGCAGAGGCGTACGCGGCGGGGTCCAGACCGGACATGCCTCCCGCATCGGCGCAGGGCACCGCCACCAACCGGAGCGGCTCTTCGCCACGTACCCGGACCACACACGCGGACAGCCCGGTCACATAGGCCGCGAGGGAACAGCCCTGATGGCGCCGGAGCACTTCGGCGGTCCAGACCGATGGGGAGCCGTAGCGCGGGTCGTCAGGTGCCCCGTCCCGGAAGATGACATCTGCCAGATCCAACTGGTCCACGTCACGGGTGTCCTCGTGCACGGCCACATGCAGTTCTTCGTCGTGATCCGGGCTCACCATCGGCCGCGGGCCCGCCCGCCGACTGACCGCAACCTCTCCCGGCCCGAGGACCTGCGACAGTACGTGAAAGGGGACGGTGGCCGTACCGGCCTCGTAATCGGGCAGCGGGAGAGGCTTCAGCGAAGCCGGCCAACCGGGCTCCGGCGCACCCATCATCGAGTAGAAGAGCCTGCGCAGGCGCTCCGCGGATTCGCCCGGCACGGAGGTGGTGAACCCAGCAGGCCCGGGCAACGGCCGGTGACGGGCGATGAGTCTCTCGATCTGCGCCGCCAGCGATGCTTCGGGATCGAGTTGCGGCGCCTCCCGCATGAACGCGGAGATCGGCGCAGCGGGATCGAGGGCGTCGAGCGGCGCGGCGCCCAGCAGCACAGGAGTGCCGAGGGCGGCCGCGTAATACGTGACGGAACCGTGGTCCCCGATCACCGCATCGGCGGCCAGCAGAGCCTGCCGCCACCCCTTCAGCGGATCGATCAGCGCCAGCCCGCCACGCCGCGCGCGATCGAGCCAGGCACGGATCTGACCGGGTCCGTGGCCGTGCCAGACGTTGGGGTGCAGTACGGCCGCGAACCGGTACTCGTCCACGGGAAACTCCGTGGCGACCCGATCCAGCAGCGCAGCGATGACGTCACCACCGCCCACTTCGCCGTCACCGACCAGGGAATCGGAGTTCCAGGTCGAATTGAGCAGTACGAGCCGCTGCCCCGGCCGCACCCCCAGCGCCCGGCGGAAGCGCTCGCGATAGGGCCGGGCGGCGAGCATCCGGTCGAAGCAGGGGTCCCCGGCGAGAACGGCGGTCGGCGCCGCCTCGGGGCAGGCGATGCGCAATCGTTCGTACTGCTCGGGGTGGGAGAGGACGAGCGCGTCCGCGACGGGCACGCCCTGCGACAGAAGCCACTCCGGCGCGAGCCCGAAGACGGGCGCCGCCCCCGCCCCCGCCCCCGACCCGGTGTCCGGTGTCCGGTGTCCGGTGTCCGGTGTCGCCAGCCTCTTAGTGTAGCCGACACCATGCGAGAGAATGGCCAACTTCCCAGCAGAAAAGTCCAGTTGGCCGCCAAAGCTGGCGGAGACGACCAGATCCACCTCCGTCTCGGCCGCCTGCTCGTACGGCACGACCGGCACCCCGGTATCGGCAAGCAACTCTGCCGTGCCGGCCGCGAACGCCGAGGAGCCCGTACAGGTCACCAGCAGCTGGACGCGCCAGTCGTCGTCGAACAGGGGGAGCACGTCGAGCAGCCGGGTCGCGGCGGTCACGTTGTGTACGACGACGAGCACGCGCAGGCACTTGCTCCGAGTCGTCCACCGCGTCGCATCGTCCCCCACCGGCACCCGCACCCGTCCGGTCCGCCCGTACGCCATCCGTCCGCACGCCCCTTCATCCAGTCCAGCTCAGCCACGACAGTCAACCAGCGCGACCACCGGACCGACCATGGGGCATACCCGATTGGGGCAGACCAGGACGGGCTCCTGTATGCGGCACTCCCTCACGCAGCCATCGCAACCGCAACCTTGCTCAGTGGTGAGTCGTCGCGCGATCGGGGCGGCTTCCGGTCGGCGAAGACGACAACCTGCAGCAGCGCGAACCGTGCGACACCCGCCAGAGCGGATGCCGACAGATAAACCATCTGCTCGACGAGGGCCGAGGGCTCGGGTCGTACGGTGTGCAGGCAGAGCAGCGCGCCGGTCGTGAACGCATAGCTCACCGCGACCGTCGCCCCGGACTGAAGATGGACCCCCCACCCCTTCCGCTCGCTCCGGAAGGAGACCCGCCGGTGCAGCTCGGTCGCGATGACCGTGGAAACGACGGCGACCAGCGCGTTGGCAACAACCATCGGTATCCGCTCGCTGAGCAGGACGAGCGCCCCGCTCGACATCAGCCCGACACCACCACCGCACACGACGAACCGCACGAAGGCCGCGACGAGCGGGTGAGAGGTGCGCGTCTGCCGACGCGATGGGGCGGTCACTGGCGGGCCTCCGTGGGCTGTGGCGTGGAGCGGTGTGTCGATTCCACCGCAGAACCTACGGAGCCGGCGTCGTCCGGGCGACTGGATTAACCCCCGACATCCCGTGGGTGACAACCCCGAGAGATCCCCGGGTCCGACGCCCTGACACCCCGGCACCCCGGAACGCCGATTCGGAGCCGGCGGTCCTGATGCCCGGGTGCGGCCCCTTGGGTTTGTCGGTTCACGTTTCGTCGCGGTGGGTGAGGCGGCCGTCGGTGAGTCGCCAGTAGTGCTGGTGAGGGGTCAGTTGCCAGGTCTCGTCGGCAGCAATCGCCTGCGTGATCCACTCGTGGAGTTGCGGGAGGGCCTGCGCCCGTAGAGCAGCGCGGGTGGCAGCACGTTCGGTGGCATCAACCGGGTGGACGTCTATACGGACGCCCACCATGTCGGGGTCCATGCCGCGGCCGTAGTTGACGGGGTGCGGAGCGATCCATTCAGCGCCCAGAACGATGGTCCCGCTGTCATGGCCGGTGAGAAACCGTAGGTCCGTGACACGGGTCATGGAGGTGCCGAGACACTCGTTGATGTCGGTGGTGGTCAGTGGCCAGGCACGGTGCCTGGGCAGTCTTCGATTTCGTGCGGACATGGAAAGGAGAATCGCAGGAGATTGCTGCCGGTGCTCAGGGGGATCTCTGTTCGGCGGCGGTTCAAGGACCTCATCCTCGCCGAGTACGACCGTATGGCCGCCGGGTTTACCCTGGAATACCCCCTGGTCAACGGCAAGAACTACACCTTCACTCTCACCTCACCTCACCTCACCCCGCCCCACCGCACCCGCCCGGAGTACGCCATGCCCCCGTCTGTCGATGAAGAGGACACCCGCAAAGTCCAGACGGCAGTATCGGGTTCTCCTGGGGCGGACTCGCCGGTCTATCTGCCGATGGACGTGGTGGAGTACGAAAGATTCATCCGCCTCCATCCGCAGAAGGACTTCTACTGCGGAAGGCTTCTCGGCGGCTGCGGCAAGAAGCTGGCCGCGCGGAAGTACCGCGACAAGAAATGTCACTTCGCCCACATCGCCTCAGGGCACTGCCGACGAAGCGCGACGAACGAGGCCAGCGCGGATCACCTCTACATGGGGCGCGCTCTCGTCACTTGGCTGAAGCAGCAGAAGTGCAAAGGTGTTCAGCCCCGCTACAAGCAGAAGGGCCAGTTGCTGCGCGAGCGGGTCGATGTGTTGTACACCCTTGGCCGGCAGCCACGGCTGCTCCGCGTTCAGCTCGCCGTCAAGTCCAAGGCGTTGTGGGAGGCGGACGACTCTCGCCTCCGGAGCGAATGGGCAGGCATCGAGTGGCTCTTCGGTCCGGACAGCATGCTGGCCAACTGGCAGGTGGACCGGCAGGGGCACGCCCTTCGCATCCGATGCCGGCCGTCCGGAGCCACGCGCATCGTGGAGATCGGAACCCAGTATCCCGACACCCCGGTCGAATGGGTTCCCCTTTCCGCCTGCCGCATGACCTCGTTCGGCATCCAGACTCCGGGCCTCGCTCTCACCCCCGGTGGCCTCGTACAGCGTGGCAAGGAACCCCGAAGTCCCGCTGCCCCGCGCGGGAAGGCCGACGCCCGCGTGCCAACCGCTCCGCTGACAGTCGAGACACAGCAGGCAGCACCCACGAAATCCGCAGGCAGGAGAGGACCGGGAAGCGACTTGCTTCCTGAGACCGCCCGGGATGGCAGCCGGGACGGAGAATCGCTCTCGGCGTCCAGCCGACGGCACCGCGTTCGCACGGTCTTCGGTGATGAGGCTGCTGCGGCCCCCCGCCCAGCCGTGGAGACGGCACCGGTCCTCGCCGCTCCGCAAACCACAGCCGTCACCCTGGCGCAGCTGCTTTCCCGGGACGACGAGCGGGCCGGCAGACGGCTGGTGCGACTCCTTGACCACCTCGATCTCGTGGGCGACCACCTCCACCTGGATCAGCTCCAGTCGGTGCTTCGCGAGGCCGGGGCCTGTGTGTCGTCGATGTGGAGTCCACCGGCCTCGGACCTCACGGCGCGCATGGCCGCGTGGCGGGCCCATGCGGATCTGCTCATCGCGCGGCCGAGCTTCCGCGAGATCCAGGCGTGTGCCGACCTGATCAGACCCACCTTGCGCATGGCAGCACGCGTTTCCCGGCCGCTCACATGGATGGATCTCGGCAGTCGGCTCGATGACCGTCTGCCCGGTCTCCACCCGGATGACAAGGTGTCCGTCCTGGTCGAGACAGACCGCATGACCCCGCACAGCAGGTCGCTTCTCTCGGCTCTTGTCGCGGCCCGGGAGAATCGTGTCCACCCTCTGTACGCCCGGGTCCTGGACCACTTGGACCGCCCGGTGCCGTCCGCGCATGCGGCCCAGGCCCGATGGCTCGCTGATGTACGCAGCCACCGAGCCTTTGTGAGCGGCGACTTTCTGGTGACACGCGTCTGATCCGTACTTCGTCGCTCCGACGAGCCGTGCCCGGGGCCCGGAGTCGACACCCCCGACCCCCGCGGCATGGTTCGACCGATCCAGCCGCGGGCTACAGAGCTCACGGACCGCGCCCATCCGTCCCGCCCAATGGCGAGGTGCGGACGAACGGTCTGGATGAGGTGCTCGGGGGCGGCGAAGACTGCGATTAGAGGCGACGGTAGAATCTTGGCTTTGCGTTAGTACCAGTTGGTAACGGCGGTGCCCCAGTAGTACCTACAGGAAGAAATGTTGCCGTCTGCGGCCGCCTTAGCGAAGGCGGCGCTGCTCTGCTTGTAGTGAGCGATTTCTACTGTGTAGGCGTGAGCATCGCCAGCCTTCGCGCTCTCTACCGCAGCGCGAAGGAATGAATCGGCAGATCGATAGAAGAGAAAGGCCGAGGTTAGCGTGGCTCGGCTCTTCTCGGACATGTCGTCCGGAACGCTGATGGAGAATGCGCGAGACATTTTCTCGCGAAATTTCAAGACGTTCTGGTCGTATACGGCGGCCTTGGGTAATTCGGTGATCACCTTTTCTCTGATTGGATTCGCGTTGATCACGCCAAGGCAGGATGCGCTGACCTGCTGGGCATACCTTTCCTCGCTTGTCGGTAGGGGATCCGCTGATGGGAAGAGGTTGCGTATATCGGAGAAGGTGCCCACTCCAAACAAAAACGCCGCCACTGCCAGGTATGCAGAGAATTTCCCCCACTGGGCGATCCAGCTGTCTTCGCTCCGGCGTTGATCATCCACATAGGCGGCTATGCGGTCGATCTTCTCGCTGTCGGAGCTACTGGCTACCTCGGGCTGTGGATTGCGGTCTGCGGCAGTCATGGACTACGGATACCGGTTCTAAAGTTCTACGGGAAGTGCCTTATCCGCCGCATGGAAGGCCGTTTGTCGCCACGTCAGGAGCGCCCCCTCCATGCGCTCGCTGCGATGTATCGGTTGGAGCGGCGCCCCCGGCGGTGGGCATGAAGAGAGCTCCTGGTAGACGGGTTCACGACCAAGATCACCAGTCCGCCAGGAGCTCACGTGCTTGTCTACCCCTCCGCCATCGATCTGTCTAGCAGTACCCTGCAGCACCTCTCTGGACTTCTCGCAGGTCACCGCCGTCGAATCGGCTCGCGTTGGCGGCGTCCGACCCCCACGCTTGAGCAGGCCATGGCGACCGTACGGAAGAAGGCGTACGTGATCCTCGACGGCACAACCCTGCCCATCGACCGCATCGCCGCCGACCGCCCGTACTACTCGGGGAAGAAGAAGCACCACGGGATGAACGTGCAGGTCATCACTGATCCCGCCGGACGTCTGATCTGGGCTTCGGACGCATTGCCGGGCGCAACACACGACCTGACCGCGGCCCGGATCCACGGCATCCCCGCTGCCCTGGCCACCGTCGGCGTCAAGTGCTGGGCCGACAAGGCGTACCAGGGCGCCGGGCCGAGCATCCGAGTCCCCCTCCGCGGCAAGCACCTGCGCGGCTGGCGTCGTCGTCACAACCGGGACCACGCGAAGATCCGCAGCCTCGGCGAACGTGCCATGGCCACCCTCAAATGCTGGCGACTCCTGCGAAAGCTCCGCTGCAGCACCACCCGGATCACCGCCGTCATCCGAGCCATCGTCGCCCTCGAACTCGCCAGCTGATCAAGATGGAAAAGGCTCAGTGTGAAGTACCGGGTCAGCGGCTCCGTCACCATGGGTGCCGGAGGCGAAGCGCGGACGCGGTACCAGGTGGACCTCTTCAAGAACTGGAACTTCGACCGGGGGGAAGACCGCGCCTGTCCCGTTCCCGACGCACACGACGGGCAAGGAGATCGACCTCGGGCAGCTCGTCGACCCGCATGAACATGGATGGGCACAGGAATATGACATGGTCGGAACCAGTACCATGCACTACTTCCAGCTGCGGAGGCGGACATGAGTAGTCGCAGAGCGCGAGGAATGACCGTAGCAGCGATACTGCTGCTGGGCCTGCTCGCGATGTCGGGCATCGTGTACTCGACGTTCGAGACAGTGACTGTGACGAGCGCACAAGCCGCCGATGACTCAAGGATGTTCACCAGCTGTGCGCGGGGCAAGTCCCTGAAGGACACCCTGAACACCTACCGGTTGGTCCTTCCCGAGCGGGCCGAGAATGTGAAGTTCTGCGATCAGGACGACTGGTCGGGTTCTGCCGGAGAGATGCAGTTCGAGATCGGCAGGGCCGACCTGGCGCCGTTCCTCGAGTCCTCCAGCGGGGGCGAAGTGGAACTGGTTCCGATCGAATCCTCCGGCCACAAGGGGCGGTGGCAGACCATCCCCAAGGGTGTCACGGTCGATTCGGGACGGTACAACATCACAACCACGACCTGCGACAGCACCGTCTATGTGGATGTGCAGACGGCGCGGGGCAACATGGTACGTGTGTACCTTGAGATGGTGTGTATGTCGTGACACCGCCCTTGAGGGCCCGTCGCCGCACCCATCCCGTTCGGCAACCGAGTTCACGCTGCGGCTCAGCAGCACCCGCCGCGGTGCACGACTCGCTCGTACTCCTGCCGTTCAGCAACTGACCGAGTGGCGCGGAGTCCCACACGACTCGGCCGCCGCGCAGGCCGTCGCACTTGTCACGGCAGAGCTCGCGTCCAACGCGATCACCCATGGATGCCTGCCGGGCCGAGACTTCCGGCTGACGCTGCGGTTGTTGCCCGAGGCCGCTCGTATCGAGGTCACCGACACCCGCCCCGAACGCCTCCTCCCGGGTACAGCTTCGAAGCCCTGCGATCCGGAGGACGAAACCGGGCGCGGTCTGCTGCTCGTCGAGGCGTACGCCAACCGCTGAGGATGCACGGTTCTCGATGCCTGCATCAAGTGCGTGTGGGCCGAAGTGCTCTGCTGAGGGCGCAGGCAGGGGGCTGTGCTTGCCCACGTCCGGCCGGGTCAGGGGGACTTGAGCATGCCGCGAAGTCCGGCGACGAGACCGCGTACATCACGTTCGGCGACGGGTGTGGTGATGTGGCCGGTCGTCGGGGCCGGGGGCGTGTCCGGCCCCGAAGCGGGTCGGCGGCAGGCGCGGCAGAGGCCGTCGGGGAGTGCTTCCGGGCGGCCGGGGACACCGCACTGGGTGCACTCCATCATCACGCGGGGGGTATGAGCAGCCTGGGCGGTGGGGTCGGCAGCGGCGGGCAGACGAGGCGGCATCTTGTCGCGGAGCCTGCGACGGACGAAGCCCAGCGGTGAATTGACCTGGTCCGGCAGCCCGGCGACCAGGGACCGGATGAGGTAGTCCGGGGTCACGCCCCGCGCCAGCCAGTCCGCGGCCAGCTCCTCCAGCACCGTGCAGTCGGCTGCGGAGAGGGCCAGGCGCGCTTCTGTGCGGCCGAGTTGGGCCAGCGCCAGATAGGCGGGGGAGGGGCGCTCCGGGCCCGGGGACGGGGCCGAGGAGGGGGCCGGAGACGGTGCGGAGGTCGGCTGTGTCTGCGGGGGAGTGGTACTCCGTTGCTGCGGTACGACGGCAGGGACGCGGGCGGGCCGGAGGGGTGCGGGCGGGACGGGCGACGGGGGCGGGGCATCGACGGCGGTCGGCGGCGCGGGCCGCGTCGCGTCGCTTCGTACGGGCTCCCAAGCAGGTGCCGGAGGCGGGATCTCGTCCGGGGCCCAGGGGGACGACGGGGCCGTGGCCGCTGCCTCGGCCGCAAGCTCCTGGATCTCCGCCGGGACGATGCCCTGGCCGGCTTCGGTCGCGAGGTAGGCGGCCCACCACTCGTTGTCGTGTGCGGTGCGGGTCCAGAAGGTCCGGTAGACCCAGCGGACCCGCTCGCCCTCGCCGACCCGGCGCCGTACGCGACGCAGATGACCGGCCACCGACAGAGCGGTCAGGGCGGTGCCGACTGCCTGCTGGCCGTAGAGCGGGAGCTGCTTCGCGAGCGTCTTCACGCTCATCGCGGCGCCTTCGGGCAGGCGATCGATGAATCCGGCGATGCAGCCCTCGCGAGCGGGCAATAGCGCGAAGTCATCGGCGCCGGGCGGGAGCTGGGCCGGTACGGACCGCTTGCCGTAGCCGGGCTTGGCCATCGGGTACGGAGGCGAGGATGCGGGCGCGGGCAGGGCGGCGCTAAGGTTCTCGGTAGCCACGAGATCGCTCTTTTCGATCTTGGGGTGAGACCCCGGCATGGTGCTCGTAACACCGCGTCGGGGTCGTTTTGTTGTGTCGGCACCGTAAGCAGGCGCGACGGCGTGTTGCAAGCCGGTCACGATTAGTCGTACTTGCTCGCCGTTACGGGTCGGGGAGGTCAGGGAGGTTTCCCACCCCCCTATGACCCCGCCGGTCAAAGAAGGCGCTCGGATCCCGGTGCCCGGGTCTTGCCGCTCGTGTCCCGGCGCCCGGATCCCGAAGCTCAGGACTCGGCCGAAGACCCTGCTACCCACCCACGAAAGAGTGACGAGGGCGGTGCCGTAACTCGGGCCTCGTAACCCGGGTTTCGAGACCCGGCACATGGCGACACGACACACCCCTCCGCCCCGCATCTATGGCTGCCCACCCCATGGGAAGGTCCCCCGCACCGCCCTACCGTGACGGACTCGAACCACCGAGCCTGCCCACCCCCCGGACGGAGAGCCGCGATGCGCAGAGCAACGAGCACTTTGCTCGGCCTGCTCCTCACACTGCTGAGCCTCGGAGCAGCCACCACAGCGGCCCATGCCGCCCCACCCGGCTACCTCACCCTCGAAGCCACCTACACCACCGTCGCCAACGGCTGGGACCGCGTCGACCGCTACCTCGACACCACGAGCGGTTTTCATCCCGAGCAGTACCCCCCGGACGGCCGTGGCGACCAGGACGGCCAGCGACGCACCTACTTCGGCGGCGTCAAGCAGCCCTACTCCGGCCGCTTCCTCCTCTACTCCGCCCCCGGCTGGAACAGCGGCAGTCACCGGACCCCCGTCCTCCTCGTCCACGGCGCCAACGACAACGCCGACCGTGCCTGGGCCAACCCCGGCGAATCCGGTGGCTACGGCTGCGGGTCCATGTCCTGCCCCAGCACCGGACTCATGCAGTACCTCACCGCTCGCGGCTACCGCGTCTTCGCCGTCAACTTCGCCCACAAGCAGGGCGACAACCTGATGCAGGCCCAGCAGGTCGGCGACGCCATCGCCGTCATCAAGGACCGGCTCGGCGTCAGCCAGGTGGACCTCGTCGGCTGGAGCAAGGGGGAGATGTCCACCCGGGCCTACGTCTCCTCACTGCGCCCCACCTGGGGACGCCCCTACGCCGGAGACGTACGCCGCCTCATCACCCTCGGCGGCCCCAACGGCGGCTACGACTACCCCTACGCCCACGGCTGGGCCCACGACTTCAGTATCTGGCCCCAGTGCGGCGGCAGCGTCAACGCGCCCTCGCCCCACCTCTACATGACCTGCTACGGCACCTACACCGCCCACCCCGAATTCGCTTTCGCCCCCACCGACGGCTACGACGTCTACCCCGGACAGCGTCAGATGCTCGCCCGCTGGGACGCCACGTACGGCATCGACACGACCCAACAGGACTGGTACACCACCTACCACGGTGGCCAGGGCTTCTACACCTCCGGCAGCGGCATCCAGACCGCCATCGACTCCGGCTCCCTGATCACCCCCCTCCACAAGGCAGGCATCCCCGGCACCGTCGCCACCTACCTCCTCGCCGGCGGTTCCCCCAGCGTCCTCGGCATCTACAACGAGAACCGCGGCCCCAGCGACGGCGTGGTCTTCGTCAACAGCGCCCTCGACCGCGCCGGTATCGCCAACGTTGCCGGCACCGCCCTCATCTCCACCGCCAACCACCTCCAACTCGGCTGGCACTCCTCCGCCAGCGCCCAGATCGCCGCCTGGCTCGGCTGACCGCACCACTCCCAAGGACGGACCATGACCTCGCCCGCACTCCTCCCCGGCATCCGCGCTCGACGGATCACCACCCCCCGGCTCACCCTCAACCTCCTCGAACTCCCCGAACGGACCGGCGAACCCGTCCTCTTCGTCCACGGCAACGTCTCCGCCGCCACCTTCTGGCAACAGACCATGCTCGACCTGCCCCACCCCTACCGCCCCCTCGCCGTCGACCTCCGCGGCTTCGGCGGCACCGACCCGCTCCCCGTCGACGCCACCCACGGCCTCCGGGACTACAGCGACGACCTCACCGCCCTCCGAGAGACCCTCGCCCTCGACCGCGTCCACCTCGTCGGCTGGAGCATGGGCGGCGGCATCGCCCTCCAGCACCTGCGCGATCACCCCGTTGCCGTCCGCAGCCTCACCCTCGTCAACCCCGTCTCCCCATACGGCTTCGGCGGCACCCACGGCCCGGACGGCCGACTCAACCACCCCGACGGCGCCGGCTCCGGCGCAGGCACCGTCAACCCCGAATTCGTCCGGCGCCTCCAAGAAGGCGACCGCAGCGAGGACTCACCACTCTCCCCCCGCGCCGTCCTTGCCTCCAGCTACGTCAAACCGCCGCTCCGCCCCGCACTTGAGGACGCCTTCGTCGACGCCATGCTCTCCACCCGTACGGGAGAAGAGCACTACCCCGGCGACACCCGTCCCAGTGACCACTGGCCCGGCACCGCACCCGGCCCCCGAGGTGTCCTCAACGCCATGGCCCCCACCCACTTCCGCATCGACGACCTGCACCGGATCGACCCCAAACCGCCCATCGGCTGGATCCGCGGCACCGACGACGTCATCGTCTCCGACACCTCGCTCTTCGACCTCGCCCACCTCGGTGCACTCGGCGCCGTCCCCGGCTGGCCCGGCGCCGAGCACTGCCCCGCCCAGCCCATGGTCGCCCAGACCCGTCACGCACTCGATCACTACGCCACCACGGGCGGCCCCGTCCGCGAAACCGCCATCCCGGACGCCGGCCACGCCGTCCACATCGACAAACCCAAGGAGTTCACCGCGGCCCTCCTCGACACCCTCACCGCGGGCCGGTGAAGCGGCGGGCTGTCCACCTGTGCGGGTCTGTGCCGATGTAGAGGTCGTCCAGCGCGATTCCGCCACCAAGAGTTCTTGCCGAGTGGCAAGACCGTGTGGGCGGAATCGGGCTCCGGCCCTGCTGGGCGCGGCGGCTGGGATCAGACGGTGAGTTTCGACCCTACGAGGTCCATCTCATCGTCCAGACCATCCAGGGAGAGGCCTCCGATGTTCGCCTGCTCTCCATCCGCGTGCCCCTGCCGGTAGCCGCTTCCCTTGTAGCGCGTGGGCCGTGCCTTACCCAGCTTCGGGTACCGGGACGCGACTTCGGCTTCGACAACGGCCGTCCGGTCGGCGAGGACGAGGGCGACGCTGCGGCCCGCAGTGGCGTCCGCCGCGGATTCCTGCCGATCGCGCTCGGTGTCCTCGCGGGCCGCGCGTTCGGCCTCTCCGATTCGGGAGGTCACCGCGCGGATGAAGCCGAGCATCCAGGACCGCTTGTAGGCGCGTGTGTCCTCCCCGGTCGGCCGGTGTTCCGCATCTGCCCGGTCGGCACCGCGCAGCATCTGGAGACGCAGGCTCGCGTACAGAACTTCCACGGCGTGAAGGTCGGAGGCAAAGCCGAACAGGTGCACCCGGTGCCGGTTGGCCTGCCCGCCGGGATAGACGGACTGGCAGCGCATCTGGCTCGCGATCCAGGAAAGGAGCTTTTTGCACTCGCGCATCCAGGGAGCAGTGACCTCGACCACGCGGTCGATGGGTTGTTCGGAGGCCGGCTCGCCGCCCTGGAGCAAGGCCTGCTCGATGCCGTACTTGGCCATCAGTGCCGTCGCCTTCTGGAGGAAGGCCTCGGCCTCGGCCTCGGTGGCTGCCGGGTCCTCGGCCTGGCGCAGAATGGCCTTCACACGGGCCAGCAGCTGAGCGGGCAGGGGAGTGCTGAGCGAAGGCGAGGGGGATTCGGGTTCGCCCGGGCCGTTCGCCCGAGGGCTGCCGGTCGATTCCTGCTGTCGGTCCGAAGGCGCCTCGCCGTCGGCGGACCCCTCGCTGTCGGACGGGAAACCGCGATCGTCATCGCTGTCCCGGTCATCGGTATCGTCCAGGCCGCCCTCGGTTTCGTACTCGCGAGCGATCACGTCCGTGAGATCGTCGAGGTTGGGCACCAGCGTGCGTAGCGCGTTCACTGCGCCCAGCGCCCAGGAGGAGGCGTCACCAGGACGGACGTGGGCGCGAAGCGAACGGAGCGGGCTGATACCGCCGATCGCGTCCGTGATGAGGAACTCAAGGCGTGCATGGCCAAGTTGAGCGAGAGCCAGCAGTTCGCACAGGTCGGTCGCGCTACGCCGCGTGTAGCGGAGCTCGATGCCCGGTTCGGGGTACCAGTCCTCTGCTGAGGGCGATCCTTCCACTGCGTCGAGGCCCTCGAAGAGATCGAATGGGTACGAGCCGTGGATATCTGCGTGCACGCGGATCACGGACGAGGACGGAGCGCCGGAGAACGCCAGTGCGGCTGCTCGCTCCTGGGGCGAGGTGACGACGTGGTACCAGACCGGAACGGACCCACGCATGGTGTGCCACGTCGACTCGCCGCGCGCCGTGCGGGCTGCGGCCTCCCGCGCGAGACTCCCGTCGAGTGCCCCGTCGGTCCATACCGTTTCCGGCAGGGCTCCGATGCAGTCGAGGAATTCGGTCAGATATTCGTCCACGGCGCGCAGCCTGGGCTGTTCGGCAGCGACGAGCAGCGCACGCTCACACTCCGAGAGCGAACTGATCACCGGCTCGATGACCAGGCCGACGTACGTCTCGACCGCCTCGGAGAGCTCCGACAGAAACGCTTCGGTCACCTCGGAGGCATTGCTGGAGTGCTTCTCGCACCATTCGCTCATGTAGGTGGCGCGAAGGCGTTGCTCCGCGAGGAACGCCAGATGGCCAGCACCTTGCAAGGCCTCCTCGTACACGACCAGGGAGTCCTCGACGGAGTCGACCGCGTGTGCCTGGGAGAGAACCCCCTCCGCGAGCAGTCGGAGGGGGTCCGCCTCCGATGCGAAGAATCCGGTCAACGAAGTGAGCGAGTGGCCGTACCCTTCGGGAGCTCTCTCGGGGTGGTGGACGTCCGCGGCATCAGTCGTGCGTACGCCCCAGCGGGAGACCAGTTCGTCGTCGGCCTGCCCTGCCTCGACCGCCTGAGTCCGGTCGTGCCGCCACAGTGCGAGGAGAAGTTCCTCCCAGGCCTCCGCGTTCCACGACCGGAGCGCGGGATCACCGGTCATCATGAGCTCGGAGCGGACTGTGCGTACGGCGCCACTCAGATCGTGACTATGCCCTTTGGGCACCAGCCGCTCCAGCCATGAGACTGTCTCGGCCACCGGCTGGACTCGTGCCTCGTCCGCGGCGATGCGCGATATCACCAGCGCATTCACCAGCCGCTGGTCGCCGAGACCGGTGGGGACCAGCGTGTGCAGCTCAGGGCTGTGGTTCGCCAGCGCGTTGCTCAGCTCTGTGACGCGCGTCCGCAACCACGTCTTTCTCGCCGTGGTGAATACCGATCCCGGCGGATGTTCCGCGCCGCGCTCCGTCATGACGTCCTGCCCTCCCCGGAGGCCGTCCGCGTCGGAAGGGCCGCCTGCGCCATACGATCGAAGATTCATTCACATCCTAGGAGGACGGGCACTGTCGGCTGACCACCGCCGGGGGAGCCGACCGCACCAGGCTTTACGCGGCGATGGATCAAGTCCATGTCACGCGCGGTTCAGCGCATCGTCGTCAGGGGCTACAGGTCGATCGAAGAGGTCGATCTCACCCTTGGCGTGATCACCGCGCTCGTAGGTCCCAACGGGGCCGGTAGAAGCAACTTCATCGAGGCGGTGGAGTTGCTGGGCAGCCCTCGCTGCGCGGCCCGAAATCCGTCGGCGCGCGGTGTCCCGCCATGTGTCAACCCGAACCGGTCCGTCCATGCCATGTGCTAGGCATGACGGCATGCATTTTTCCGCCCCTCTGCCTGCCGTAGACCTCGCTGACGCACAGTGGCGACTGATCGCCCAGCTGGTCACCGCTTCCCTGCGATACCCGGGCAACACCACGGACGACGCGGAAGTCGCTGCCGCACGTGGGATCGATCCGGAGCAGATCCACAGTGACGTCTCCTTCCTGACATGGCTCAAGCTGATCGAGCGAAGAGACGACCGGCTGGTGGCCACTGCTCTGGGAGCGGCAGTGCACTACCGACGTCTGCACGAGTCGTCGGAGCTGCGACTGAGTGAGGTGGTCCGGTTCGCCGAGGCGCACGAGGCTCAGGCGCCGCAGTTCACGCGAGCGGTCCAGCAGCTCGCCCAGGGTTCCATCTCCTTCGAAGAGGCCATGAGCGGCGCTGCACGGCGCTCGGCTTGAGCATGGTCGTCATGTGACATCGTCCGCAGTGAAGAGTGCGTCCACGGGGCGATGACGGGCCTTGCGGCCGGTCTCTGAAGTGAGCAGAACCCCGGCCGCAGCCAGCTCGGCATGCGTGGCCACGGGGCCGGCCAGGATGTCCGCGAGAAGGTCGGCCTGCGCGGGACCGAGATCCGTGATGCGACGGAGTACCGAGAGCAGCTCGATCAGCTCCTTGGTCCACTCCGGCGGCCAGCTCTCGACATGGATGTCGTCCAGCGGGCTCGTCCTCTTGCTGGTGGGCTTCGCCTTGCGGTAGCCGAACCACTTGTTCACGACCCTCATGCCGCCGACGTGGTAGGCCCAGACCGCTTCGGGAACCGGAGTGAGGGTGCCTTCGCCCACGTGCAGAGTCTGCGTCGCGGCCTCGTAGCTCATGCGGTTCGGGACGCCGCTGCCTATATGGGTGAGGTAGCGGACCTGCCGCTCGTCCCCCGAGGGGAACTCGACCGCTCCGGCGGAGCGGCCGGCGGCGGGGCAGACGTAACGCTCGCCGTACGTCTAGGCCCAGAGGATCTCGCTGCCGAGGGCCGTGGCCCGGCGCCACAGTTCCGGGTCGCGGGTCAGAGGCAGGCGTACTCCCGGAGTGAGCAGCTCCTCGGCGTAGCGTTCCGTGAACGCGGTGTGGCCGGTGACGGCGACGGTGTACGCGGCCAGGTCGGACGTGGTCACCGGCTCTTTGCTGACCATGCGTGTCAGGTGGGTCAGGAGGCCTTTTGCGACGTTGGGAGATCCATCGGCGTGCAGGACCGGGATGACGCGACCACCGCGGCCGTTGAAATGGTGCGTGTCAGGTATGAGATGGGTGGCCACGACGGCCGGACCCGACCCGATCTCGTGCGACGACTGCTGGTTGAGGAAGAGCTGCTCGCGTTGCAATGAGGCCCAGAGATCGGGACGAGGGCGGTCAAGGACGCGATTGTCGGCAATCAGCCACTGTCTGTCGAAGCTGCGCAGTGCTGTGCGGGCCAACTCCGGTTGCAGGCGGGCTTCCCGCCCGATCGGGTGAGAGTGCTGGGCCCCGCCCGGGAGCGGCTCCTGCTTGCTGTCCAATGTACGGTCCCGGGTCGCCTTGAAGAGCTCGGACTTGGCCTCCGGGGCGATCTCACGTACGAGTCTTGCCCACCGGCGTCGCAGGGTTTCCGCCGAGGGGCTGCTGACCCAGGACCGGTTCGACTTGACGCCGGGACTGCCCCACGGGAAGACACTGCCCAACGCCGGAAACTCCTCCCATCCCGACTGTGTGACAGGAGTCAAGGGCCGTGTTCCCTCGGGGTGGGCGCCCTTCCAGCACTCATCGTCCAGTTCGATACTGCGCAACTGCCGGAACTTCTCGTCGCGTCTGCCCGACACAGAGCGATAGTGCACTCGGGCCGTGGTGGCCCCTCCACGTTCTGCCGCGGCCTTGCGAACGAAGATACAGATGGCGAGTGGCTGAGCGACCCCCGGAAATACACGAGTGGCGACATCGGCTCGCTGCCCCTCCGGTGAGAGGTTGATGACCCAGCCCTCGTCGCACGTCCGACGCAGATAGTCCCGCATACCGCGGCCGCCAGGACCGGTGGTCCAGCCGGACGGACTGATGAAGCAGACGATGCCGTGCCGGTCGACGTCGTGGGCGTCGAACACCTTCCAGGTGGCCCAACGCCAAAAGTAGACATACATGTTCTTGAGGACATGCTCGTAACGGCCGTTGCCCGGCAGGCGGAAGTCGTCGAGCAGCGGTAACTCCCCGCTACTGCTGCGCTTCTCGACCCACCCACCGCGATTTTCCGCCTTGTCGTCGTACGGCGGGTTTCCGATGACGACATTCACCGCTGTGTTCGCCTTGATGGTGTTGGCCCGCCGCCGGGAAGCGGACAACGCGTCGTACGCGTACAGGTATTCGTCTTCGACGAAGGGATTGTCGAGGGTGTCGGTGACGAAGAGGTTGAGCCCGCCGTCGGGCAGCGGCGTTCGGTGGCGCTTCAGTAGATCGGACGTCCGCAACTCGGCAACGGCGAAGGGGCCCATCTGCATCTCGAAGCCGTAGAGGCGGGAAGCGAGCCGGGAGATGGCATCGGAAGCCATCGCGGGACCGTAACGGTCGGCGGCCTGCTCCGCCACTCGCTCGATGATCGTGTGCAGGTACGTACCGGTCCCCATCGCAGGGTCCACGATGCGTACCTCGTCCTCACCGAAACCGGCCTGCTGCCCCAAGCGGGTGCGCAGCACGTCCTCGGTGAGCCGGACCATTTCCTCCACCACCTCGTGCGGGGTGTAGTACGAGCCGCTCCTCTGGCGCAGCGCCGGGTCGTACACGGTCAGGAAATGCTCGTACAGGTGGAGGTACGCATCCCGGTTGCCGGCCCGGATGGCGGGCCAGTTCACACCGGTGATCGTGCGCTGCAAAAGTTCGAGCGTCACGCGAAATCGGTCGTTGACGTTGTCGGTGAGCAATTGAAGCGCCCGGCCCATCAGGGCGTGATCGGCGTCCAGGCTGCGGCCGATGTCGTGGAGACCGGCGTCCTGGATGAGGATGTCCTCAGAGCGTGCGAGCAAAAGGGCGAAGGTCACTGCCTGGGCATAGCCGTCCGCGAACGTTGCATCGTCGGCGGACGGGAAAAGCAGTCTGCGCCATTCGTTCTTGAGGCCGGTGAACGGCCTGGCGCGCAGGTCGTCGTCGGGGGCTGTGGATCTGTCCTCGCCCTCCAGCTGCTCCAGCACTGTCGACCGCAGCAGGCGGCACAGTGGGGCCATGTGCTGCACCAATCGGGAGACGTTGGAGATCTCGGGCGGCTTCCAGTTCAGGAACACCTCGAGCAACGCGTCGAAGGCGGCCGGATCGGGTGGGGTCAATGCCTCGCCCGCGCTCTTCAGCGCTCCGCTGAAGTAGACCGTCTCTCCGAGCTGCTGACCGTCGCGGAACAGTCGCCACTCGGTTCCGTTGGAGTAGAGCAGGTTGGGCAGATTTCGCAGCTTCTCCCACTGTTCTCTGTTGCTCTTGCCGAACGTGGCGGGGTCCACGGGGAGGCCGGGTCTCTTGAGCTCGATGTAGCCCGTTAGTTCGCCGCCGGCGCGCACGGCATAGTCGGGCCGGACGCCCAGTTCCGGAAGGGAGTATTCGTCGTGCCAGCTGACTTCGTGCTGTTGATGCCGCTCGCCCACGGCCTTGAGTAGGGCCTCGAGCGGACCACGGATCGACGCCTCGGCGCTGCCGCCGCCGGACAGCTTCACTTTCGTTGTCCGGCCGAACTCCGACACGGCAGCAAGAAGCCAGTCGTACATCCCCTCTGACATGTGCCCCCCACGGGTCGAGTCAGATGCAGTGATCCCAACTACGCATGGTTCGCTGTGGCGGACGGAGTGTCAACGGTGCGTCAACGGGGGTCCGGCGCTCGGTGTCCGACCGGCGACACATCGCGCTCCCGAGCACGTACGGGCCCGGGCCGCAGCCCGGCGAGAGGCCACCGGCATGCAACAGAGGTAGCACATCGAGCAGTCGCGTCGCGGCGGTCACGTTGTGCACGACGACGAGGACACGCAGACATTTCCCCCGGGTCGCCCACCGCGCCGCATCATCCCCCACCGGCACCCGCACCCACTTGTGCTCCACCCACGCCCCCTCATACACCCCGGCCGCCCGCGCGACCGGCCACGACAGTCAACCAGCGCGATCCACTGCGCCGACGAGGGGGCAGTCAGGACAGAGGGAACGGGACAGCGCGCACAGCCGCTCCGCAGGCCGGCGTTACAGTGCCCTGGTGATCTCCAACCAGGCTCCACCCCTGCGGATCAGACTGCTGGGTGGCTTCCGGGCCGAACGTGACGGACTTCCCGTACTGGAGCGTTGGCGCAGGCCGGGGGCCCAGACCCTCGTCAAGCTGCTGGCGGTCGCGCCCGGCCATCGTATGCACCGCGAACTGGTGAGGGAGATCTGCCGCCCCGGTGCCTCTCGCCAGGCTGCCATGAGCAGCCTGCGCGTGGCCCTGCACACGGCGCGGCACGCGCTGCAGCCGGAGTTGCGGCCACGCGAGGAGTCCGCGTACCTGCTGCTGGAAGGCGAGTTGCTGGCACTGTCCCGGACACTGGTGACGGTGGACGTGGATGAGACGGAGGCGCTCGCTCTCGCCGCGCTCGACGGAACCGACGGGTTCACGGACGGCGGGCGGCGGGTGGCGGGACTCGATGCGGCGCTGAAGGCCCTGCGGGAGGACCTGCTGCCCGAGGATCCCTACGCCGAGTGGCTGACGGCTCGGCGGACGACGCTCTCCCTGCTCCGCGACCGGGTACTGCACGCCCTCGCCGATACCCGTCTCTCCGAGGGAAGTCCGGAGGAGGCCGTCGGACTGCTGGAGGCGTCCCTGTCCTCCCATCCTGCCGACGAACGCGCCCACGAGAGCTTGATGCGCGCACAGCTCGCCCTGCGCCGGCCCGAGCAGGCACTGCGGCAGTACCGGCTCGCCACCGAGGCGCTGGAGACCGAGCTCGGTGTCCGTCCCGGAAGCCGTCTGGAGGAACTGCGCCGACGGGCGTCGGCCGCGTCCTCCCGCACCGCGGCCACGCCGTCGGCGCGGCCGCCGCTTCCTGCGGCGATCCGGCTCGCGGTGCGGACACCGCTCTTCGGCCGGGAACAGGTGCTGCGCGCGGTCACGGCCGAGGAGGCGGGGATACCTCCCCTCACCCTGGTCTCGGGCGAGGCGGGCATCGGCAAGACGAGGCTGGCCGCCGAGGCGGCGCTGACCGCCCACCGCCGGGGCGCACTGGTGCTGTGGGGGGCAAGTCACGAGGCGGAGGGGCAGACCCCTTACGGCCTGTGGGCGGAGGCGCTCGATGCGTGGTTCGCCGACCGCTCTGCCGAACAGCAGGCGGCGGCCGTCGCCGAGTACCCCGCCCTCGCCGGCCTGGTGCCCGCGCTCGGGCCGGCGCCGACCGCGGACTTCGGCCCCGAGGAGGAGCGGGCACGGCTCTTCCACGCGGTCGGCGGGCTGCTGGCGAGCCTGGCGCACACCTCCCGCCCCGGAGTCCTGGTGGTGCTGGACGACCTGCACGCCGCCGACCTCGGCTCGCTCCAGCTCCTTTACCATCTGATCCGCCGTACCGGGACGCGCGCATGGCGGTTCGTCGCGACGTCGCGGGAGGAGGACCTCGCCCAGGACGCGGCGCGCCGGCGTGTACTCGAAGCTGCGGTACGTCAGGGACTGGCCCGGCGGCTGGACCTGATGCGGCTGGGCGAACGGGACTGCGGACGACTCGTGGTGGGGCTGTGCGGCGGCACGGCGCCCGCGCCGGACCAGGTCGCCGACATCTTCCGGCTCTCCGCGGGCAATCCGTTGTTCGCCGGGGAACTGGCCAGGCTGATCAACAGCGGGCTGCCCTCCGCGGCTGCGGTCGGCACCGGGCCCGCCGGCCTCCCCGACTCGGTCCGCGCGGCCGTGGACGCCCGGCTGGACCGCCTCGACGACGCGGCACGGGCGCTCGTCGACGTCCTTGCCGCGGCCGGCGGGGACGTTTCCCTGCGCGAGGCCGCGGAAGTCGCCCGGTCAGCCTTGTATCCGCCGCTCGGGGAGGCGGAGTTCGCCGCCGCCGCCGACCGGGTCCTGGCCGCGGGGCTGGTCGAGGAGCGCGAGGTCGCCTCGGCGGGCCGGAACACCCCGGGCTTCGCCTTCCGCCATCCGCTGGTACGGCTGGCCTGCTACGAGAGGCTCACCACGGCCCGCCGCCGGGTCATGCACGGCGCCTACGGCGACGCGGTGCTCCGGCACCGCCCGGACGCCGTCGACACCCTCGCCTTCCACTTCGTCCAGGCCGACGACCCGCGTGCCGTGACCTGGCTGCGCCGGGCGGCGGACCGTGCCTCGGCGCTGTACGCCAACGACAGCGCGGACGGCTACTACACCGAGCTGGTGGCGCGTCTCGGCACGGCCGCCGACGACACGACGGCGGCGGACGTCCGGCACGGCCACGGACTGGTCCTGCGGCGGATGGCACGTTACCCGGAGGCCGAGCAGGCGCTGCGTAGAGCGCTGGACTGCCGGTTGCGCGCGGAAGCGTTCGATGCGGCGGCGCGCTCACTGGCAGCTCTCGCGGAGGCGATGTGCTCCGCGGGCCGGCCCAGGGACGCCCGGGCCCTGCTCGACGCCTCCCCCGTGCCCGGTGACAGCGTGTCGGCCGCGGCCCTGGCCCTGGACCGGCTGGCCTCGTCCGTCACCGACTTCCACCTCGGAAGGTACGAGCAGTCCCTGGCGGCGGCCCTGGAGGCCGAACAGGCGGCCCGTACCGCCGGCGACGACGACAGGAGCCTCGTGCCGCTGCTGCTGGGCCGCGCCACCGGCAACCAGGCGCTGGCACTGACCATGCTCGGCCAGGACACCCAGGCGCGGCGGGCGGCGCTGGAGTCGTTGGACCACGCCGAGCAGGCCGGGGACATGAGGCTGCTGACGACGGTGCTTTCGATGCTCAGCAACCTCGCGCTCGAGGCCGGGAAGCACGAGGAGGCGCGTGGCTTCCGCACCAAGTCGCTGGAGCTGGCAGAGCGGGGCGGGGATCCGACCGTCATCGCGTTCGAACGGGGCAGTCTGGCGCGGCTGGACCTGCTTGCCGGAGACATCGAGGCCGCCCACGCGGGAGCCCACGCCGCGGTTGATCTCGTCCGGCCGTTCGGCCCCTCGTGGAGTCTGGCCTACACCCTCGCGTACCTGGCCGAGGTTTCGGTCGGGCGAGCCGACTGGGCCGCCGCCGAGACGGCGCTGCGCGAATGCGCCGAACTCGCCGCGGACAGCGGGGACGCGCACGTGCGCGAGGCGGTGGAGCGCATCGGTGATGAGCTCGCGAGTGCCAGAGCCGCGGTGCGGCGCGGGCGGGACGAGGGCGGTTCGCCGGCCTGACCAGCTGCGGCCGGCGATCCGCGGCCGGACCAGGCCGCCGATCGCCGGCCGCGGTGACGGGTGACGGGTGACGGGTGCCATGGTTCGTGACACCCGCCGCCCCTCCGTGTCGGTGTGGGTCAGCCCAGGCAGAGCGACGACTTCAGCGCGAAGTCGGCGGTGCTGGTCTCACCCGCCTTGATCTTGGCCGACTTGACCTGCGAGACGAAGTCCCGGTCGGCGGCGATCACGGTCACGGGTCCGTACTTCTTGTCGATCCACAGCCCGTAGTGTCCTGACTTGTCGGTGATCAGCGGGTACTCGCCGCCCGAGGTGGTGATGTTCACCGACGCGCCGGCCAGCGGCGCCGACACACCGTCGCAGTCGACGCCCGTCACCGAACCGCCCACCTTGCCCCACGACTTGGGGGGCGAGACGTGCATCGCGACGTCCACCGGGACGACCCGGTACGGCGTGTCGGAGTCCACCGTGATCTCGGCGGTGAGGTCGCCGGGCTGCGTGATCGAGGCCGCGGCGGCGTTCAGACCGACCGCCACGGTGACGGATTTGCCCGGCTGCACGGTGAGCCGCCGCTTGTCCAGCGACAGCCACGACGCGTCGCCCTCGTCGCAGACGTCGAATCCGGGCAGGATCCGGGTGAGCCACCCGGGCTCGCCGTATCCGCCACCGACCGCGTAGAAGCCGCAGGCGCCGCCTCCCCGGTAGGTGGGCTGCACGGTGAACGCCGGCAGGGCCGACCAGGTGTTGGCGCTCGGGTCGTACGCGTAGTTCTCCATGTCGATCCAGCTGCCGTTGGCGCTGGCGCCGCCGGAGACGATCAGCAGGCCGCCGGCCGCGCTGTAGGAGGCGCCCCAGATGTCGATCGGCATGTCCGCCGCCGCGGTCCAGGCGCCCGTCGCCGGGTCGTACACGTACGTCTTCCGGCTGCCCTGCTTCTCGGTGGTGCCGCCCGCACAGTAGATCTTGCCGGCGATGCTGCCGCAGGACAGCCACGACGTGGACTGCGGGTAGCTCGCGGCCTTCTGCCACCGGTCCGTGTCGGGCGTGTAGACCCAGACGTCGGTGGTGCCGCAGGTGGTGGTGGTACAGCCGCCGACCAGGTAGAGCCTGCCGTCCAGGGTGGCGACGCCGGACGCCGCGTAGCCGGTCGGTGCGGTCGCTCCCGAGCTCCAGGTGTTGCTGCCCGGGTCGTAGACGTCCAGGCTCCGGTCGATGGAGTGGTCGGCCGACCAACCGCCGGTGACGTAGAGCTTGCCACCGACGAAAGCGCCGTTCGCCTTGTCGCGGACCGTGGGCTGGTCGGCGATCGGCTTCCAGCCACCGCCGCGCGGATCGAGCACGTATCCCGCCTTGGTGAGGGACATGTAGCCGACCGCATCCTGCTGCACGCCACCCACGGTGTACACCTTGCCGTCGTAGGCGCCGACGACATTGTCCGCCAGCCCCACGGGCGTCGACGGGCCGTACACCCAGTCGCTGCCGGCCGCGGTCGGCTCGACCGGGTCCGGGGCGGACGCGGTCCCGGCAAGGGCGTGCTTCGACGTCGTCGCCGCGGCCCCGCGTGGGGTGGAGGTGGGCGCGGAGAGCAGGGAGTACCGGCCGCGTGCCTCGTTGAGGGTGACGTCGGCGGGCGCGCCGCCGGTGTTCTTCACGGTGAACGATGCGGTCGCCCCGCCGCCCAGAGTGACGTTCCGGTCGACCGCACCGGAGACCTCGAGCTGCCCGGCGGGCAGCGGGAAGCCGGTCCGGGTGAGCGCGTGCGCGGTGACCTTCACGGTCTTGGTGACGGTGGTGTACCGACCGGTGCCGGCGGAGAGCGAGTGTTCCCCGGCCGACACGGGCAGCGTGTAGAAGCCGTCCTCCAGCGCGGCGTCGTCCGGAGTGGACTTGCTGGTGGCCGTGGGCGTGCCGCTGCTGTCGGCGACCTTCACCTTGTTGAGCCCGGCACCGGTGTTGCCGTCCGTGACGTGGCCGACGACCAGCCCGGTGGCCTGAGGCGCGCAGCTGCGCCCGCCCAGGTGGACGTCGTCGACCTGCCAGACGTTGCGTCCGCCGCCGGTGTACCGGAACCGGAGCTGGACCTGGGACTTCCCGGCCGCCTGCGGCACATCGAGGCTCTGCTGCGAGCCGGAGACGCTGACCGCGTTCCGCTCCCAGACCGTCTTCCAGTTCTCACCGCTGTCGACGGACAGGTCGACATACACGTGCGACGGTCCATAGGTCCCGATCAGGTACGTGTTGAACTGCAGTGTCGCGGTCTCGACGCCGCTCAGGTCGACCACCGGCGCGGTGAGGGTGGTGTCCTGGGTGTGGGACTGGTCGTAGGCAAGACTGTTGACCGTGGCGAAGGAGCCCTTGCCCTGGGTCCGGTTGCCCCGGTTGAGTGGGTTGTCGAACCGCCACCCCTCGCCATTGCCGGCCGCGTCCGTCACGGCCCAGCCGTCCGGGGTGCCGGTGGTGTCGAAGGTCTGGGTCAGTCCGTCGTAAGCGACCGCGTAGCCGGGGGCGTTGCAGGCCAGGGTGTCGACGGGCACCGGGATGTCCAGCTCGGAGTCGTCGGAACCGACGGCCGTCTCCCTGGTGAGTGTCGGGTAGCCGTCCAGGTCCGGGTCCACTGTCAGCCGGTGGCTGCGGTCGGCCGGGAGCACCAGGTCGTACGCACCGGTGTACGGGTCGGTGTGGTGGGGAGCCGGGTCGCCGGAGACCGTGATCTTCGCGTAGAGGGGCCAGCCCTGGCCGGACCCGTCGGTGACCTTGCCCGTGACGTGGACCCGTGGCAGCGGGGTCAGCGCGATGTCCCGGGTGACGGGTTCGCCCGCGCCGACCGAGACGTCGGCCGTGGTGTCCTGGTAGCCGAAGGCGCTGAAGGTCAGCGTGTAGTGGCCATCCGTCACCGGCAGCCGGTAGTGGCCGTCGCTGTCGGAGACGGCGGTCACCTCACCGGTGGTGACCGAGGCGCCGACGAGAGGCTTGCCGGTCACGGCGTCCGTGATCCGGCCGCTGACCTGGCCGGGCGCGTGGCTCACCATGGCCAGGGCGTCGAGCCTGCCCTCGCCGTAGACGTTGTTGTCGCCGTCCGTGCCGCCGCACTGGCTGTCCGGGGTGTCGATGCCGGTGTCGTCGAGCAGGGCCTTGGTCCCCTCGACATCGCCCACCATCGACGGTGCCGCGGACCACAGCAGCGCGATCGCGCCCGCCACGTGCGGGGTGGCCATGGACGTGCCGTTGTAGCTGGCGTACCCGCTTCCCGGGATACTGGAGCGCACGTTCACGCCGGGGGCGGAGATGTTGGGCTTGATCTCACCGTCCTGACCGGCGCCCCGGCTCGAGAACGACGCGATGGTGTTCGCGCCGTCGTACGCACCGACCGAGTAGTTGACGGTCCGGCTGCCCGGTGAGCCGCTTGTGGCGCAGCCACTGCCGTTGTTGCCGTTGGCCCAGACCCCGAAGATCCCCGACGCGGTCCACGCCAGGCTGATGTCCTCCATGAACGGGTCGTTCGACGGCGTACTCGACCCGTAGGAGTTGTTGATCACGTTGGGGCGCTTGCCGGCGTCCGGGTTCTTGCCCTGGAGGTCGGTCGGCTCCAGCATCCACTGGGCGGCCGCGATCAGAGCCGTGTCGGTGGCGCAGCACGCGTTGGAGGCTATCCACTTCACTCCGGGGGCGACCCCGATGTGGTTGTCCCCGCCCTCGTCCCCGGCCATGGTGCCCATCGTGTGGGTGCCGTGCCCAGCGGTGTCGCACGGCGCTCCGTCGCAGGTGCCGGCGGCGTCGAACCAGTTGTAGTTGTGGTCGAACGTGCCGTCACCGAGGTTGCCGCGGTACTGTTTCACCAGCGCCGGGTGGTCGTACTGGACGCCCGTGTCGATGTTGGCGACGGTGATGCCCTCGCCCTTGGTTCCGTACTTCTCCCACACGTCGTCGGCGTTGATGTTGGCGATGCCCCACTCGACCGCGTCGATCTCGGCCGTCGTCCGACCCGCCGAGGGCTCGGGTGCGGTGTAGTTCAGCACCGGCCAGAGCGCCTCGACCTCCGGCTCCGACGCAAGTTGCTCGGCCATCTCCAGCGAACCACCGGTCACGTGAATCGCGTTGGTGGCCCAGAACGCCTCGTAATCGAGATGGGCGCGGCGCAGTTCCTTGAGGACGTCCGCCTGGCTGGCTGCTGCGGTCTTCCGCAGTGCCTTGGCCACAGCCGTGCCGCGCTTGGTCCAGTCCTTGATCCGGCCGGCCTCGGTCAGGTCCGCCGCGTCGCTCAGGTGGACCCAATAGTCCGCCTTGCCCTTGGACCTGAGCTTGTCGTGCAGGGCAGGCTTGATCTTGTCGTGCTTGTCGGCCTTCGCTGCTGCGGCGCTGGTCGCCGCAGCAGCGGTGCCGGCCTCCGGGTCGGCGGCGTTGGCCGCCGTGCCGGTCAGCGCGAGCGCGGACGCGGCTATTGCCACCGCGGCCAGTCCGCTGACGAACCTGCGGACCGGGCGACTTCGCCCGGTCCGCACTCGTTCCCACACACGCGGCGGTGTCCTCATATCTGCTCCAAGGGTGAGAGACCGTGCTTGCGGATGTGGAACCTTGACGCTTCGTCGTCCGTCGCACCACGAGTGAGAGCGTGTCCGCGCTTTGCGCACCACTGAGACAGCGGATCGCACACCCGCGGCTCGATGGAGAGGAGTTCGAGCGCGGCCCCGGGAGCCAACTCGTTCATTCGGCGGGCGAGCAGCGGCTCCACCCGCTCCCACGGTTCGCCGCCGGCGTCAACGATCACCGTCGTGACGGAGGAGCCTCGGTTCGGACAAGTGGGGTCGAGCATGGTGCTCCTCGTGATCGCATGGGTTCCGGGCCGCACGCTAGAACGCGGCCGTTACCCGGCCGTTAACGGTCGCATTACCCGTCACGCAGGCAGCTTCGCGGAGTCGGCACCCTGCCCGTCGGAGCTCCCGGCCCGGTCCCGGCGCAGACCGGGGTGACCTTCGAAACGCTGATGGCCTTCCTTGCCGACCGCGGGCTGGGCGTCACCACCACCCCGGCGCCCGGCGAGCTGACGCGGCGGCTGCGCGGCGACGACACGCCCGCCTGTGATCGGCCGCGCCCGGGTCGAGCCGGCCCGGCTCGCGCCCCGCCGCCCGACAATTTGCAGCGTCCCGAGCCCGACGGGGACCCGTTGCCAACAGCGACCGAATCATCGCGTCCGACCTCGTCCGCCGCTGCTGTCGCCGGTGGACCGATTGCGGTTCAATAGTGATCGCCCGGTCCCGTGGAACCGCGATCTCCACCGGGCCCGAAGGCCGCCGGCATGCTCTGCGACCGCGGCCGTACGACAGGACAGGCAGGGCCGGTGTGATGCGAATGTTCTTCGCGCCCGAGGAGACCGAGGAATACGAGGCAGCGCGTTCGCTGCTGATCCACCGCATGGGGCAATGGGCCCGCGAGCGGGGCGAGAGCATGGACCCCTTCGTTGTCGAGACAGCGCTCGATTATCGCCATCGAGGTACCTGCGACGGGCGGCTCGGCCTGTGGGAACCCCGGCACATCGAGGAGTATCTGCTGGACTGGCTGCCGCGCACGGTCACCGTGTTGCCCGGCGAAGAGCCGGCAGATGCGCCCGGCACGCTCGCGGCCCTGCTGCGCTACCTCGACGCGATGGGCCTCAACGACCCGCGCGGGGCCTCGCAGGCCGAAAACCTTGCTGCGATCGAGACCCTCGCACCGCGGTACGCCCCCGCCATGGCTGACCGCGGCCGATGGGGAATGGCGAAGTTCTGGGCGGTCACCGCAGCCGAGCAAGGCGTCGACATCCAGGATCCGGCGGCGCTCGAGCACTTCGTGGAGCAAGCTCAGCGAGACGAGGTGCCGTACGACCGGGACGTACTGGACCAGGTGGTGCGGAACCATCTGACGCGCGGCCCGGCAGCCGTGACACGCGCCGAACCGCAGCTGCCGGTCCTGCTGCCCGGGGAGAAGGAGCTGCGCGCACGCGCCGACACGGCCCGCGCGCTGCGGTGGCTGCGAAGGATCGCCGACTGGGCGGGCCGTGAGGGGCGCGTGCTCACCGCGACGGGCAGCCTGCGCATGGCAGACGCGCGAGCCCTCGTCGCCGAGCTGGGGACAGGCGACGCGGTGGAAACGGTGCGCTCCTCCACGCAGCTGCCGCGCCTGGCGCTTGCGGTCGAGTGGGCGAAGAAGGCGCGGCTGGTACGGGTGGCCAAGGGGCGCATGTACGCGGTCGCCAAGGCGCAGCCCCTGATGAAAGACCCGCTCGCGCTGTGGCGGCACGCCTTCGAGACCTTCTCCGAGCTGCGCGGGCCGCTCCTGGGCGCCCGCAGCGGCCGACACGTCGAGTCGATGCTCTTCGACAGCTTCGAGGACGCCGTGCAGGATGTCCTCAACGCCCTCTACAGCCTGCCGCACGCCATGCCCTGGCCCCGGCTGCGCGACTCGCTGCACCTGCGCTATCGCGCCGAGTACGACCTGACCGGGCGCTATGCCTGGCAGATGGAGCTCGGACACGCGGACCGTGATCTGCGCACCGTACTGGACGTGCTGGAGGACCTGGGTGCGATCAAGCGGCACGAGGGCATGGCCGACCCGGTCTTCCTCGACATACCGCTCGAGGAGCACGCGCTGCCGCCCGCCGGGATGCCGCCGGAGCTCGCCGAGCTCTTCGGCGCCGTCGCCGGTGGACAGGGGGAGAGCGAGGAGGCCGAAGAGAGGCGTGAGGAACAGCGGGCGGAACTGGCCGGCGGACCCGTCGAGTTGATCCGTCTCACCGCCCTCGGTCACGACTCCGTACGCCGTCGGCTGCTTGCCGAGGGGCGCGATGCCCCGCTCATCGGTGAACTCGCCCACGCCCCCGCCGCCGGGCTCCTCGGTGTCATCGCCGAGCACTACGACCCGGATGCCGCCCGCACCGAACTCGCTGCCTGGACCGCCGCCCAGGAGGGCCCTGCCGAGGCGCTGGAGAAGCTGACCGACGCGGTGCGCACCTGCCCGTTCCGCACCCGCGCCGAAGCCATGCTCGACGCTCTCGTCGAGGCGTACCCGGATGGCGAGGCCATACTGCGCGGCCTGCGCGGCGACCCGCTCCTTGCCCCCACCGCCCTGAGTGTCCTGGTACGCCGGGAGGTCCTCGGCGCCGAGGACCTCACCGAGCCCGAGAGCCTCCTCATGGTCGCCGAGAGTCTGCTCCAGCTCCTGGAGACGGCGGGCCCCGAAGGCTTCCTCACAATCCTGGGAGGCCAGGAACTCTCTGCCCATAAGGCTCTTGAGGCCGCTCTCGGATCCGGTCACCCCGACCGGGCTGGCCTGGCAGACCTGAGGACGGTCGCCGAGCAGGCCCGGCGGCAGCCGGCCGCGCGTCTCGGCCGCAGCCATCAGCGGCGCCGGCCGGGCGGCAGGGGCAGGGGCGGCAAGCGGCGGCGGTGACGCCGCACGCGGTCAGGGCCGCAGCGGTCCGGGTGACGGCGCCCTCGGCGAAGCCGCCGAACGTGCCGGTGGACATCGTGCGAGGGGCGTGTCAATGCACCTGGCACCGGGCCGACGGTCTCGAAGAAGTATCGCGGAGGCGGGCAGCGGAAGGGCAGGTGACGGCTCGCGCCCGCTCGCGGGACTGCCCTGTTCAGGTAATCGGTCGGCCGGCGGTGTGGGGCGCGAGGGCAACCCTGTCCTTCGGGCGGTGTCGTTGCCGGGCGCGGACCTGATGCTGTCCACGTTGCGACTCCCGGGCATGCGCAGCCAGCGGACGAAGTTCCACGACATGGTCGCCGCTCCACAGAACGCCGCAGCGCTGCGCGCCCGCCCAGGAGACGGGCAGCCAGACGAAGCCGCGGGCCGAAGTGCAGCGGCTTCCATCGCTCAGGTGCATGTCAACGGACGGAACGCCCGGGGGAGTTCACCCCCCCTTTATGATCAAACATGCGCCACTATCCGCTTCTTGTTGTCGTAAAAGTGGCAGGTACGGTCGCGATTGGCAGCTAAAGCTTCACGGGACATCCCTATAGTGGTCCCGCGTTGATCGTGGGTCCGCAACACCAAACCGCCGCCACAGGAGTCAGTTCGATGACGCGCCCCTCTTCCGCCGTGCCCGCGCCGCCCGAGCCCGACGCAACTCCCGGCGGGGGCTGCGCCATGGGGCACGGCCCGGCCGCAGTGCCGCTCAGCGGTCCCGAATTCCACACCGACCCCCAGGTCCTCTACCGCACCATGCGGCGCGACCACGGACCCGTGGTGCCCGTCGAGCTGCCCGGAGGGTTCCCGGCCTGGCTGGTCATCGGCTACCGGGAACTCCACCAGGTCACCAGCGACGGCCAGTTGTTCCCCCGGGACGTCGGGCTGTGGAACCAATGGGAGCACATTCCCGAGGACTGGCCGCTGCTCCCGATGGTCGGGCGACCCATGCCGTCGATCTACTTCACCGCGGGCGCCGAGCACCGCCGCCACGCCGAGATGGTGGGGCCGGCCCTGGAGGGTGCGGATCCGTTCGAAATCCGTCGCCACTGCGAGGAGTTGGCCGACCGGCTCATCGATGATGTCTGCACACGCGGCAGCGCCGAACTGGTCGCCGAGTTCGCCGAGCCGCTGCCCGTGCTGGTCCTCGCCAGGCTCATCGGCTTCCCGGACGCGGAAGGCGCGGACATCACCCGGGTGCTGAAGGAGCTGGCCGACGGAGGTCCCGGGGCGCAGAGCGCGTATGCGCGGTTCGGGGAGCACATGCAGCGGCTGGTGGCGGCCAAGCGGGCGGTGCCCGGGAACGACGTCACCACGCGGATGATGGCCCATCACGAGCCGTTCACCGATGAGGAGTACGCCCTCGACCTGATGGCCGTCACGGCTGCCGGGCATCTGCCCACAGCCGACTGGATCAGTAACTCCCTGCGGCTGATGCTCACCGACGACCAGTTCGCCGACTCCCTCTTCGGCGGCCGGCACAGCATCGGCGAGGCGATGAACGAGGTCCTCTGGGAGGAGAGTCCGACCCCGATCCTCGCCGGCCGCTGGGCGGCCAGGGACACCCGGCTCGCCGGCCGGGACATCAAGGCCGGAGACATGCTGCTTCTCGGCCTGGGAGCGGCCAACTCCGATCCGCATGTGAGGCAGCATCTCTCCACCGGCCACCCCTCCGGCCAGGGCGGCAACAGTGCGCACCTTGCGTTCAGCCACGGGGAATACCGCTGCCCGTTCCCCGCCCAGGAAATCGCCGAGATCACCGCCCGTACCGGAATCGAGGTGCTCCTGGACCGGTTGCCCGATCTCGCCCTGGCGGTACCCGAGGAGACGCTTGTGCGGCGGCAGTCCGCCTTCCTGCGGGGGATGGAATCACTGCCCGTCCTGTTCACCCCCGTACGTACGACAGGAGATGTCTCTTGAACTGCCCTCACGCCGCTGCCCAGCAGGCCGATTCCGCCTCGGCCGGCGGAACCGTCGTCATCGACCCCATGGTGCAGGACCTGGACGGTGAGACGGCGCGGCTGCGCGACGCCGGACCGCTCGCCAGGATCGAGCTGCTCGGTGTACCGGCCTGGACCGTCACCCGGCACGCCGAAGCCCGCCAGCTGCTCGTCGACACCCGTCTGGTGAAGGACCTCGACGCCTGGGGGCTCTGGCAGAGCGGAGCGGTGACGCATGCCTGGCCGCTGATCGGCATGATCGACGCCGGGCGTTCGATGTTCACCGTGGACGGCGCGGAGCACCGGCGGCTGCGCACGAAGACCTCCCAGGCCCTCACTCCACGTCGGCTCGAAGCGATACGGCCGGACATCGAGAGGTTCACCGAGGAGCTGCTGGACGCTCTGGCCGAGCAGGGCAAGGACGGTGTGGTCGACCTCAAGTCCGTGTTCGCGCAGCCGCTGCCGATGCGCGTGGTCGGCATGCTGATGGGCGTGGACGAAGCCGAGCACGCCATGCTGACGAAGAGGTACAAGGCCTTCTTCTCGATGCTCACTCCGCACGACGAACGGATGGCGCTGCTGGCCGAGTTGGACGTCTTCTACGCCGCGCTCGTCCGTGAGAGGACGGCACGGCCGAAGGACGATCTCACCAGTGCGCTCATCCTCGCCGAGGAAGGCGGGGACCCGCTCACCGAAGAAGAGGTGGTCGGCAATCTCAAGGCGATGGTTGCGGCCGGGCACGAGACCACCATCGGGCTGATCCTCAACGCGGTACGGGCCCTGCTCGCCCACCCCGATCAGCTGCGCAAGGTCCTCGACGGCGAGATCTCGTGGGAGACAGTGATCGAGGAGACGCTGCGCTGGGACACTCCCACCACTCATCTTCTGATGCGGTTCGCCACCGAGGACATCCAGGTCGGCGACGAGGTGATCGCCAAGGGGGAGGGCGTGGTCATCTCCTACCGGGTCATCGGCCGTGACGTCGAGGAGCACGGACCGGACGCCGATGCCTTCGACATCACCCGGCCGGCCCCGATCCGGCACATGACCTTCGGGCACGGCCCGCACATCTGCCCCGGGGCCGCACTATCGCGGGTGGAGGCGGGCATCGCCCTTCCCGCACTGTTCGGGCGCTTTCCCCGGCTGTGGCTCGCCGTGCCGGACGAGGAGCTCCGCAAGCTGCCGGTGATGACGCAGAACGACTTGGAGTGCTTCCCGGTTCTGCTGCACGGCTGACTGCCGACCGGGCCGCCGCCACCCCTACGGCGGTGGCCCGGCGCTGGGGTGGCTGCGGCCGGCCCTTCGCCTCCTTCCACGGACTGTCGTACACCGACTTCACCCACAGCGGTCTCACGGCCGAGCGCGACGGCGACCTGCTGCACACATCGGGCTGACCGTCATCAACACCGGTGCCGTCGCCGACGAGGTCGCCCAGCTCTAGTACGGGCCGTGACGCCGTCCGTCGTACGCCCCCTGCGCCAACTGGTCGCCCACCGTCGGCTGCACCTCGCCCCGGGCGCCGGGCAGTGCGTCGAGTCCACGGTCCCGGTCGCCGAGTTCGGCCACTGGGACGTGGCGCACGGCCGGTGGGCCGTCGAGCCCGGGACGTACGAGATCCAGGCCGGAGCCTCCAGCACGGACATCCGGCTCGTCGCCGCCGGCTGAGAGCACCGCGGGCTCCCCAGGCCTCTCCGGGGCGGACGGTCGCCCGCCCCGCCCGTCAGCCCAGTGCGGTGGCCGGGGCCCCGCCCCGGCCACCGCTACCGCACCCGGACCGTCGCCATCACCTCGCGGTCCGGTTGCAGTGTCAGTGTCGGTACGGGGTCGACGGTGCCCGGGGCCACGTCCAGTTCGAACCGGCGCGCCAGCACGGCCAGGATCAGCACCGCCTCGACCATCGCGAACCGGGTGCCGAGGCAGACCCGGGGACCGCCGCCGAACGGGAACCAGGCGTACTCCTCGATGTCGTCGCCCTCCTCCGGATCCCAGCGCTCGGGGCGGAACTCCTCCGGCTCGGGAAACCACCGTTCGTCACGGTGCGTCGCCCACTGACTGGTCCACACCCTCGTGCCCTCCGGTATCGGGACACCGCCGATCCGCGCACCCTCTTTGGCGACGCCGGTGACCAGCCAGATCGTCGGGTAGAGACGCAGGGTCTCCTTGACCACCGACTGGGTGTACGTCAGCCGGGCATAGTCCTCGAACTCCGGCTCCCGGTCACCGAGTACCCGGTCCAGCTCCTCGGCCAGCGTGGCGCGCACCCGGGGATTGCGGGACAGGAGATACCAGGCCCACACCAGAGTGGAGCTCGTCGTCTCGTGCCCGCCGATGTACAACGTGACCGTCTCGTCGCGTATCTCCTGGTCCGTGAGATGCGCGCCCGTCTCGTCGACCGCGGTCAGCAGCCGGCTCAGCAGGTCGGGACGATCGTCCCCGCCGTCGCGGTGACGGGCGACGACCCGGCCCACCTCGGCGTCGATGACCGCGGCGGCCTTCCTGATCCTGGCCCGGCCCGGTGTCGGCACCCGGTCCGGCAACAGCGCGCCGATCCCGGCGAACTCCTTGCCGATCTCCTGCTGCGCCACATCCATGGCCCGGCCCATCGCATCCGCGTCGGCGGGGGTGTCGACACCGAAGATCGTACGGACCGCGATCTTCTGCGTCAGCGCCGCCATCTCCCGCTTGATGTCGATGCGTTCGCCGCCGGACCAGGTGTCCGCCAGCTCCACCGCACTGCCCGCCATCGTTGCCGCGTACGACCGCACCTGCTTGGGGCGTACGGAAGGCTGTACCAGCGACCGCTTCCGACGCCAGTCCGCGCCCCGGGCGACCACCACGCCGTTGCCCATCACCGTGCGGAACGCGATGCCGAGGGCCGGCGGGTCGAAGGTGCGTTCCATCTCGGTGAGCAGCTCGCCTATGCACTCCGGATCGGCTATGTACACACATGAGTGGGGGCCGAACCGCCAGCCGACCATGTCTCCGTGTGCGCGCAGCCGCTCGAAGAAGGCGAGGGGGTTCTTCGCGAACTGGCGCATGTTCCCGAGAAACGGCAGCCCCTTCGGGCCGGGCACGATCCTGTGGCCGCGCGGCTCGGCGTCTACGGCCGCGCCGGTCTCCGTGGACATGAAAGTCTCCGCTCCCTTGTGGCGCACCGAACCGGTGCGCAGCGACCTGACGTCAGCTGTATCGCACGGCGTGAAAGGTGTCATCGGCCTTGTGCGGTACGTGAGTTGTCGAGGGTAGCGGCTGCCGCGCCGGGAGGCGCCCGGCACCGCCGGACGGGTCCGGAACCCGCCCGGCGGTGCGCTGGGCTCGTGGTCCGGGGCCCGTCCTGCGGTGTGCCGGTCAGAGGCCGGACGGGACCCGGGACGGGCGGCCGGTGCCGCGCGTGAGGGAGTAGCCGAAGACGGCCGCGAGTGCCCCCAGGACTCCGCCGCCGACCGTCCACAGCCAGCGGTCGGTCCACCAGCCCGACGCCCAGCCGTCCTCCGGCTCGCTGCCGAGCGCCACCTTGGCAGGCGCGGTGTCGTCACTCGTGGCCGAGGCGTCCGAGGCCTGCTCGACCGAGGACACGCCGGGGACCAGCGGCTGGGCGAGCATGCCGTCGACGTCCCCGGAGCCGCCCTTGTCGACCGACGTGACCTCGACCTCGGTCCGTACCGGCAGACCGAGGTCCGCCGAGGGCAGGTCGACGACCGTGAGACGTACGTAATAGCTGCCCGGCAGCGGGTCGTTGGCCCACGGCTCGGACCAGGCGCGGACGGTCCGCAGTACGCAGGTCAGCTCGACCGTCGACGCGTCGGCGGCCGCCTTCCCGGTCTGGCGGCCGTACATGCAGGCCTGCCGGCGCCGCAGCCCGTCGTACACGTCGACCTGCCAGGTCGACGCGCCGTGCCGGGTGGCGCTCTCCGGCAACGTGATCTCCGCCTTGACGGTGGCGCGTTGGCCCGCGTCGGCGGGGAACACCCAATACAGGTAGTCACCCGTGGACGCCCCGGCGGTGGCGCGCTGGTTCTGCTGGATCGCCGTCGCCGTGCGGAAGGTGGTGCCGGCCTCGGTGGGGCCGGACGCGCCGTCGGAGGCGCTCGGGCTCGGGCTCGCCGACGGGTCGTCGGCCGAGGCGGCGCCCGCCGAGGTCAGCAGGGCGAGGCCGGTCAGCAGCGCACCCGCGAGTACACGTTTCGTAAGCGTCATCAGTTGGTCCTCCAGACGGCGATGCGCCAGCGCGAGATCCAGCCGGTCAGCAGTCCCGCGACCAGTCCGGTGAGAACCAGTACGCCGAGCAGCCACCAGCCGCGGCCGAGACCGAACGCGGCGACGTCGGCCGCGTCGTCCGGGGCGTCCACCAGGTCCACAGTCAGCTCGACGGGCATGCCCGGCGTGGTCTTCACCGAGGCGGGGGCCGAGAAGGAGTTGCTGACCTGGAGGCATACGGTCTCGGCGGCGGGCTTGTCGCCGTTGTCCGTGTCGTCCTGCTCGGGCTTCGGGTAGCGCAGACCGGAGGAGATCGCATCGGTGCGGCCGGTGCCCGACTCCGAGCCCCGGACGATTTCCCGGCCGTGTACGGTCACCGCTCGCAGCAGCACCCCGTAGTCGTTGTTCACGGCACGGTCGGCAAAGACGCTGACGGAAGCGCGTAGTTCCTGGCCGGGAAGCACGTCCACCCGGTACCAGCGGTGCTCGCCGAACTTCTCGCGGTCGGTGAACAGGCCGGCCTTGAGCTGGGGTGCCGTGGAGCAGCGGTCCGCGCCCTCGGTTGCCACGGGTGTGACGACGGGCTCGGCGGCCCGGTCGACCAACTGCTTGACGCGGCCGGAGAGTTCATCGGCGTGCTGGACGGCGGTGTAGGTGCCGCCGGTGGCCTCGGCGATGCAGGTCAGCTGCTCGCGGATCTTCGCGTTCGGCACCAGACCCAGCGTGTCGATGACGAGATGGATACCGCGGGCTGCAATGTCACGTGCCACCTCGCACGGATCCAGCGGGCCGCAGGTGTCCTCGCCGTCGCTGATCAGCACGATCCGGCGGGTGGAGTCGCCGCCTTCGAGGTCGTCGGCGGCGCCCAGCAGGGCCGGGCCGATCGGGGTCCAGCCGGTGGGGGCCAGGGTGGCGACGGCGGTCTTCGCCTCGGTGCGGTCCAGCGGGCCGACCGGGTAGAGCTGCTTGGTGTCCTTGCAACCGACCTTCCGGTCATCGCCCGGGTAGTCGGCGCCGAGCGTCCGGATGCCGAGCTCCACCTGCTCGGGCACCGCGTCCAGGACCTCGTTGAACGCCTGCTTCGCCGCGGTCATCCGGGACTGGCCGTCGATGTCACGCGTCCGCATGGAACCACTGACGTCGAGCACGAGCTCGACCTTGGGGGAGGCTTTGGTGGGGGTTTCACCGGCTGCGGCGGGGAGTGCCGAACCGAGCCCGGCGGTCAGGGTGGCGAGCAGAATGCCCACCCCGACCGTCAGCCTTCTTCTTATGATCATCGCCGGATACTAGTGAAGATCGCTTCGCTTCCCCAAACCGGTCCGGGCCGTCGCCGGGTGTGCGCTGAGGGGGAGGTGACAGCAGGTCAGTGACGCTTGCACGGTGTACATGGTGTGCGCAGTGTGCATGGTGCGCGCGGCGTGCGGGTGTACGGGCGCACAGCTGTCAGACACCGCCCAGCAAGGGGCCCGCGGCCCGCTCCAGCACCGAGCCTACCCGCCCCCAGGTGCCCGAGTCCCGTTCGGCGACGGGCAGTTGGGTATCCTCCTCGGTCCTCCAGCCGGTGGCGATCGTGACCGGGTCCCCGCCCGTTGCCGCCGCGGCGGCCAGTGCGGCTGCGCCCAGGGCCACCAGTTCGCCGCCGCCGGGCACGATCACCGGCCGGCCGGAGAGCCGCCGTACCGTCTGCACCCAGGTGCGTCCCTGGGCGCCGCCGCCGATCAGGCGCAGCGGCCGGGCGGCCACCTCGGGGTCGGCCGGGTCGAGGCCGCAGGCCAGCAGGAGTTCGTCGAGGGCGCGCAGCACGGTGACGACCGCGCCCTCGTAGGCGGCGCCGAGGAGTTGCTGCGGGGTGGTGTCGTGCCGAAGCCCGGTGAGGAAGCCGGAGGCGTGCGGGAGATCGGGGGTGCGTTCGCCGTCGAGGTAGGGGAGGAGCACCACCTCGCCACCGGGGGCCGCGTCGTCGCGGTCCAGGCCGAGCAGTGCGGCGACCTTGTCCACGGCGAGCGTGCAGTTGAGGGTGCAGGCCAGCGGGAGGTACGTACCGTCCGCCGCGGCGAAGCCGGAGAGCGCCGTCGACGCCGGCCGGGTCCGGGACGCGGCGAAGACCGTTCCCGAGGTTCCGAGGCTGAGCACGGGGTGGTCCAGCAGTCCGGCGCCGCCCAGCCCGAGGCCGACGGCCGCGCTCATGTTGTCCCCGGTTCCCGCGGCCACGGCGATTGTGGCGGGCAGGCCGAGCGCGTCGGCCGCCTCCTCGGTGAGCGAGCCGATGCGCGTCGCCCCGGTCTCGGCCACCTCGGGCAGCAACGCGGCGTCCAGGCCGATGAGTTCGAGCAGCTCGGGATCGTACGCACCGGTCGCCGTGGAGTACCAGCCGGTGCCCGAGGCGTCACCGGGGTCGGTTACGGCGGCGCCGGCGAGGCGTTCGGTCAGGAAGTCGTGGGGGAGGCGGACGGCCGCGGCCGCGGCGGCGTTCTCCGGTTCGTGCTCCCGCAGCCACTGCCACTTCGACGCGGTGATGGAGGCCACCGGCACCGAACCGGTCCGCGCGGTCCAGGCCGCGGCCCCGCCCAGTGCCGCGGTGAGGGCGGCGGCCTGCGGCGCGGAGCGGGTGTCGTTCCACAGCATTGCCGGGCGCAGCGGACGCCCCGCCCGGTCGAGGACGACCAGCCCGTGCTGCTGCCCGGCGACCGCGATACCGGCCACCGCGGAGGCGGCGACGCCGGACTCCTTCAGCCCGGCGGCGACGGCGTCGCGCAGCGCCTGCCACCACACCTCCGGGTCGCTCTCGCGGGCGCCCGCCTCGCCGGTGACGACGTGCGGCGCACGGCCGACGGCCAGCAGCCGGCCCGTTCCGGTATCGACGAAGGCGGCTTTGGTGGACTGGGTGGAGCTGTCCACCCCGATGACGACGGTACGCGGCGGCATGGGTGACCTCATTCCTGTGCTGCGGGGAGCGGGGAGCGGGGAGCAGAGCGCGGGGGAAGGGCTGCGGGGGCCGGCTGCGGTGCGTACATCGCCTCGGGGTGCGGCTTCCGGGACGGGGCGCCGCCACATCCATTTGATCGTACGGTAAACAAATTACGCGATCGTGGCCTCCGGGGACAGTGATCGCTTCCAATTTCCCCCGATGGGGGGTTACCTGCCCGGGGTGCCCCCGTGCATGATTAGTCATGACAGTAAACAAATAGGGTTCGGCCACCTCGACCGGTCATGGAACCCGAGAGCACTGAAGGCGGCCAGACGATGACGGAACGCTTCACGCCCACCCCCGAGGACAAGTTCACCTTCGGACTGTGGACGGTGGGCTGGCAGGGGCGCGACCCCTTCGGCGATGCGACCCGGACCGCGATCGACCCTGTCGACTCCGTGCGGCGGCTCGCGGAGCTCGGTGCGTACGGTGTGACATTCCACGACGACGACCTGATCCCGTTCGGTTCGACGGACACCGAGCGCGAAGGGATCGTGAAGCGGTTCCGGCAGGCGCTGGACGCGGCCGGACTCGTCGTCCCCATGGCGACGACGAACCTCTTCACCCACCCGGTGTTCAAGGACGGCGCGTTCACCGCCAACGACCGGGACGTACGCCGGTACGCCCTGCGCAAGACCCTGCGCAACATCGACCTCGCCGTCGAGCTCGGCGCCACCACCTATGTGGCCTGGGGTGGTCGCGAGGGCTCCGAGTCCGGCGCCGCCAAGGACATCCGGGTCGCCCTCGACCGCATGAAGGAAGCCTTCGACCTGCTCGGCGACTACGTCACGGAGCAGGGGTACGACCTGAAGTTCGCCATCGAGCCCAAGCCGAACGAGCCGCGCGGCGACATCCTGCTGCCGACCATCGGTCACGCGCTCGCCTTCATCGAGCGCCTCGAGCGCCCGGAACTGGTCGGCGTCAACCCCGAGACCGGGCACGAGCAGATGGCCGGGCTCAACTTCCCGCACGGCATCGCGCAGGCGCTCTGGGCGGGCAAGCTCTTCCACATCGACCTGAACGGCCAGTCCGGCATCAAGTACGACCAGGACCTGCGCTTCGGTGCGGGTGACCTGCGCCAGGCGTTCTGGCTCGTCGACCTGCTGGAGACGGCCGGTTACGCGGGGCCGCGGCACTTCGACTTCAAGCCGCCGCGGACCGAGGACTACGACGGTGTCTGGGCCTCGGCCGCCGGCTGCATGCGCAACTACCTGATCCTCAAGGAGCGCGCCGCCGCCTTCCGCGCCGACCCCGCAGTACAGGAGGCACTGCGCACGTCCCGGCTCGACGAGCTGGCCCGCCCGACCGCCGAGGACGGCGTGGCCGGGCTGCTGGCCGACCGGTCGGCGTTCGAGGAGTTCGATGTGAACGCGGCGGCGGAACGAGGGATGGCGTTCGAGGTCCTGGACCAGCTGGCGATGGACCACCTGCTCGGGGTCCGCTGACCTCCTCCCGCGGTGACGCGGGAGCGGGTGCGCGGGCCGGACACCGGAGCGGACCGGGTGCCCGGCCCGCACTCGTTCGCGTGGATCAGCAGGCCGCCCGGCCGCCCGCGTACGCCACCGGGTCGGCCAGTACCGCCGTCATCACCAGCGCCGCAGCGCCCCGCGCAGCGTCACCCGCGACGGACGAGGCGCGCAGCCGGCCGCTCCCCGGGGACCAGAGCCCGGACACCACGCGGCCGGTGAGCTCCTCGTCGGCGGGCGGTGACAGCCACGGCATCAGGTTCCGGTAGATCCCGCCGAGCACCACCGCGTCCGGGTCGAGCAGATTCACCGTCCCGGACAGCACCCGCCCCAGCATCCGGCCGGCCTCCGCGACAGCGGCCACCGCCCGCTCGTCCCCGGCCCGGACGTGCCGCTCCAGCTCGGCCACCCCGGCACCGCTGCCGGGCTCCTCGATCCCGGCGGCCCGCAGGAGCGCCGCCTGTCCTGCGTACTGCTCCAGGCAGCCACGCGAGCCGCACCGGCACTCCGGTCCCTCCGCGTCGACCACCACATGCCCGATCTCCCCGGCGAACCCGTGCGCCCCGCGCAGCAGTTCACCGTCGATGACCAGGGCGCCGCCGACGCCGATCTCACCCGTCAGATAGAGGAAACTGCGGATCGGGCCGAGTCCGCCGAACCAGAGCTCGGCCAGCGCCGCCAGATTGGCCTCGTTCTCCGAACTCACCGGCAGCGCCTCGCGACCGGGGCGTTCGGCGGCGAGCGAAGCGGCGAAGAGCTCCCCGGCGGGAACCTGGTTCCAGCCCAGGTTGGGTGCCTGGCGCACCGCGCCGCCGGAGACCAGACCGGGAAGCGCGAGCGTCACCCCGACCGGGAACAGATCCTGCTCGCGGGCCGACTCCAGGGTGCGCGCCGCGATCTCGGCCGCCCGCGCCAGCACCTCCGCGGGCGGTGCGCCGCGGTTGTCCAGGTGCTCGGTGAGCCGTACCCGGCCGGTGCCCGCCAGATCGACGACGCACACCGACACATAGTCGATGTTGACCTCCACGCCGAGCCCGGCGGGCCCCGTGCGCGCCACCTTGAGCGCGGTCCCGGGGCGGCCCGCCTGCCCGCTGAAGGTCTTGCCGGACTCGGTGAGGAACCCGATGTCCAGGAGCTGCTCGACGAGCGAGGACACCGCGGCCCGGGTCAGTCCCACCCGCGCGGCAACCCCGGCCCTGGTCGCTTCGCCCTCGGCCTCGTCATGGACGGCCCGCAGCACGAGGCTGAGGTTGCTCCGGCGCACGGTGTCCTTGTCGGCCTTGGGCCCCAGCGGTGTGAGGTTGCTCTTCATATTGGATCCGAGCCTATGCGATCCCCTGTGCGATGCCCCGGCCCGCTCGGAGCGCGCAGCGGAATCCGCCATGGCCCGTCGTGCTCTCGGGGGTGTTGGAGGTGCGGGCGGCGACCCGGCAGCGGGTGCAGTAGGAGTGGTGACAGAGGGGACCGGGCTGGTCCCCCCCCGCATGTGGAGGTCGCCCTGTCATGACCAGGGCCGGCCCGCTCGCGGGGGAGGATTCCGCCGCGAACGGCCCGCCGGCGCATCCGCACAGGTCTGCACCGGCTGCCGGAACGTCCCCGCGCTCAGCCCGTCGAACCGCGCTCCTCGAGCATGTCCGCCATGAGCGCGATCTCCGACTCCTGGCCCTGGACCATGCCCGCCGCCAGGTTCCTGATCTCCTCGGTGCCGGCCGCGTCGGCCGCCGCCTGCGCCATCTCCGCACCCGCACGGTGGTGCGTCGTCATCAGCTTCAGGTACCTCACCTCGGCTTCCCTGCCCTTGGCCGCCCGCAGCGCGTCCAGCTCGGTGTCGGTCGCCATGCCCGGCATCAGTGAACCGTCGCCCCGGGGCGTGAAGGTGTGCCCCATCCACGTCATGGGCGGAGCCTCGGACGACTTCGCCAGGCCCCACATCTCCAGCCAGCCGAGCATCATGCCGCGCTGATTGGCCTGGGTGTTGATGATGTCGTACGCGAGCCGGCGCACCGCCACGTCGGACGTACGGTCCCGCACGATGAACGACATCTCGACCGCCTGCTGATGGTGGATCGACATGTCGCGGGCGAACCCGGCATCGACCGATGTGTCCGAGGGCGCGCCCGCCGGCACGGCGGCAGCCGAGGAGCCCGCCGAGGACGACGGCCGCAGGACCATCAGCGCGACCAGACCCAGCGCCAGCAGCAGCACCACCCCGCCCGCCACCATCATCGGGCGCGAGGAGCGGACGGCGGACGTCACTGGGCGACCCCGCCCGTGCAGGCCGCGCCCGGCTCCGGCGTCTGCGGCCCCTGTACGTACTTGGTGAAGAACTGCGCCACGCGTGCGTCGGTGGCACTCGTCACCGTCATCTGCTTGCCCCACGCGCTGAGCATCAGCGGGGCGGCCTGGTCCTCGACCGGGCTCATCAGTGAGTAGGGCGTGGTCCCCACCCGCTCGCCGAGCTTCTCGATGTCGGCCGGCTTCGCCTTGCTCGTGTACGTCACCCAGACCGCGCCGTGCTCGAGGGAGTGGACGGCGTTCTCCTTCGGTATCGCCTTGGTGTAGACGTCGGCGTCGCAGTTCATCCACACCGGGTGGTGATCGCCGCCGACCGGCGGGTTCATCGGGTAGTCGACCGGCTTCTCGACATGGTCCTGCGTGAGCTTGTCCCAGGTCCGCTCGCCCCGTACGGGCGAGGACTTGGCCTCGACCTCGGCCTGCTGCTTGTCATCGGCGGCGGACATCAGATAGCCGCCGCCCGCGACGAGCGCGGCGACCACGGCGACGGAGGCGGTGAGGGTGATGATCCGGCTGCGCCGCTCGCGGGCCCGCTCCTTGCGGCGGGCCTCCTCCAGCTTGGCGCGGCGTGCGGCGGCAGCGGTGTTCTGCTTCTTGTCGGAAGTCACGGAATGTCCTTCGGTTCAACACGGCTGATGGAGCTGAGGGCATGCGGGAGAACGTCCTCGGTGTCCCGAGGAACGGGCCCTGCCTCTAGATCCGTTGAACCTGCAGACGGAGATGGTCGACGTCCCGCACGGCGTCGTTGGACGGGCCGCGGATCGCGGCGGCGCCGGTGAGCGGGGCGACCGGGGCCGTGGCGGTCACGCCGGGAAGGGCCGCGGGCGCGCTCTGGCCGGGCAGCACGACAGGTGTCGCGTGCTCGGACGTCACGTGGCAGGAACTGCCCGTGCCCCGGCCCTCCGGGGCGTCGGCCACCACGGTCCGTACGGCCACGGGGTGCGCGGGTGTCAGGGCCCGGTCGACGGCCGCGGTGTGGGTGCTCCGGTGGTGCGCGGCCGAACCCGGGAGCGCGATCGAGCAGCACGAGACCATGGCGAGCAGGACGAACAGCAGGCCGAGAACGGCCGAGGCGTGGGCGCCCTGCCGTCGTCGGTGCGTCCGTTCGCTCAGCGTGTTCATCGCCGCCATCGTACGTGGCGTGTGAAGTTTCAATGAGGGGTGGGAGCCGCGGATGTGCGGACAGGACGCCCGCGGCCCCGGCTGACGGGCGGGCGCGCGCCGTACCTCGTCACGTGTGTGCTCCCCTGCGCGAACTTCCGCGCAGGGGAGGCGGGCGGGGGCGGCAGACGGACCTGAAACGGTTCCGCCGCCGTGCGATGATGCGCCCATGCCGTACCTGGTGCCGCCCCTCATTCCACCGGGGCGCCTCGCGGACTCCGCCCAACCGGCTCTTGCCGTCACCGACGACCTGCTTCTGCGGCCGTGGCGGTGCGAGGACGCACCGACAATCGTCGCCGCCTTCTCCGATCCGGCGATCCAGCACTGGCATCTGCGCCGGGCCGAAACCGAGGACGAGGCGCGCGACTGGATCGAGCAGTGGCAGGACGCCTGGTACAGCGAGACCGGCGCCCATTGGGCCGTCGTACGTCCCGAGGGAGCGAGCGACGGGGCCGGGGAGGTGCTCGGCCGGGTCTCGCTCCGTTCCCTGGTGCCGGCGATCGGCCTGGCGGAATGCTCCTATTGGGTACTGTCGGCCGCCCGCGGACGGGGCGTGGCACCCCGGGCCGTGTCGGCGCTCGCACGCTGGGCCTTCGACGAGATCGGGTTCGAGCGGCTCGAACTCGCGCACTCCGTGCGGAACGAGGCGTCCTGCCGGGTGGCGACCAAGACGGGCTTCGCTCTGGAGGGCACCCGGCGCCACTCCCATCTGCACGCCGACGGCTGGCACGACATGCATCTGCACGCCAGGCTCCGCGGGGACGACGCGAACGGCTGACCGCGACGGAGGCGCTGCCGGCCGTTCGCGTCGTCCCCGCGGAGTGGCGCCGTTCAGTCCCGTTCGACGTCCACCTCGGTGAGCCGCGCATACCGCTCGGGGTCGGTGCGGCGGATGCGCAGGGCCACCACGAACCCGGCCACGAGCACCACAGGCAGCGGTACCAGCAGCGCCGCATTGACCGCACCCGTGCGCCCGGTGAGCAGATCGAAGTGGAGCGTCGCGAGCACCGACAGGACCGCGAGACCCACGAAGGCGATCAACGGTGCGACCGCGACCCGCCAGACCGACATGCCGCACCGGTCACGGCGGAAGAAGAAACAGACGGCGAGCGCTGCCAGCGCCTGCATGATCATGATGCCGAGGACGCCGGTGCTGTTGGTCCACAGGAAGATCTCGGAGTACGGATCCGCGCCGATCAGCGCACCGCCCACCACGATCACCAGGCCGAAGACGGTCTGTGTGACGACCGCTGTCACCGGTGAGCCCTGCCGGGGCGACACCCGGCCCAGCCGGCGCGGCAGCAGACCCTCGCGGCCCAGGGCGTAGAGGTAGCGGGCCGCGGCATTGTGGAAGGCGAGGGTGGCGGCGAACGCGCTGACCACGATCAGCACATGCATGGAGTCGGCGAGCCACCGGCCGACGAACTGGTCGGCCGCGTGGAACGTCAACTGCGGGCCGTCCGACGACCGGGCCATCGTGACCGATTCGTCCGTGCCGAAGCTGCCCATCAGGATCCACACCCCGGCGGCGTAGAACAGCGCCAGAAATCCGATCGCGACGAAGGTGGCGCGAGGCACCGTGCGCTCCGGGTCGCGGGCCTCCTCGGCGTAGATCGCGGTCGCCTCGAAGCCCGTGAACGCGCCGATGACCAGGACGAACATCCCGGCCATCCCGCCGGAGGAGGCCAGCACGGACGGGTCGAAGGACGTGATGTCCAGGGCGTCGGTGCCCCGGTCCGCCAGCACCCCGACATCCATCACCAACAGCACCAGGACCTCCAGGACCAGCGCAACCCCCAGCACCTTCGCGCTCAGCGTGACCCGCAGCCAGCCCAGCACCCCGGTGCCCAGTACGCAGAGGGTCGACAGCGGCCACCAGGGCAGTTCCGCACCGGTGAGATCGCTCAGGGTCGTCGAGGCGAAGTAGCCGAACCCGGCGGCGACACCGGGGGCGACGAGGTTGTACGAGAGCGTCGCCAGGTAGGCGGTGGCGACGCCGAGCGTCCGCCCGAGGCCCCGGGCGACGTACGCGTAGAAGGCTCCGGCGTTGCGTACGTAGCGGCTCATCGCGGTGAACCCGGCGGCGAACAGCACCAGCAGTGCACCGGAGACCAGATAGCCGAGCGGGGTGCCCGGACCGCCGATGCCGATGGCGAACGGCGCGACACCGGCCAGCACGGTGAGCGGCGCGGCCGCCGCCACGACGAAGAAGACCAGATCGAAGGTGCCGATCTGCCCCTGTGCGAGGCGCCCCGCCGGACCGCCGGACGGCGGGGCGCCATCCGGGAGGTCGGAGGAGGGGGAGGCGGGCGGCGGGACGGCCGTCGAGGGTTGCGTCATCGGTGGTTCCTCAGGTGCGAACGGGCGGCAGGACGCCGAAGTTGATGCCGGTACCAGGCATGGGTCAGCGGAAAAGACCAGTTCAGGGCGGCCGGATCGGGCGCGGCGCTCAAGCTATCTGGTATACCGAATACCAGACAAGGGTCTACGGAACCTTTCCGGAATCTGCGATGATCACGGCACGGGAGCCGGATGAGACCGGCTCCGACGGGCAGGGAGCGAGTCCATGAGCAGCAGCCGAACCGCCGGCCTCACCGCCACCATCGGTGCGGCACATGAGTCGCTGCGCGACCAGGTCTATGTGGAACTGCGCGAGAGGATCATCGACGGCCGCTACCCCTCCGGGCACCGGGTCGTCGAACGGGAACTCGCGGACGAGCTGGGGGTGTCCCGCATCCCCGTACGGGAAGCCATCCAGCGACTGGAGACCGAGGGATTCATCGCCGCCCGGGCACGAAAGGGCGCGTTCGTCGCCCCGCTCGGCCCGGTCGAGGCCGCGGACTTCTTCGACATCCGGGAACACCTGGAGGCGCTGGCGGCCTCGCTGGCCGCCCGGCGCGCCGACCGGGACGGCCTGCGCACCCTGGAAAGACTCCTGGACCGCGCCCGCCGCGTCGCGGACTCCTCCCGCCGGACCCGCGAACTGAGCTCGGTCCATGCCGACTTCCATCAGCAGATCGTCGTCATGTCCGGTAATCCGCTGCTCCAGGGCCTGATGGCGCCGCTCGACGGCCGGTTGCGCCGGCTCTTCAGCCTCACCTCCGAGCCGGGCGACGCTCCCGTGATGTGCGGTGAGCACGAACTGCTCTACGAGGCGATCAGGAGCGGCGACGCGGAGGCGGCGGAGCGGATCGCCCGCCGTCATGTGGCCGGAACGCGCGAGACCGCGATGCAGATGCTCGCCGCCGCCACCGATGAACCCACGGGTCCCGGTCCCCAGCGCCGGCCCTGACCAAGGCGCCCATCCCGCGCACGACGTCGCGCACCACATAACGCGCACCACATAACGCGCACCACATAAGGAGACCCCGCCCCATGGCGACGCCCGCCCCCGCCCGCCCCCATGTCCTGTTCACCGCCGTCCGTTCCCTCGACGGGCGCAGCTGTGACCTGCTGGTCTCCGACGGCCGGATCGCCGCGTACGACCCGGCGGAGCTGCCCGACGGCTGCCTGACCGTGGACGCCGCGGGAGCCCTCGCCCTGCCCTCGCCCGTCGACGCGCACATCCACCCCGACAAGTCGACCTGGGGCGGGCCCTGGCTGAGCCGCGAACCCGCCGGGACGCTCCGTGACCTGATCGAGGGCGATGTCCGGGCCAGGACAGCCTTCACGACTCCGGTGAAGGAGCGGGCAGGGGCACTCATGGACCGGGCCATCGCCCGCGGCACCCGCGCCATGCGGGCCCATGTGGATGTCGCTCCCGTCCACGGCCTCTCCGGGGTGCACGGGGTGCGGGCGGCGGCCGATGCCCGCAAGGACCTCCTCGACGTCCAGATCGTCGCCTTCCCCCAGCTCGGCCTATTGAGCGAGCCCGGCACCGCCGACCTCATGGAGCAGGCCCTGTCCGAGGGGGCCGACGTCGTCGGCGGCCTCGACCCGATCGGCATCGACGACGACATGGACGGCCAGTTGGACTTCGTGTTCGGGCTTGCCGTTCGCAAGGGCGTACCGGTCGACATCCACCTGCATGACGGCGGGCCCGTCGGTCTGCGCCAGGTCACCGAGATCGCCCGGCGTACCGTCGCCGCCGGGATGCAGGGACGCGTCACCCTCGGCCACGCCTTCGCGGTGGCCGAGCTCGGGGGCGACGAACGCGACGCCGTGGCGGCGCGGTTGGCCGGCGCCGGCGTCTCCCTGGTCACCTGTGCCCTGGGCGGTGACCCGGTCCTGGACCCCGCACGGCTCACCCCGCACGGCGTGCGGGTGGCCGTCGGCTCGGACGGCGTGCGTGATGCCTGGACGCCGTTCGGTGACGGCGACATGCTCGCCCGGGCTCATCTGCTCGCCTACCGCACGGATGCCCGCACCGATGCCGAACTCGCCGCCTGCTACGAGGCGGTGGCCCAGGGCGGCGCCTCCCTGCTCGGTCTGCCCGCCTCCCGGCTGGAGACCGGAGACCCGGCCGACTTCGTCCTGGTAGCCGCCGGTTCGCTGCCCGAGGCAGTCGTGGACCGCCCGATTCCGTCCATGGTCGTACGGGCCGGCCGGGTCATCGCCCGGGGGGGCCGGCTGATCTAAGGCCTCTCGTTCGGACCATGCCGCACGAAAGACCCCAGGGTCCACCGGACCGGTCAGCCGCGGTCGAGCGCGCGGTCGGTGAGGGAGCCCGCGCAGCCGGTGTAGCGGGCGGGATCGGCCAGTTCGGACAGATCGAGACCGGCGAGTTCGGGCTCCTCGTCCAGCACGTCGGCGAGGACGTCGGCCAGATCCGTGGTCTCCGCGCGGGCCCGGGCGGCGGCGTTCACCAGGACCTCCTTGGCACGCTTGCGGCCGATCCGTTCGGCGAACACGGCGGCCAGCCGCTCCGCGACGATCAGCCCGTCGGTGAGCTGGAGATTCTCCCGCATGGCGTACGGGACGACCCGCAGCCCGTCGGTGAGTTCGGCTGCCGCGTACGAGGCCCCGCCGACGAGCCGCAGCAGCTCGCGCAGCGGCTCCCATTCCGCGTGCCACGCCCCGGCCGGCCGTTCGTCCTCGGCGACGAGCGAGCCGTACAGCGTCGCCGCCAGGCCCGGAGCGCGACGGGCGGCCGCCACGATCAGCGTGGCGCGCACCGGGTTGGCCTTCTGCGGCATGGTGGACGAACCGCCGCCCTGCCCCTCGGTCACCTCGCCGATCTCGGTACGGGACAGGGTGAGTACGTCGGCCGCCAACTTGCCGAGCGCACCTGCCGTGAAGGCGAGCGCGCCCGCCAGGTCCGCGATCGGGGTCCGCAGGCTGTGCCACGGCAACAGCGGTTCGGCCAGACCGAGTTCGTTCGCGAATGCCTGGAGCAGGGGCAGCCCCGGGCCGTCGTCCTCGGTGGCGACGGTGCCGGACGCATCGGTGCCGGAAACGCCGGCATCGGCTGCGTCGACGGGTGTGAAGGCGTCGAAGACGGCCAACGTGCCTGCCGCACCGCCGAGTTGTGCGGGAAGCGACTCCCGTACGGCAGAGAGGCGGTCCCGTGCGTCGAGGATCAGCGCACGCCACCCCGCCGCCTTCAGTCCGAAGGTGATCGGCACGGCGTGCTGGGTGAGCGTACGGCCGGCCATCGGGGTGTTGCGGTGGGCGACGGCCAGCCGTGCCACCGCGTCCGCGGCTCGCACCAGATCGTCGAGCACCGGGGCCAGGGTCCGGGCGGCGACCAGCATGGCGGCCGTGTCGAGGATGTCCTGGCTGGTGGCGCCCCGGTGCACGTACGGCCGGACGCCGGGTTCCACCGCGGCGGCCAGGTCGACGACCAGCGGGATGACCGGATTGCCGTCCGTACGGGCGCGCAGCGCCAGACTCCGTACCTCGAACCGGCCTGCGTCGGCCGCCGCGGTCACCGCCCGCCCGGCCTCGGCGGGCGCGAGCCCGCAGTCGGACTGGGCGCGGGTGAGCGCGGCCTCGGCGTCGAGCATCGCCTGCAGAAAGGCGCCGTCGCCGGTGGCCGCCTCGGCGGGGGAGCCGGCCCGCCCGGGGGCGAGCAGTCCGGCATCGCTCTCGTACATCAGCTGAACTCCAGGAAGACCGTTCGCCGTTCCCGCCGGCAGGCGGATGTCGAACCGATGGATACGGGGGTCCGTGCGTGTCGCGATCAGTGGGGCACTAGCCTTCGTCACCCGCCCTGTGGATGCCGAACGCCGCGCCCTGCGGGTCCCGTACCACCGCGATCCGCGGACCGTCCGGAACGTCCGTCGGCGGCATCAGCAGCTCGCCGCCCGCCCCCTGCGCGGTGGCCGCCGCCGCGTCGACGTCCGGCACGGCGAAGTACGGCAGCCAGTTCGGCGGCGCCTCCGGCGGGAACCTGTCGTCCATGACCAGCAGGCCGCCGAAGTCCTCGCCGGCCACGCCCCACTGCGGATAGCTCCCGGAAGCGGCGTTCACCGTCCACCCGAAGACCGCGGGATAGAAAGCGAGCGCCCGGTCGGCCTGACGGGTGACGAGTTCGACCCAGCCGAGTGCGCCCGGAGCGTTCAGCAGCTCGGCACCGGCGAAGGCACGCCCCTGCCACAGCGAGAACACCGCGCCGGACGGATCCGCGACCACCGCGAACCTGCCCTGGTCGAACACGTCCATCGGGCCGATCAGCAGCGAGCCGCCCGCCGACCTCACCTTCTCGACCGTGGCGTCGGTGTCCTCGGTCGCGAACGAGACCGTCCAGGCGGGTGGCTGTCCCGGCTGATAGATCGGACTGAGCGCGGCCACGCGCGCGTCTCCGAGGTGCGCCATGGTGTAGCCGCCCGCCTCCTCGCGCGGGTCGGTCTCGGGGCGCCACCCGAACAGTGCCGCGTAGAACGACTTGGCGGCAGGGATGTCGGGGGTACTCAGCTCGACCCAGCAGGGACCGCCGGGCACCGGTGCGGTGAGCTTCATTCGGTTTCCTCCGTGGACGGGCGGATACGTGGACGGGCGGATACGTGGACGTACCGATGCGTGACCCTCTGCCCTTGTGCCTGAACGCTATTGCTTCGCGGAGAGGTCAGCCATCGGTGTCGTGCGGCAGAGCACCGGGACGAGAGAGATGTTTTACAGGTGTAATACCTGCTAAAGTATTTGGGTGAGTGATACAACCATCCGGTCCCGTCAGCCCTCCGTCCGCAGACTCCCGCTGGCGGCCCCTCTGCGCCTCGCCCAGCCCTCGGACATGTGGTTCAAACCGGCGCTGAGCGTGGTCGTCGCCACCGCCGTACCGGATCTGGTGCTGTTCGCCATGGACCGGCTCGACCTCGTGATGTACACGATGGCCGGTTCGCTCTGTGCGCTGTACGGCCACAACCTGCCGTATGCCCGACGGTCCCGCGCCGTCGCCGGAGTCGTCGTCTCCATGGTCATCGGCCTGGCGATTTCCCTGGTCGCGGCCTCGCTCACCGGGTCGACCGCCGTGCTGATCGCGGTGGGCGCGCTTCTCGCGGCCGGACAGAAGATGCTCTGCGACGCCACCCGCATCGGCCCGCCCGGACCGTTGATCTTCACGTTCATCACCTCGGCCGCACTCTTCGCCCCGCAGCACCTCGGCCAGGTGCCGGGTCACCTCGTCCTGACCCTGGCCGCGGGCGCGGTCTCCTGGCTGGTCGCGGTCGGCCCCGCGGCGATCCGCAGGGAGGGCCCGGAGCGCCGGGCGACCGCCCGCGCACTCGACGCGGCCGCGGCATACGCCACGGCACCGGGCCACCGCACCCGGCACGCCGCGGTCGCCGCCGTGCACGCGGCCTGGCAGACACTGCTCGCCGCCGGACGCCCCACCCCCGTACGCCGGGCGCTCGAACGCCTCGTCGTCCACGCCGAAGCCGTCGTCGCCGGAGGCGCCCTCGGTGACTTCCCGGCCGACCCCCTCTCGGCCGCCGCCCCCGCCTCGGCATCCGATCCGGACCGGCTCCGCGCCTGGGCCAGGCAGACCCGTGCCCGCGGACCCGTTCCCACCGCGCCGCCCGCTCCGGGTACGGCGGAGGAACTGTTCGGCATCGACGCCGAGCGGGTCGCCCGGCGCACCGGAAGCCGCCGCGACACCCGCCGCGCACTGCTGCGGAGCCTCTCCCCGGGCTCCCCGCTGCTGCCCATCGGCGCCCGCGCGCTCATCGGCTGCGCCCTCGCCGGATACGTCTCCCAGGCGGCCGGCGTCGGCCACCCCTACTGGGCGATCGTCACCGCGGCCTCCCTCTACCAGGCCAATGTGACCCTGACCTGGAACCGGGCCCTCCAACGGACCCTCGGCAATCTGCTCGGCGTCCTCGTCTTCGCCGCCGTCCTCCCGGTCAGCCGCACCGGCCCCCTGGCCCTCATCGGCTTCTGTCTGTTCTTCGGCTTCGCGGCCGAGGCCCTGATCACCCGCAACTACTGGCTCGGCTCCATCGCCGTCACCCCGATGGCCCTGCTGGTCCTGGAATTCGGCGGCACCCATCCGGCCGGTGAACTCATCGGTGACCGGGCCCTGGACACCGTGATCGGCGCCGCGGTGGGCCTGCTCGCCGCCATGCTGGTGACGAACCGCCGGGCCACCGGGCGTCTGGAGAAGGCCCTCGCCGCCACCGATCAGGCGCGCGCCCACGCCGTGCACGCGCTCGCCGCCCCGCAGCCCACGCCCGCCGCCCTCGACGCCGCCCGTCGCAGGCTGACCGGTTCGCTCGTCGAGCTGCGCGAAGCCGATGACACCGCGGCGGGCGAATGGTGGCAGCGCGCCCTGCCCCATGAGCAGGTCCTCGCGGCCGAGCAGGCCGGACACCGTACGCTCGCGGCGACAGCAACGCGGCGGGGGCTGATCGCCCCCGCCCAGGAGAACGGAGCGGTGTGACCGACGACATCGTCGCCTCGGTGGTACGGCAGTGGCAGGCCGTCAACCCGGAGCTGGACACCGGACCGATGGAACTCATCGGCCGCATCAACCGCTGCGCGGCCCTGCTCCAGCAGGCGGAGGACGCCCCGCTGCGCGCCGCCGGCCTGACCCGCGCCGAGTTCGACCTGCTCGGTGCGGTACGCCGTAACGACCGCGAACTCACCCCCGGCGAGCTGGCCAGGGAGACGTTCTCCTCCGGCGCCGCCGTCACCAAGCGCCTGCGGGTCCTTCAGGAACGGGGCCTCGTCGAGCGCCGCGGCGACGCCCGCGACCGGCGCGTCGCCCATGTCCGCCTCACCGAGGAGGGACGCGAGCTGGTCGATCGGCTGCTGCCGCGCCAGCTGGCGTACGAACGCACGGTGCTGTCCGGTCTCGACGAGCAGACCCGTAGCCGACTCAGCGCCCAGCTCAGCGAGTTGCTGGTGCAGCTGGAGGGACGCATCGGCGGCGCCGGACGCTGAACCGGAGGCCGGTGCCGAACCGGGGCCGGTGCCGAACCGAGGGGCCGGGCGACGCCGGCGAAAAATCCCGCGCGGACATCGGTACGTCGCTGCTAACGTCCCCCGCATGAAGCGCGCTGCCATGACGACGACGCCGGAGAGTGTCCCGGCGCGCTGACAGCTGTTCAGTCCGAAGCCCCGGGGCGAGTGCCCCGGGGCTTCGCCTTGCGGTCACCCGCCCGACGACCGCGAGGAGACCGCCATGCACGACCACCGCAAGCTCGGCCGCGAGCTGGACCTGTTCGACACCGATCCGCTGATCGGCGCCGGGCTGCCGTACTGGCTGCCCGACGGCGCTGTCGTGCGCCACACCCTGGAGGAGTACATCCGCACCGCCGAACGGCGGGCGGGCTACCGGCACGTGTACTCACCGGTGCTCGGCAAGCGGGAGCTGTACGAGATCTCCGGGCACTGGTCGCACTACAGCGACGACATGTTCCCGCCGATGGACCTGGGCGGGGAACAGGTCGTGCTCCGGCCCAGTCTGTGTCCGCACCACGCGCTCATGTACCGCTCCCGCTCCCACAGCTACCGCGAACTTCCGTTGCGGATGGCCGAGTTGGGAGGCATGTACCGCTCAGAACTCTCCGGGGTGCTCGGCGGACTGACCCGTGTGCGGGCCATCCAGCTGAACGATGCGCACATCTTCTGCACCCTGGACCAGGCCGCCGAAGAGGCACGGGCCGCGCTGGAACTGATCCGCCGGGCGTACGGGGCGCTGGGCATCAGCCCGGCCCGCTACCGGCTCTCCCTCCCGGGACCCGGCGGGAAGTATGTCGCTGCCCCCGAGCTGTGGCAGCGGTCCACCGCCCTGCTGACCGACGTCCTCGACCGCTCCGGACTGCCCTACGAGGCGGCCGAGGGGGAAGCCGCGTTCTACGGCCCCAAGATCGATGTCCAGGTCGTCGACAGCGCAGGCCGGGAGTTCACTCTCTCCACCATCCAGGTCGACTTCCACCAGCCGGCCCGGTTCGACCTGCACTACATCGGCGCGGACGGTGCGAAACACCGGCCGGTCATGATTCACCGCAGCGTCATCGGCAGCGTGGAGCGCGCCGTCGCCCACCTCATCGAGGAACACGGCGGGGCCTTCCCCGCCTGGCTCGCCCCGACCCAGCTGGCGATCCTCCCGGTCTCCGAAGCCGAACTGCCGGACGCCGAGGCGTTCGCCCGGCGCTGCACCGGCCTCGGGCTGCGGGCCGAGGTCGCCGGACCGGAACGCGGCACCCTGGGCGCCCGCATCCGGGAAGCCCGTCTGGTGCCCTACCAAGCCGTCATCGGTGCCAGGGAAGCCGCCGACGACCATGTCGCCCTGCGTCTGCGCGACGGACGCCGGCACGATCCGCGGCCCGCCGACGACGTCCTCGCCCGCATCGCCGCCCTCATCGACGCCCACAGCACCGACCTCTGGAACTAGCTTCTTTCGTGTGGACCAGGCCGACATCAGTCCGCGCCGAACAGTGCGGCGGACCGGCGCAGTTCGCCGACCAGGCCGGCGAGCGCCACGTCGTCGCCGCGGTCGGCGGGTGCCGAGGCCATCAGGGCGAGCCGGTCCCGGCGGCTCGACGCGGCCAGGGGAACGGCCACGGCGTTCAGGCCCGGGACCGACTCCCCACGGCTGAGGGCGTATCCGCAGGAGCGGATCGCGTCGAGCTCCGCGAACAGCGCGGACCGTGAGGTGAGGGTGCTCGGCGTGACCTCGGGCAGTTCCTCCCGCGGATAGAGGGCGTGGAGCTCTTCCGCTGCCATCCGGGAGAGCAGCATTTTGCCGCCGGCGGTGGCGTGGGCGGGGTGCGTACGGCCCCTCTCCGGCATCACCCGGACCGGGTGCGGCGACTCGCGGCCGTCGGTGACAATGATCCGGTCGCCGATGAGCGCCGCGCTCTGCACGGTCTCGCCGGTGCGCCGTACCGCGTCGTCCAGTACGACTCCGAGCTGTTCGCGGACGGCCGCGCCGAAGCCCGCCGGACGGCCGAGCCGCGCCAGCTCCGGACCTGCCGAGTAGCCGCGCCCGGAGGATTCCCGGACCGCGAAGCCGCGTCCTTCCAGGGTGCTGAGGACCCGGTGGGCGGTGGACCGGCCGATGGAGAGCAGCCCTGCCGCCGCGGAGACGGTCAGCGTGTCATGGGTCAGGAACAGCTGCATCAGCCGGAGTCCGGTGTCCAGCGACTCGATGGTGCAGCCGCGCGCCGGCCCCGTACCGCTCGCATCCGCCGTACCGCGCGCCGGCCCCGTACCGCTCGCATCCGCCGTACCGCGCGCCGGCCCCGTACCGCTCGCATCCGCCGTACCGCCTGCACTGGCCGTACCTTCCGCACTGACTGTTCCTTCCGCACCCCCCATACTTTCCGCACCGCCCGTCACTCTGGCGACCTTGCCGTACATCCGTCCTTCGGTCATCAATGCGCTCCTTTCGATCCACTTCGATCGCATGTGCGCGCGTCCCTCACCGTGGGACGGCTGTCATGACACCCGGAGCTCCCGGAGCAATTCTCCGAGCGGGCCGCGAAAGTGTCCCGCACTGCGGGACGACAGGTGCCCGGACCGCGGATCTCCCTTGATCGTCACTCCCTGCGCATGCGCGGAAGCGGTGCGTGTTAAAAGCTCGTGAGTGTATTACCGCGGGAGCGCTCGCGCAGAGGGTTGGGTGAATGTGCCGAAGCCCTGATTCGATCTGACTAAGCTCACGCGCAGCGAAGTCGAGTTGAGACGAATTCGACCGCTTGTTCCCGAGTGTCCTGCAAGCGCGTTTACCTCCCGAATCAACCGCCAGAGGTTTTAGATGGTTCGTGTTGAATCACCGCCGATCGAACGAGAAACCCCCGTCGTCCGCGCCATGTTGCTGCCCGTGCTTCTGATGGGCGGCGCAACCGCCGCCGCCGTGGCGCTGGTTTCCGTGGCCGCGCGGATACCAGTCGTCTGGTGCGGCGCGCTCGCTACCGTCGTGGTCACCGCACTCACCGTTCGACTCGCTCGCCGGGCACGCGACATGCGCGCCCAGCGCACGGTGTACGAACGGCGCTTCGCCGACCTGGAACGGCGCATCGCCACCCACGACGACGAGACCGTGCGGATCAGCAAGGAGCTCCTGCCGGCCGCCATCCACCGGCTGCGGGTGGGCAATTCACCCGAAGAGGTGCTCCGGGACGTCGTCGACGCGGACGAGACGTACCGCGACCTCCCCGATGCCCAACGCACCCTCGTCTACACGGTGCTGAACATCATCGACAACGAAGAGGCGATGCGCGACTCCGCGCAGCGCGCCTTCGTCAACGTCGCGCGGCGCGTCCAGGCGATCGTCCACCGCCAGGCGAGTGAACTGCGGGAGATGGAGGAGCACCACGGACGCAACCCCGACGTCTTCGACGACCTGCTCCGCATCGACCACGGCACCGCGCTGATCGGCCGTCTCGCCGACTCCATCGCGGTACTCGGCGGCGCCCGCCCCAGCCGCCAGTGGCCCAAGCCCGTACCGCTGTTCAGCGTGCTGCGCGGCGCCATGTCGCGGATCCTGGAGTACCCGCGGATCGATCTGCACTCGATCGCCAAGGTCGCCATCATCGGCACGGCTGTCGAGCCGCTCATCCACGCCTGTGCCGAACTCCTCGACAACGCCACGCGCTACTCGCCGCCGCAGACCCGGGTGCACGTCACCGCCGTCGAGGTGCAGACCGGTATCGCCATCGAGATCGAGGACGGCGGCGTCTCGCTCAGCGAGGAGGCCCGGTCACGGGCCGAGAACATGCTCGCCCGGGCCCAGGCCGGCTCCAACATGAACGACCTCGGCGAGTCCCCGCGGCTCGGCATGGCCGTCGTCGGACGGCTCGCGCGGATGTACGACCTCCAGGTCTCGCTGCGGCAGTCCGCGTACGGCGGTGTACGCGCCGTACTCATCGTGCCCCGCGCGATGATCACCACCGGCCCCGCTCCCGGTATCGCCCACGGCATCGGCGCCACGTCGAGGCCCACCAGCGACATCGACCAGGAGGCGATGAAGCACGTCGTGCCGCCCCGCCGCAAGCCCCGCCCGGTGGCCCAGCGCCCCGCCACCGGACCCGTCGCACCTGCCGCACCCGTCACCCGGCCGGTGCTCCCCCCGGCCGTCATGGAGGACGACGTCCCCGTGGTGACCGAGTGGACCGCCGGAGGGCTCCCGCAACGCCGCAGCCGCGGCCGCGCCCCCCTGGGCTCGCACAACCTCCCCGCACAGCCCGTCGACCCCACCGCAGGACAGCGCAACGGCCACGCCAACGGCCACGGCCAGGGAAGCGACAGCGGCAGGGAACAGCCCCCCGGACTCTGGCTGGAGGCCTTCACCAACGCCGTCAACGGTGTGCCGCAGGACCCGAAGACCGACGAAGACTCTGACGATGCCTGCGACAAGGGAGACCTGAAGTGATCCAGCAGCGGGGAAACATGGACTGGATGCTCAAGGAACTGGCCGACGACGTACCGGACATCCACCAGATCGTGGTGCTCTCCGCCGACGGCCTGCGCATCGCCCGGCACGGCGGCGATCCCGATGTCGCCGACCGCCTCGCGGCGGCCTGCGCCGGACTGCAGAGCCTGGCCGCCGCCGTCGCCTCCGAAATCCCGTACAGCGACGGCCTGATGCGCCTGGTCGTCATCGAAGTCACCGGTGGTTTCTTCTACTTGATGGCCGCCGGAACGGGCGCCTACCTCGCCGTCCTCGCCGGTGAGACGGTCGACGCGGGGCTCGTCGGATCACGGATGCGCGACATGGTCGTCAGGATCGGCGCCCACCTGACGAGCCCGCCGCGCCATGACGGGCAGGCCGGATGAATTCTCCCCGACGAGAACGCCGAAAGGCCGATCCGGCACTGAGCGATCCGGAACGGCTGTACGTGATCACCGGCGATCCCGACGGCAGCGAGCGGGCGTCGCTCGACCTGGTCACGATGGTCGTCGCGAAGGCCCGGCCGACGCCGACGGTCCAGCCCGAGCAGGCCGTGATCCTGCGGCTCTGTCAGGCGCCATTATCCGTTGCCGAGATCTCGGCGTACCTCGGTCTGCCCTTCAGCGTGGTGACATCGCTCCTCACGGAACTCCTCGCGGCCGACCTCATCGAATCGCGCGCGCCCATCGTCCGTGCCACTCTCCCGGACAGGTCCCTTCTCGAAGCGGTGATGCATGGACTTCAGAAGCTCTGACACGGTCACCGGCCCCCGGCGCGAGGACGTCCTTCCCACCACGGCGACCGCCGCGGTGAAGGTCGTGATCGTCGGCGGGTTCGGGGTCGGCAAGACGACCATGGTCGGATCGGTCAGCGAGATCCGGCCGCTGACCACCGAAGAGACCATGACCCAGGCCGGAGTCGGCGTGGACGACAACTTCGGGGTGGAGAGCAAGACCGCCACCACCGTCGCCATGGACTTCGGCCGGATCTCCATCAGTGAGGAACTGATCCTCTATCTGTTCGGCACCCCGGGCCAGGAACGGTTCTGGTTCCTGTGGAACGGCCTGTTCGAAGGCGCCCTCGGCGCGGTGGTCCTCATCGACACCCGCCGCCTCGAAGTCAGCTTCGACGTCATCGGGCGGCTGGAGGAGCGCGGCGTCCCGTTCGTCGTCGCCGTCAACACCTTCCCCGACGCGCCGAAACACCCGGTCGAGGCGCTGCGCGGCGCCCTCGACCTTCCCGAAGAGGTTCCGGTGATCGACTGCGACGCCCGGCTGCGTGCCTCCAGCCGCGACGTACTGATGACGCTGATGCGCTATCTGCACAGTCTGGCCCTCCCGCTCGCCTGACCGCAGTACACACCCCCCGCGCTTCCCATCCGTCTGGTCCTTGGAATCCTGATCCCTGGAGCGATCGTGACAACCCCATTCCCCTACGAGCGCGGAGCGGCCCAGGGGCCGGTTCCGCCCCCCGAGTGCCCGGCCCACGGCCTCGGTATCGGCCCCGGCGGGCGACGCCGGATCTACGGCCCGGAGGCCGAGCGGGACCCCCACGGGCTGTACGACAAGCTGCGCGCCGAACACGGCAGCGTGGCCCCCGTCCTGCTGCACGGGGACGTGCCCGCCTGGCTGGTCCTCGGCCACAGCGAGAACCTGCACATGACCCGGACCCCCTCGCAGTTCTCCCGCGACTCGCGGCGGTGGCGGGCCCTGCAGGACGGCACCGTCGCCCCGGACCACCCGCTCGCCCCGATCTTCACCTGGCAGCCGATCTGTGTCTTCGCCGACGGCGCCACCCACGAGCGCCAACGCGGCGCGGTCACCGACAGCATGGGCCGCATCGACACCCGCGGGGTGCGCCGCCACGTCAACCGCCACAGCAACCGGCTCGTCAACGACTTCTGCCAGGAAGGCCGCGTCGACCTGGTCAGCCAGTTCGCCGAGCGGCTGCCGATGATGGTGATGTGCGCGATCCTCGGCATGCCCGAGGAGTACAACGACCGGATGGTCCAGGCCGCCCGTGACATGACCCGCGGCACGGCGACCGCCGTCGCGAGCAACGCCTACGTCATCGGCGCGCTGACCCGGCTCGTCCGACGCCGCCGGCGCGAACCCGCGGACGACTTCGCCACCTGGCTCGTCGAGCATCCGTCGGGGATGACCGACCAGGAGGTCAGCGAGCATCTGCGGCTGGTCCTCATCGCCTCGTACGAGGCGACCGCCAACCTGATCGCCAGCGTCCTGCGGATGGTGCTCACCGATCCCCGCTTCCGGGCCCGGCTCAGCGGCGGTCACATGACGGTGCCCGAAGCGGTGGAGCAGACGCTGTGGGACGAACCGCCGTTCACCGCGGTCTTCGGCCGCTGGGCGGTCGGCGACACCGAACTGGGCGGTCAGCAGATCAAGGCGGGCGACGCCCTGATCGTCGGCATCGCACCGGCCAACTCCGATCCCGTCGTACGGCCCGATCTCAACGCCGACATGGAAGGCAACCGCGCCCACCTCGCGTTCAGCGGCGGCCCCCATGAATGTCCCGGGCAGGACATCGGACGCGCCATCGCCGACGTCGGCGTCGACGCCCTGCTGATGCGCCTCCCCGATCTCGAACTCGCCGTCGACGAGAGCGAGCTGAGCTGGATCGGGAACTTCATGGGCCGGCATCTGGTGGAGCTTCCGGCGGACTTCGCCGCGCGTCCGCCGCAGGACGACAAGGAACCGCCGTCCATGGGGAGGCCGAACCCGCAGCGCCAGGACCGGGAGGTCCGGTCGACGGTCCGGCACACCGCCCCCACACCCGGCCGCACCCCCGCTCCGGCCACTGCCCCGGCCGCCGCGGGCACAGGGGCGGGTACGACACCTGCGGCGACGGCTGCCGACGAGCCCGGAGTCGCCCCTGCCGGGGAGTCCGCCGGACAGTCCGCCGCCGGGCGGATTCCGCAGCAGCGGGGCGAGACCGCACCGGCGCGGCTGTGGCGCGCCGTTTCGCGCTGGTGGAGCGGCGACTGACCCCCGATCCGTCCGCGGCGACGCAGACGAGACCGATGACCGGCCCGGTGGCCGTGGACCCGTGGGTTTCCGGCCACCGGGCCGGGCGCCATGCGCGCCGGGTGAGAGCCGCCGTCCGGAGTCGCTCGGGCCCCGTCCGGGCCCGGCCCCGTACGATGCGGAAGCGTGAAGCTGACAATTCTGGGCGGCGGCGGATTCCGGGTTCCACTCGTGTACGGGGCGCTGCTCGCCGATCACGCCGAGGGCCGCGTCACCGCGGTCACCCTCTACGACACCGACGCCGACCGGCTCACCGCCGTGGCCCGGGTGCTCGCCGACCAGGCCGCGACCGTCCCGGACGCCCCCGTCGTCAACGCCACCACCGAGCTCGATGAGGCACTGCGCGGCGCCGACTTCGTCTTCTCGGCGATCCGCGTCGGCGGCCTCGAAGGCCGGGCGGCCGACGAACGGGTCGCCCTCGACGAAGGCGTACTCGGCCAGGAGACGGTCGGCGCGGGCGGCATCGCGTACGGGCTGCGCACCGTGCCCGTCGCCGCCGACCTCGCGCAGCGCGTCGCGCGGCTCGCCCCGAACGCCTGGGTCATCAACTTCACCAACCCGGCGGGCCTGGTCACCGAGGCCATGTCCCGGCACCTGGGCGACCGGGTCATCGGCATCTGCGACTCCCCGGTGGGCCTCGGCCGCCGGATCGCCCGGGTGCTCGGCGCCGACCCCGACCGGGCCCGGATCGACTACGTCGGCCTCAACCATCTGGGCTGGGTCCGCTCACTGCGTGTCGACGGCCGCGACGAACTCCCGCGCCTGCTGGCGGACCCGGAACTGCTCGGCTCCTTCGAGGAGGGCCGGCTCTTCGGCGTCGACTGGCTGCGGTCGCTGGGTGCCATCCCCAACGAGTATCTGCACTACTACTACTTCAACCGGGAGGCCGTGCGCGCCTACCAGGACGCCGAGCAGACCCGTGGCGCCTTCCTCCGCGAGCAGCAGGAGGGCTTCTACGCCCGGATGAAGGACCCGGCCGTCCCCGCGCTGCAGGCCTGGGACCGCACCCGCGCCGAACGCGAAGCCACCTACATGTCGGAGAACCGGGAGGTCGCCGGGGTCGGTGAGCGGGACGAGAGCGATCTGGAGTCCGGCGGCTACGAGAAGGTGGCGCTCGCCCTCATGCGGGCCGTCGCCCGCAACGAACGGACCTCGCTGATCCTCAACGTCCGCAACCGCACGACGCTTTCCGTGCTCGACGCGGACGCCGTCATCGAGGTGCCGTGCCTCGTCGACGCGAACGGCGCCCATCCCGTGGCCGTCGACCCGCTTCCGTACCATGCCGTCGGTCTGGTCACCGCGGTCAAGGCGGTCGAACGCGCGGTGCTGGACGCGGCGGAGAGCGGCTCACGGGCCGCCGCCGTGAAGGCCTTCGCGCTGCACCCGCTGGTCGACTCGGTGACGGTGGCCGGCCGTCTCCTCGACGGGTACCTGAAGGTCCATCCCGGACTGGCCTATCTGAACCGGCCTTGACTGGCTGACTTTCCGTGAGTGAGTGAGTGGGTGAGTGAGCGAGTGAGTGGAGGGGCGGGGCTTCGTCAACGACCCGGTACTGAAGCTCCCGGGTTTGCTGCTCGGGTCATCGATGGCTTCGATGGGTCCGGCTGCGTCCAGCTCTCACGCGATCAGTTTGAGAGCAGGGGCCGTTGACTCGGCCCCGCGGACCCACACGTACCACCCTCTGTGGGCGATGTTGTGGGACGAGTTGTGGTCCGCGTGCTCAACGAAGCCGCAGGACCGGCAGGCGAACACGGCCTGGGAGGGCCGGTTGCTGACTGGTGTAGGCCGGATCGACATACACCACCGGCACCCCGGCCCGCACGGCCTTGTAGCCGATGAACGTGCCGAGCTGGGCGAACGGCCAGGAGTGGAGCGTGGTGCGTTGAGGCTTCCTCAGCCGGACCCGCTCGCGAATGCCCGTGAGTGTCTCCAGGGCGATTCCGCGACCGGTGCGTGCAGCCTCCGCCACGATCCGCTTCGCAATTTTGTGGTTGATGTCCTTATTGCGGCGGGCTTCCCTTCCGGCGTACTTCTTCGCCCGCCGCTTCGCGGACTTCGTACCCTTCTTCTGCAACTTGGAGCGCAGCTTCCGGCCGTGGGCCCGCCTACGATTGATCCGGCGCCCGGAGTACCTGGCACCGTCACTCGTGGCGGCAATGTTTACGATCCCGAGATCCACACCGATAAACGCGGCCGGGTGTGCGTTTGGTTCGGCCTCGGGGATCTCGCAGGTCGCGAGCAGATACCACTGCCCGCCCTCACACATCAGATCGGACTCACCCTGCCGGTACCGGGCCAGGACCTCCAACTGCTGCGCCTGTCCGGTGAAGGCCACGTTCTTCATGCGCCCGCCGATGGTCCAGATCGACACCGTACGCCGCTCCTGCTGCCAGGACAGCATCCGGTCGTCATACGGCTGCGCCGCCCCGGACCGGAAGACGACCGGCTTGCCCGAAGCCCGGGTATGACGCCTCGAACCGGGCCTGCCGCAACGGCCGTTACGAAGGTTCACGGCCAGGGTGGTGTAAGCGTCGCAGGTCTTCTTGATCGCGTGCTGCGCGGCCTGCGCCCCAAGACCCCACCTGGACTTGATCTCCCGGTACGTCAGTCTGCGCAGGGGTAGGTTCTTACGCACACCTTCGTCGAACGCCACCTGCGCGGCCCACGTCGCAGCCTCATTGCACGCGGTCAGGGTCGCCTCAAGCACCGACGCCTGCACAGGCGTCGGCAGCAACTTGACCCGCACCACCAACTTCACAACCACGGACCCTAGTGCGCCAATCGCACAAACCAGCCGGGCTCGCACACTTTCCGCCTGAACCAGCGATCCATCGCTCACGTGTTCGCTTCCGGCGCCCACCGCCTCGCCCGACTCCGCCGAGCGGCTATGCGGGCACTAGCTGTTCTGTCCACGGAGGTTAGTGACGGATTCCACGGTTGGGTGATCTTGAACGAGTGAGGGCCTTCCGGGTTCGGTGTGGATTGCGACATCTCCACCGACCAGCAGAAGGCCCTCATGCCCCACCGTAATGCACCCCTGACCGAGACCGGCCGCCTGCGTCTGGCCCGCTGCGTCGTGGAAGACGGCTGGACCCTTCGCCGGGCCGCCGAACGCTTCCAGGTCTCGCCCACGACGGCCCAGCGATGGGCAGGCCGCTACCGCGAGCTGGGCGAGGCAGGCATGACCGACCGGTCCTCGCGCCCGCATCACAGCCCGCGACGGACCCCGACCCGTACCGAGCGGCGGATCATCAAGGTCCGCGTCCTGCGCCGGTGGGGGCCGGCCCGTATCGCCTACCTCCTGGGGCTGAACCCCGCGACCGTCCATCGGGTCCTGACCCGCTACGGCCTGGCCCGCCTGACCCATCTGGACCGTGCCACCGGCCGCGTCATACGCCGCTACGAACGTGAGCGCCCCGGCGAACTGGTGCACGTCGACATCAAGAAGCTCGGCAACATCCCCGACGGCGGAGGCCACAAGACCCTCGGGCGTCAGGCCGGCCGCAAGACCCGCTCCGGCGTCGGCTACAGCTACCTACACAACGCCGTCGACGACCACTCCCGCCTCGCCTACAGCGAGATCCTCTCCGACGAGAAGAAGGAAACCGCCGTCGGATTCTGGCAGCGCGCCCACGCGTTCTTCGCGCAGGCCGGAATCACCGTCGAACGGGTCCTGACTGACAACGGCGCCTGCTACAAATCCCATCTCTGGCGCAACTCCCTTGCCGGACAGGGGATTTCGCACAAGCGGACCCGTCCCTACCGGCCCCAGACCAATGGGAAGGTGGAGAGGTTCAACCGCACCCTCCTCGACGAATGGGCCTACGCCAAGCCCTACCGAAGCGAGGCCGAGCGACGCGACGCCTACCCCGCATGGCTGCACACCTACAATCACCACCGCGGACACACCGCGCTCAAGGGCCAACCACCCGCCAGCCGCGTCCCCAACCTCACGGGTCAGTGCAACTAGCGCCCGGTAGTGCGGCGCTCCGCGCCACCCACCAAGGACGCGATTTCCCCCGGGACTGAAGCCCCGGGTTCCTCGCGAGAATCCGCTGAACGAACCCCGCCCCCCTCTCTCTCCCTGACGCGGCCGGGAGCGGACCGGCCGCGTCAGGGAGCGGACACCGCACGGGCGCCACCGGACGGTGCCCACGACGGTGTCACGCCAGTGACCTGACAGACCATCAGGAAGAGCGGGATCGGCGGCGTGTACGGCGTGCGGTTGTCGGGCTGGTGGATCAGCCGGGGCCGTACCGCCGGAACGAACGCACCCTTCGCGTAGGCGGCCTGCCGGGGCCAGTCCAGATCGAGGTCGGAACCCGCGGGCACGATCCACCACCAGCGATCGGCGTCCGCGAACACGCAGCCGGTGCGCGGCAGATGAGACATCAGCCGGAAGCCGTAGCGCGCCGGAACCCCCACCGCGTCGCAGCCCAGGCTCGCCGACAGCGCGGGCGGCAGCGGCAACTGCACCGTGCCCGTGTCGGCGGCGCGCCGGGGCTCGTGGGAGCGCCGCGCCCCGAGGAGATGAGACATCGCGTTCTTCAGCATGACTGCTCCGTGCCGTGCGGTAGTTCTGCCCAGACGATGCGTCCCGAGCCGTTGCCCGCGCCATGGGAACCCCAGGAACTGCTCAACGCGTCGACGAGCAGCAGGCCGCGTCCGTGCTCGTCATCGGCGGTGCGGCACAGCTGTGGCCCGCCGGGCTGGTGTCCTTGGTCCTGTACGGCTATCCGCAGCCGTCCGTCCAGGCAGCGCAGCTCGCACACGACGCGCGCGCTCATCGTGTGCACCACCGCGTTGGTGAACAGCTCCGAGACGATCAGGACCGCCGCCTCGTGCGCGTCCTCGTCCAGCCGCCACTCGTCGAGTCTGGCCCGCGTCAGGCGCCGTGCACCGGCCACCGACTCCGGGTGCGCAGGCAGCGCGAAGCAGTGCCGGAGCGCCTCCGTGCCGGGACTGAGGTCCATGAGCCGGGGGATGAGCGCACTGCCAGGTGCCACAACCGATTCCTCACAGTGGGGGCTGGGTCACGCTCCGCCATCCCATGTGAACAGGGGCGGACGTGACTGCGTGAACTGGTTCACTCACCAACTCTCCCCCTGTCGAGAACACTTGGCAAGGGGCACTCTGAAAATTTCAGAGTGGCTGTGTCGTGGATGGCCCGCGCATGGCACACTGCTGCCAAACAGCGCATCGGGAGGTCTGAAGTGAGCGAACCGCGGTCCGCCCCGACCGTGGGTCAGGTCGTTCTCGGCAAGCGCCTGCAGGATCTGCGGGAGCGCGTCGGCCTGAGCCGTGACCAGGCTGCCAAGGTGCTGCGGGTCGCACCTGCGACGATACGCAGGATGGAGACCGCCGAGGTCGCTCTCAAGATCCCCTATGTTCAGCTGCTGCTGAAGGCGTACGGGATCGCCGACGACGAGGCCGACGCCTTCGTGGAGCTCGCCGAGGAGGCCAATAAACCCGGCTGGTGGCAGCGCTACCACGATGTGCTGCCCGACTGGTTCAGCATGTACGTCAGCCTGGAGGGCGCCGCGAGCCTCCTGCGCATGTACGAGCCGCACTTCGTCCCCGGGCTGCTGCAGACCGAGGACTACGCGCGCTCGGTGATGCGCACCGGAGCCGTCGGCCAGACCAGACCCGAGGACATCGAACGCCACGTGGCGCTGCGGATGCAGCGTCAGTCCCTGCTGGCCGGGCCGGACGCCCCGAAGCTGTGGGTGGTGATGGACGAGACGGTGCTGCGCCGTCCCGTCGGCAGCGCCGACGCCATGCGCCGGCAGATCGACCGGCTGCTCGAAGCGACCGAGATGCCCCATGTGACGCTGCAGATCGCGGAATTCTCCACCGGCCACCACCCCGGCACCTACGGCCCCTTCGTCCTCTTCCGTTTCGGCGTCCCCGAACTCCCCGACATGGTCTACAGCGAGTACCTGACCGGAGCCGTCTACTTCGACGCGCGCCCCGAGGTGGCCTCCTACCTCGAAGTCATGGACCGCATGGCGGCTCAGGCCGCAACTGCACAACGCACGAAGGAAATCCTCCGGGACTTCCGCAAGGAGCTGTGATGGATCCCATATACAACGGCATGCCTGCCGCCGAACTCGGCTCCGAGGGCTGGTACAAGCCGTGGAGCGGTGGGAACGGAGGCAATTGCGTCGAAGCCATGAAGCTGTCCGACGGCAGGGTCGCCGTACGTCAGTCCGCCGATCCCGACGGGCCCGCCCTGATCTACTCCCCCCGTGAGATCGCCGCCTTCATCCAGGGCGCCAAGTCCGGCCAGGCGGACTTCCTTCTGACCTGAACCAACTGCCCTCTCGGCCGAATCAGCGGCCCTTTGACCCGAATCGACGGCCTTCATGCCCAATCCGCAGCGCCGGAGCCCGTCCCGACCCGCAGTCTTGTTGTTCGCCGGCCTATGAACCCATGGAGCGCGCTATGACCGGGCAAGACCCTCAAGCCATCGAGATCGACACCAGCAAGCCGCATCCCGCCCGGATGTACGACTGGTTCCTCGGCGGCAAGGACAACTACCCGGTCGACGAACAGATGGCCCGGCAACTGCTGGCCCTCGACACCAGGGGACGCGACATGGCCCGGGTCAACCGGGCCTTCATGCACCGGGCCACCCGGTGGCTGGCCGAGAACGGCATCCGCCAGTTCCTCGACATCGGCACCGGCATACCCACCGAGCCGAACCTCCACCAGATCGCCCAGCGGACCGCCCCGGATTCCCGCATCGTCTACTGCGACAACGACCCGATCGTCCTCGCCCACGCCGCGGCCCTGCTGCGCTCCACCCCGCAGGGCGCCACCGAGTACATCCAGGCCGACGCCCGCAAGCCGGAAGTCATCCTGGAACAAGCCGGCCGGGTCCTCGACTTCGACAAGCCGATCGCGCTGTCGCTGCTGGCCCTGCTGCACTTCGTGGACGACGAGGACGGCGCGGCCGAACTCGTCGACCGCCTGGTCGAGCGGCTCTCCTCCGGCAGCTATCTGGTGCTCTCGCACACCACGGGGGACTTCGACCCGGAGAGCGCAGCGAAGGCGTCCGCCCTGTACAAGGCCCGCGGGATGACGCTGCGCCTCCGTTCCCAAGCCGAATTCACCACGTTCTTCGACGGACTCGAACTCGTCGAGCCGGGCGTCTCGCTCTCCGCGGACTGGCACCCGGAACTCGGCGAGCGCGTGGACGTCGCCGGCGACGAGCCGATCCCGGGCTACGCGGGCGTGGCCCGCAAGGCCTGACCGCCCGGCCACGCCCGTCACTGACGGCTGACCGACCGGGTGATGCCCGCGGTGACCGTCGTGGCGAGCAGTCACCCGGCGCGTGGCCAGGCCGCCGGATCGGCATGGATGAGACCGATCTGCGCGTGGCGCGGATTCACCCTTCCCTCGATCGGGGCGGCCTCCCGGAGCCACAGCTCGCCCACCGTGCAGCTGCTGGCACGGACGGCGACACCGCCGGGGTTCGACAGCCGCGCGTACGCGAGGTTGAACTGCCCCGGTATCCGGCTGCCGCGGACATCGGTCCGCCCCTCGACCCGGATCCGCATGGCCTGGACGTCGGAGCCGCCCGCGCCGCAGTCAGCCCGGCCACCCTGCACCGCCGCTTCCGCGCCCAGCTCGGCACGACCCCGCTCGGCCGGCTGGCCGAACGCCGGATCACCCTCGCCCGCCGGCTGCTGGAGCGCGGCGAGGAACGCCTCGACGTGGTCGCCCGCGCCGGCGGACCGGGTACGGCGACGAATCTGCGGACCCAGCTCGGCCGCCGCACCGGACCGACCCCCAGCCAGTACCGGCGCCGCTTCACCCCGCCCGGCTGAGCCGCCCGGACCGCGGGTGACAATGGGCGTATGTCACGACGCACCACACGACCGAGGCGCTCAGCCACCGCCGGAGCGCGGCCTTCCGCGATCACCGCGGAATCGCCGTGCCCGTGCGGCCTGCCCGCCGCCTACGCGGGCTGCTGCGGCCGCCTGCACGCCGGGACCCTCGCCGCGCCGACCTGCGAGGCGCTGATGCGCTCCCGGTACGCCGCGTTCGTCGTCCGGAACGAGGCGTATCTGCTCCGTACCTGGCACCCCGACACCCGGCCGCCCGCCGTCGACTTCGATCCCGGGACGCGGTGGGTGCGCCTGGAGATCCTGGAGACGACGGACGGCAGCGCGTTCCACGCCACGGGCACGGTCACCTTCCGCGCGCACTACACGGAGAACGGGCGGCCCGAATCGCTCCACGAGAAGAGCCGCTTCGTCCGGTACGAGGGCGCCTGGGTGTACGCGACCGCGGTCTTCGCCGACTGACCGGGCCGCGCGATGGCGCCCGTTTCGCACGGCGGCCCCCACCCGCGACTTCTCCGGCGAGAGCTCCTGCGCCAGGTCCTCCGCCGGCAGCCGCTTGGCGATCTGGTCCGAGACGAACGTCGGCAGCGCGGTGCCGACGATCGTCTGGTCCAGGGCGGCCGGCAGAATCCCCGGCACGATCGTCGCGAAGACGATGTTCCGGCGGCGCGGATCGAGCACGGGCGGCGCGGCGGCACTCTGCGCGGCGGGGGCGGTCTCGCCGGCAGCAGTCACGCTTGCACGCTCACACCGGCCCCCCGCTGCCGCATGTGGGGGACCGCCGGACGGGGCGTCAGGCCAGCAGATCCCGTACGGACGCCTTCATGCGGGTCACGAACGCCTCCCGTACCGGCTCCGCCACCCGGTCCAGCGAGAGATACGGATTGAGGTCCTCCAGCTCCACGAGCAGCAGTTCGCCCTGAACGGTCCGGCACGCGTCGACCCGTTGGATGCCGTGGTCGAGGCTGTTCCATTCCACGAACTTCCGGGCGAACTCCAGATCCGCCGCGCTCGGCGCATACGGCTCCAGCACCCACCGCTCGTCCGGGTGCGGTGCGTACAGCGCGTACTGGAAATCGCGGTCGATGAAGTAGAAGGACACCTCGTGGCGGAAGTCGATCCGGGGCTGGACGAGCAGCGTGCCGTCGGCGCCCTCCGGCAGCGCGGCCTCCCGTACGAACCGCAGTCCGACCGAGTCCGCCCCCAGCTTCGGCTTGACCACATACTCCGGGGCCCCGGGCAGCAGCCCCAGGTCCGCGGCCCGGTCCACCGTGGGGATCACCGGAAATCCGGCCCGGCTCAGATCGACCAGATACTGCTTGCCCGCCATGTCGCCGCGGCCGTGCAGCGGGTTGTAGACCCGTGCGCCCAGCTCTCGCGCCCGCGCGCGGAAGGCGTCGTACGCCTCCTGGTAGTGCAGCACCGGACCGCTGTTGCGTACGACGACCGCGTCGAACCCGTCGAGCAGCGCGGCGGCGTCCCGGGGGTGACAGAGCGCGACATCGAATTCCTCGCGCAGTCGCGACGTCAGATGGATGTCCTCGTCGCAGTAGCGGCGCCCGCGTGCCTCGTAGGCGAGGTCGGTGACGTAGAGGACGGACGGGCGCGGGCCGACGGGCATGGTGTTCCCCCAGAGGGTGTGTAGGTGGACGGCTGTTCAATGACCTTGACGGCGTCGCCCGTTCACGACCCTGGAGCGTCATGACGTCTGCCCCGCACGAGTCGGCCGCATCGCAAGCGTCGCCACTGCCCGACATTCTCTCGCCCGCCTTCGCGGCCGATCCCTACGGGGCGTACCGGATCACGCGCGAGAGCGCCCCGCTGATCCGGCACGAGGCCACGAACAGTCCGGAGTCACCAGGAACTGCCGGGGCGCACCGCCAGCCGGGGGTGGTGGGCAGAGAGGACCTTGTTGGCGCGCGCCAACTCGGAGAGCGCCTGCTCGCGGTCGGCCTGGTCCTCGATGCCGAGCCGGGGGCCGCGGAAGCTGCGGACCTCGCGCGCGGCGCACTCGGCGTCGAACTCCGCCTGCAGGATGTGCGGCGGGATGCAGGACCCGATCAGCGCGGCGACCCGGTCGGGGATCGGCACGGGGACGAGGAGGTGGGAGGCGGTCATGAGGGGTTCCCTCTCGGATGGTTGGCCAGGAGGTGGACGTCGGTACGGCCGCCGGGTGGGCGGCCGACGCCTCCATGTGTACGGGACGCAGTTCCGGGTTTCTCGTTGAGAACGTCTCCGTGTGGCAACCGTTTGGGAGTGACCGGGTATTTCCCCTTACCCGTAGGTAAGTTGACCCATCGTGACGTACGTGCTGCAGCTAGAGCGACGCGTCGGTGCCGCGCTCTCGCAGCTGGAGTGCCCGTAGTACGGCCTCGGTCGAGAACCGGCTTTCGGGATCGACCAGTTGTTCACCGAAGATGGTCTCCAGATTGCGCATCCGGTAGCGGACGGTCTGAGGATGCACATCGAGCAGCTCTCCCATGTGGGCCGCGGTCCCTCTGGTTTCGAGCCAGACGTGGAGTGTTTCGATCAGCCGCTCGCGCCGACTGGTGCTGATCCCCGCGATCGGAGCCAGCTCGCGCCGTGCGAGTTGATCGAGGAGGGCCGGGTCGGAGAGGAGCCACAGCGTGATGAGGTGGTCCTCGCACACAACGAGCGGCGCGTCCGTGATGATCCCGGCGTCGATGAGTTCGAGGACCCTGCGCGCCCAGCGGATCGAGTCCGAGGCGAGCGCTGTGGGGACGGTCAGCCCGATGGCGGCCCGGGTGCCGAGGAGAGTGCGTTGGAGCATCTGTCTTCGCACGTCGTCCAGCGGCCCCGGAATGAGTAAGTGGGGCTGGGGATCGCTGAGATCGACCAGGACATCGCGGTCCAGGCCGGCCCGGTCCAGGCCGGCCGGGGCTCGGGCGGCGACCAGGGTCACCTCCTCCGGCAGCGCCCAGCCGGTCTGCTCGCAGAGCTCGGCGATGGCGCTGCGGGGCACCGGCCGCCCGGTGAGAACCAGATGCAGCAGACGTCGGCGCATGGCCTCGCTCTGCTCGCCGGACTGCGACTGCACCTCGAGGAAACCCTCACGTGACAGTGATTCCAGCTCGTCGATGTACGCGAACAGCGCGTCGGCGAAGCTGAGCATCAGGGTGGGCGAGAAGCTGTAGCTCCGGCCGACCTTCTTGGCCCGGCGCAGCGCCACCCGGGCGCCGAGCCGATAGGCGCCCTGCAGGGTTTCCATGGTGCGGCCCTCATAGGCCTCGAACCGTCCGAAACGACGGCACATGTCGTCGCGAAGCGTGGTGGAGGTGGACGGCTCGGCGACCAGATCGACGAACGACGCGAGGCTTTGTTCCACGCCGACGCGAATGGCCTGACCGTTCGGTCCGTTGAGCAGACGCGCGTATTCCGGATAGGCCCGGGTGACCTCGACGCCGATTTCCTTGATCAGGCTCGGCAGTTCGGGCCGCATGATTGCGGCGAATTCCTGCGGGAGCGGGCCCAGTGGGTCTCCGGTGTCCGACGGCTGTATAAGTCCTGGCATGACTGTCCCCTTGCTCTCCGGCGCCCGGTGGGGGTGAGGCGGTGGGGGGAAAGCGCTCCCATCAACCGGCAGGTGCGTACCAAGTTCGCGATGAAGATAGACCAAGTGAGCTGCGCTGCCCACCACTTGAGCAAGATCGAAGTGTAGGGGGCATACATCTCGGCCGCATTGTGGACTTCGGCGCAGGTGGGCGGCAGTGCTCACTTTCGGACAATGTATTTCGGCCGCTTGTTCCTCGACGACAAAATGCCGGCACCAGTGGGCGTGGGGCGGCGTGCGGCAGGAGTGGCGGCCGACGGCGTCCGCCGTGTTCACGCCGTCCTGGGTCGGCCTCCCCGGTTGCGCGGTCGCGCCCGCGCGACGACCGCACGCAGCCGGCCCGCCGGCCTGGGCCGCGAGCACGTCCTCCGCGCCTCTGAATGCGCATCCGTTGACAAGCCCTCGGCGTCCGTATGCTCATTTCCGGATCAAAAACCGGGTATCGCAAAAGATCTTAACCGGCAGGATTGTGTCGCCGTGTTTCTCGCAAGTAACATCACGGCTCGGCCAATTGAGGCATGCAATTCGCCGGTAAATCACTGCTCGGTCTTCCGGCTCCGGATCCACCCGCGACGTACTACTGAAACCGGGCCGTCAGCGTTCAACTGACGCAGCTGTGCCCCGGAAAGTCCCGCACGCAACGCACGCAACGCACGCAGTCACTCTTGGCGCCGATGCCGCCTGCGTTGAAACCGGCCAACTCCATGTACGACGCCGCCCAGCGGGGCGGCAGTCAAGAGGGGACGACATGAGAATCGCTTCGACCGGAGCGCGCGTGGGGCTGCTGGCAGCCTGTACCGCGTTCGTCGCCGTACTCTCCACCGGAACAGCCACCGCGGCCACTCAACTGAACGGGCACTGGGCGCCGTTCAACCGGTGCCCGGTGGATGCGCCCGCCATGCTGGCGGCCGACGGCGTGACGAACATCGCGACCTGCATCTCCTCGCATTCGGCCGGCGGGTCGATCAAACTCGGCAATACGCAGGTGCAGACCGGCAACACCGACCTCCAACTCGGAGTGATCCAGCACAGCGACGGCACCACGTCGCTGATCGCTCCCTCGGAGGGTGCGCTCGTCGCCGACTCCGCGGATCTGCCAGGTGGTCTGCTCGGCCTCATGTGCCCGAGCGGAATCCCCGTCGTCTCGGGAATCTGCAACCAGATCACCAACAGCACTCTCAACAAGGTGACCGCTACGATCGAGCCGGCCGGTGCCCCGAGGGACTTCAATATGGCCGCGAGCTTCGGCACCGGCCAGCCGATCCTGTCGATTCCGGTCCGTATTCATCTGCGGAACCCGTTCCTCGGCGACAAGTGCTACATCGGGACCACCTCGAACCCGATCGTGCTGAAGCCGCAGAACGCGACGGTCCCCTCCCTCTCGCTCCAGCAGTTCGCCGGCGACGGGACGCCGAGTGACACCGGTGAGATGGGGCGTTACGTCTTCGGCGGCGCCGACCAGGGTGACTCCGGCTACGCGGTGCCGGGTGCCAGCGGTTGTGGCGCCGGCCTGCTGGACTGGGCGGTCAACCTGAAGACCGGCCTGCCTTCGGCGGCGGGCAAGAACAACGTCGTGCTGAACGACACCGCGACGTACTTCGCGAGCCCCTACGACCCGGCGGGCCTGGCCCCGGACGAGGGCAAGGCGCTCTCGCGGTACTGGCACTCGGCGGCGCGGTAGAGCCCGGTTTTCCGCACCCACGGCAGGCGCCGCGCCACCAGAATGCAGAGCGAAAGAAAGGAAGGGTCGTATCTCTTCTCAACTCCGAATTGGTGGAGTAACGTACCGCCCGGTAGTCGGGAAGACACCGCATCAATCAATAGCATCGCCCGAATCCGAACAAGGCGTTCCGGCGGAATATCAACTCCGCCGAGACAAGTCGCACCCATGAGGCGTCCGAAAGATTTCCGGCGAAGCAGTAACCCGCTCGCCACATCGGGCGGGAGTACCTCCCCAAGAAAATTCCACGGTGGGTCGTGACAGTCCTTTCCTTCTGCGTCGCCCCCCACTGATTCAGCAACGGGACAGGAAAAGGGAGAAGTTCTATGCGCAAGAAGACGAGCATCCTGACAGCGGCCGCCGCCGCTGCCGCCGCGGTCGCTCTGACCGCCCCGTCGGCGATGGCCGGGCCCACCGCGGCCTGGAACATCACGCCGACGGGCAACTTCACCGGCGCCGCCGGCCAGACCATCCTCACCGACAACGTCGGCAACCAGATCAAGTGCGGCACCGCCGCGGCCAACGGCAACGCTCCTGCCTCGCCCGTCGCCGGGCCCGTGCTCGCGCAGATCACCACGGCCACGTTCAACGCGCCGTGCACCGGTCCGTTCAGCAGCACCTGGACCGTCACCAGCGAGACCTCCGGGGCGAACGGTCCGTGGCGGATCAACGGCAATACGCCGGGCGGCTACACGGCGGGCGCCGGTGCCAACAAGACCGGTCTGACCAAGGGATACATCGACAACATCAAGGCCACGGTCTCGGGTTCCAGCGTTCTCGGCCCCTGCACCTTCGTGGTGACGGGCTCGGTGGACAGTGAGTACAACAACCCGACCGCCGGGGGCGCCAACGGCACCCTCGCCGTCGCGCCCGCCGCGACCAGCCCGCGCACACTGACCATCAGCAACAAGGTGGGCGGCGGCTGCGGAATAGTCGGTGCGACGGCGACCTTCAAGGGCACCTACACCGTCAAGAGCGGCAGCGTCTCGCCCGTCATCACCTACAGCTGACCGGCCACGCGCGCGATCTCCCGCTCGGAGCGGATGGCCCGGCCACAGCAGTGACGGCCGGGCCATCCGGTGTGGCGCCGGTGCCCCGGGACGCGTGCGCGACACTCAAGAACTGACAGTTTCCCGCTCGTCGATTGTCACGGATTGCCAAGAAGAACAGCGGTCGTCGTGCCTCGTGAATCGTTCAAGATTCACTGCTTCCCCTCGGTTACGACGGCGCGTACCGTACCGTCCAGTAAGTCGGGCGGTGCTGCTGGATCAAAAGTCCACGCGATGTTCTGAATGTGAGCCCCGGAGGTATCGAGACATGGCAAGCAACGTGCGCTGGACAGCTCGCCAGCCCGCGCGTTTTGCCGCAGGTGGCCTCCTGGTCGTCGCGGCCACCTTTCTTCCGGGCGCGGATTCGGCGGCCGATTCGCAACGGGCGGAGATATCCCTCGGCTACAACTGCCAATTCCCGGATGGTTCGTATGCGATGACGGCCGTCGTCGCGGGGCGATTTCCGGCAGGCGGCAGAGTGGGCCGACCGGTGGAGCCCCGCGATGTGACGGTGGAGGTCGACCTGCCGAAGGCCGCGCTGGACGAGTTGGCGGGGCTCGACGCCACAACAGTGTCGGCCGTCGTGCAACTGAAGGTCCTGCACGCCATGTCGAAGGAGTCCGCCACCGCCGACTGGTCCGGACTCGAGGCTCCCGCGCAGGACATCGCGGGGCAGGAAAGTCTCAAGATCGAAGCCGCGGGTGCGGTCCCGACGGCCACGTTCGGCTCGCCCGGCACCGCCACGCTGTCCGCCTCGGACCTGACGCTGGCCCTGAGCCCGTTGAAAGAGGACGGCTCGGCCGCCGTACCGGACGGCATCGACGTCGCCTGCCGGCTCGTGGACGGAGCGGACGGCACGCTCGCCTCCTTGACCATCGCCGGCCCAGCGGCGGAGAAACCCGTCGAGCCCACTCCCGACCTTCCCGACCTACCCGACCTCGCCGGGAAACTCCCGCCCAGCCAGCGGGAGAAGCTGAACGACGCCCGCCGCGCGGCCAGGGCGCAGGGCGACACCGATCCCGAACCGTGCCCCTTCCCGCCGCTTTCCATTCCCACGCCGGCCGAGACATATGTGGCAGGGTTCACGAACGTCAAGAAGCTCGACTCGGCGGCGCTGCTCGGGCCCGCACACCTGAACGTTGTTCTGATGAAGACGTACATCGCCGATCCGTGCACGGACACCTTCACGGTGCTCAGCGAGGCGGACTTCGACTACAACGGGCGTCGGCAACTGCCTCCGTCGCAGGGGACATTCCTCACCTACGGATTCATGCCGACCACCGCGACCATGGTGTTGTCCCAGGTGGGCCCGCCCGCCCTCATCAAGTCCGTCAGCCACAACTCCGACCCCAGGATCCCGGAGGACACGACCGTCACCGCCGACTTCGAACTCACCATCAGTGATGTCCGTGTCAATGGCGAACCCCTCGACGTGGGCCCCAACTGCCGGACGGTCAAACCGATCAAACAGACACTTTACGCGTTCGGTACAGGTAATCCGCCCTCGGGATACACGGTCAACCGCGGCGGCACCATGAGTGGTGAAACCTATATCCCGGCATTCACGGGCTGCGGTGTCGACGAGGACCTGTCACCACTGATGACGGCATCCATCTCCGGCGGCGGAAACTACATCAAGATGACGCAGGCCCCGCTGTGCGTGGTCAGCAACCCCGACAGCCCGGACTGTCCCGCGAAGAAGCCTATTCCGGAACGCTGACCCCGTCCGACGGCCGCCGGCCCCGACCCTGCAAAGGGCCGGGGCCGGCGGCCGTGCTGCTGTGCGGCCGGGCGTGCGCTGCACCGTGGACACCGTACGTGCGGCAGGTGCCAATCCCCGAGCGGACGGCCTCCCCACGCCCTTCGCAATTCATCACTCCCGGACAGCTTTTTCCTGTCGACCACTCACTCGATTACAAGTGATCGCTGCCCCTTGGGCAGCGTGGAGAAAGTTCGGCGTCCAGTATTGCGAAGTCAGGTTACCCGGTCGTAGCGTCCCGTATGGCCAGCACGGAAATGCGCCAGTATCCGCTTGTCGGGGCCCCGCGGCTCCGGCTCATCGGGCCGTGGGCCCCAACCTCTCCACCGGAGTGCTTGCGCATGTTTCGACAAAGCCGGGCGACTGATTTGTCAACGAGTGACAAGTGATCCACTCCCAGCACCTGGTTCGTTGATTTCCGCTGTTCAACGGCTTGTCCTGGCGGTTTCGACGGACATACCGTGCGCCTCCTGGTGCACGGGTGACGAGCCGCTATTGGATTCCTCAGAGCCGGAGCGCTGACAGATGACTACGTTCACCACAACGTCGAGGGAGGGCCGATGGGAATCGAAGTAGTCGTCGAGGGCCTGACGAAGTCTTTCGGCAGACAGAACATCTGGCAGGACGTCAGTCTCACACTGCCCGCCGGTGAGGTGAGCGTGATGCTCGGCCCTTCCGGCACCGGAAAGACCGTCTTCCTGAAATCCATCATCGGTCTGCTCAAGCCCGAGCGGGGTCGCGTCCTCATCAACGGCGTCGACATGGTCAACAGCCCCGAGCGCGAGATCATGGAGACCCGCAAGCTCTTCGGTCTCATGTTCCAGGACGGCGCGCTCTTCGGCTCGATGTCACTGTTCGACAACATCGCCTTTCCCTTGCGTGAGCACACCCGCAAGAAGGAATCGGAAATCCGCCGGATCGTCATGGAGCGGATCGACATCGTCGGTCTCCTCGGCGCCGAGGACAAACTGCCCGGCGAGATATCCGGCGGCATGCGCAAGCGCGCCGGCCTGGCCCGAGCCCTCGTCCTGGACCCTCAGATCATTCTCTGCGACGAACCGGACTCCGGACTCGACCCGGTCCGCACCGCCTACATCTCCCAGCTGCTCATCGATCTCAATGCGCAGATCGACGCGACGATGCTCATCGTCACCCACAACCTCGACATCGCGGCCACCGTCCCGGACAACATGGGCATGCTGTTCTGCCGCAACCTCGTCACCTTCGGACCGCGTGAGGTGCTGCTCACCAGCGATGTGCCGGTCGTCGCCCAATTCCTCGCAGGGCGCCGCGAGGGCCCCATCGGGATGGCCGAGGAGAAGGACGCCGCCACCCTCGCCGCCGAGGAGATGAACGGCTACGGCGTCGGCATCAGTTCCGCCAACGGCCCGCGCACCGTCGTACCGCAGCTGGAGCCGTCGCCCGGCATGCCCGTACGGCAGGCAGCGCTGCGCCGCCGGGAACGGGTCCTCTCGATGATGGGCCAGCTGCCGGAGGCCGCCCGTACCGCCATCATGAAGAGCTACACCCCGGCCACGGGCGGTGGACGCCCGTGACGGCCCCCATGCCGGTGCGGCCCCCCGAGCCGCCCACGGCCGGCGTGGCCGACGCCACCGGGCCGAAGACGCCGGAGCAGCGGCCTCCCACGCGGCTGCTCGCCCCGCTGCGCGAGACCGGGAAACTGTTCTCCCTCGCCGGGACCGTGAGCCGCGACATCTTCCGCAGGCCCTTCCAGGTACGGGAGTTCATCGAACAGTTCTGGTTCGTCGCCAGCGTCACCATCCTGCCCGCCGCCCTCGTCTCCATCCCGTTCGGCGCGGTCATCGCCCTCCAGGTCGGCTCGCTGACCCAGCAGCTCGGCGCCCAGTCGTTCACCGGCGGCGCCAGTGTCCTCGCCGTCATCCAGCAGGCCAGCCCCATCATCGTGGCGTTGCTGATCTCCGGTGCGGCGGGCTCGGCGATCTGCGCGGACCTCGGCTCGCGGAAGATCCGCGAGGAACTCGACGCGATGGAGGTCATGGGCGTCTCGCCCATCCAGCGCCTCGTCGTCCCGCGCGTCCTCGCCACCATGCTCGTGGCCGTCCTGCTCAACGGACTGGTCTCCGTCGTCGGCACGCTCGGCGGCTACTTCTTCAACGTGATCCTGCAACATGGCACCCCCGGGGCCTACCTCGCCAGCTTCTCCGCCCTCGCCCAGCTCCCCGACCTGTACATCAGCGAGGTCAAGGCGCTGATCTTCGGCTTCATCGCGGGCGTCGTCGCCGCCTATCGCGGACTCAACCCGCGCGGCGGCCCCAAGGGCGTCGGTGACGCGGTCAACCAGTCGGTCGTCATCACCTTCATGCTGCTGTTCTTCGTGAACATGGTCCTCACGGCGATCTACCTCCAGATCGTCCCCGCGAAGGGGAGCTGACCGATGTCGATGCTCAGCTGGCTGGATCGATCGGGCGAACAACTCACCTTCTATGTGCGGGCGTTGATCTGGATCCCGCGGACTCTGCGCCGCTACCTGCGCGAGGTCCAGCGACTGCTGGCCGAAGTGGCGTTCGGCAGCGGCGGTCTCGGTGTCATCGGCGGCACCATCGGCGTGATGATCGCGATGACCCTCTTCACCGGCACGGTCGTCGGCCTCCAGGGTTACGCCGCCCTCAACCAGATCGGCACCTCCGCCTTCACCGGCTTCATCTCCGCCTACTTCAACACCCGTGAGATCGCTCCGCTCGTCGCCGGACTCGCGCTCTCCGCGACCGTCGGCGCCGGCTTCACCGCCCAGCTCGGCGCGATGCGGATCAACGAGGAGGTCGACGCCCTGGAGGCGATGGGCGTGCGGTCCATGCCGTACCTCGTCACCACCCGGATCATTGCCGGAGTCGTCGCGATCATCCCGCTGTACGCGATCGGGCTGCTCTCCTCGTACCTGGCGTCCCGCTACATCACGATCCTGTTCAACGGACAGTCCGCGGGCACCTACGACCACTACTTCAATCTCTTCCTCTCCCCGGACGACGTGCTGCTGTCGGTGCTCAAGGTGCTGATCTTCAGCGTGATGGTGATCCTCGCCCACTGCTACTACGGCTTCCACGCCACCGGCGGACCCGCCGGAGTGGGGGTGGCCGTCGGCCGGTCGGTGCGCAACGCCATCGTGCTCATCAGCGTCACCGACTTCTTCCTCTCGCTCGCCATCTGGGGTGCCACGACGACGGTGAAGGTGGCCGGCTGATGAATGCCCACCGGGCGCAGACCGTGCGCCGCAGACTCGCCGGAGTCACCTTCCTCCTCGTGCCCGCCGTGCTCGTATGGGTATCGGTCTCCGTGTACAACAAGGACTTCACCGACGACGCCACCGTGACCGTACGCACCGGCAGCGTCGGCAACGAGATGCATGACAACGCGGATGTGAAGCTGCGCGGCGTCGTCGTCGGGCAGGTCCGCACCATCTCGGCCGACGGGGACGGGGCCCGGCTCACCCTCGCGATCCAGCCCGACAAGCTCGACCGCATCCCCGCCGACGTGACCGCCCAGATGCTGCCCACCACGCTCTTCGGGGAACGGTTCGTGGCGCTCGTACCGCCCGGGACGCCGTCCGCGCAGTCCCTGCGGGCCGGAGCCGTCATCCCGCAGGACCGCTCCAGCAACGCCATCGAGCTGGAGGAGGTCCTCGACAACGTCCTGCCGCTGCTGACCGCCGTCAAGCCGGAGAAGCTCGCCGCCACCCTCGGCGCGGTCTCCCAGGCACTCGAAGGACGCGGTGAGAAGCTCGGCGACACCCTCCTCACGCTCGACGCCCACCTCAAGAAGTTCAACCCCCAACTCCCCACCCTCAACGCCGACATCAAGGAACTCGTCAAGGTGAGCAAGGTGTACGGGGATGCCGCGCCCGATGTCCTGGACGCGCTCACCGACTTCACCACCACCAGCGGCACCGTCGCCGAACAGCAGGCGGAACTCGCCGACCTGTACGGGTCCACGACCGCCTCCGCGCAGGACATCACGTCCTTCCTCCGGGAGAACAAGGACAACCTGATCCGGCTCTCCGCCACGGGCCGGCCGACGCTGGAACTGCTGGCACGGTACTCGGACGAATTCCCCTGCACCCTGCGGACCATGGCCGGCTTCGTCCCGGCCATGGACAAGGCGCTCGGCAAGGGCACGAACCGGCCCGGACTCCACGTCACCGTCAAGGCCGTGAAGTCCAAGGGCAAGTACGTGCCCGGCAAGGACACCCCGGTGTACGACGCGACCGGCGGACCGCACTGCTACTCCGTGCCGTACGTCGGCCGGACCGTACCGACCGCCGACGCCCGTACGGCCGGGGCGCTCGCACCGGCCGGCCGGCCACGCGCCGATGAGCCGACCGGCACCGCGCCCCCGGACACGGACTCCGCCCTCGGCATGCCCAATTCCCCGCAGGAGAGCCGACTCGTCAACGAACTGGTCGCCCCCTCACTGAAAGTCCAGCCGCAGACCCTGCCCGACTGGAGCAGCGTGCTCATCGGTCCGGCCTTCCGCGGCGCGGAGGTGAAGCTCAAGTGAAGCGCCGCTCTCTCGCCGGGCCGCTCGCGAAATCGATCGTCTTCATTCTGGTGACCGTTCTGGCCACCACCGTCCTGGCCCTGTCCATCGCCAATACGGGCGTCGGCGACACCACCACGTACAAGGCCAGGTTCACCGACGTCACCGGACTGATCGTCGGTGACAGCATCCGGATCGCCGGGGTGAAGGTCGGGCAGGTCGAGTCCATCGAGGTGGCCGACAAGCGGCTCGCCGAGGTCGGCTTCGCCGTCCGCAAGGGGCGCAGGCTGCCCGCTTCGGTGACCGCCTCGATCAAATACCTCAACATGGTCGGCCAGCGGTACATCGACCTCGACCAGGGCGCCGGACCGGTCGGCCGCAGCTTCGCCGCCGGGGCGACCATCCCGCTCTCGCGCACCACCCCGGCGCTCGATCTCACCCAGCTCTTCAACGGCTTCCAGCCGCTCTTCGAAGGGCTCTCCCCGCCGGACGTCAACCAGCTCGCGGGCTCCATCGTCCAGGTGCTCCAGGGCGAGGGCGGCACCGTCGACAGCATCCTCCAGCACGTCGGCTCGCTGACCGGCACGGTCGCCGCGAAGGACAAGGTGATCGGCGAGGTGATCAAGAACCTCAATACGGTCCTGAAGACCGTCAACGATCGCGAGGCCGGCTTCAACGACCTCGTCGTCACCCTCCAGAAGCTCGTCACCGGCTTCTCCGGCGACCGCAAACCGCTCGGCCGGGCGGTCACCGCGATGGGTTCGCTCACCACCGTCACCGCGGACCTCCTCGACGACGGCCGCAAACCCCTCAAGGACGACATCAGACAACTCGGCCGCCTCTCCGACCAGTTGGGCAAGGGCACCCCGCAGATCGAGAACTTCCTGCACAAGACACCGGCCAAGATGGAAGCGATCAGCCGCCTCGCCTCGTACGGCTCATGGCTCAACCTCTACCTCTGCGAGGCCAAGGTCAGCGGCGTGAGCACCGACGACGGCAGCGCACCGCCCACCGGCATCGTGGTCGCGAAGCCGAGGTGCCAGGCATGAGAATCAAACCCGTACGGGAACGCAATCCCGTCGCCGTGGCCCTCGTGGGACTGATCGTCCTCGCCCTCGTCGGCCTGGCCGCCTACCGCGCCGACTCGCTGCCCTTCATCGGCGGCGGCACCACCTACAGCGCCGACTTCACCGAATCCGCCGGACTCGCCGAGGGCGACGAGGTACGGGTCGCCGGAGTGAAGGTCGGCGAGGTCACCGGCGTGTCGCTCGACGGCTCCAAGGTGAAGGTCCGCTTCAAGGTCAAGGACGTCTGGATCGGCAACTCCTCCACCGTCGGCATCGCCATCAAGACACTGCTGGGCGAGAAGTACCTCGCCGTCGACCCGCTCGGCGACGCCCCGCAGGATCCGCACGAGCGCATCACGGTCAGCCGCACCACCTCCCCGTACGACGTCACCCAGGCATTCAACGGACTCGGCGAGACCATCGGGGAGATCGACACCCGGCAGCTCGCCAAAAGCTTCGAGACGATCTCCGCCACCTTCAAGGACTCCCCGCCGGACGTGAAGAGCGCCGCCGACGGGCTCTTTGCCCTCTCCAGGACGGTCTCCGAGCGCGACGCCCAGCTCGCCACCCTCCTCAAGGGCAGCAAGCAGCTCACCAAGACCCTCGCCGACAAGAAGAGCAGCTTCGAAACCCTGCTGGAGGACGGCAATCTGCTCCTCGGCGAGATCCAGGCGCGCCGCGACTCCATCCATCTGCTGCTCACCGGCACCCGGAACCTGGGCACCCAGCTCACCGGCCTCGTCGAGGACAACAACAAACAGCTGAGGCCCACCCTGGAGTCGCTCGGCCGGGTCACCGCGGTCCTGGTGAAGAACCGCAAGAGCCTCGACAAGGTGCTGTCGCTCGCCGGTTCGTACAACCGGCTGGTCGGCAACACCCTCGGCAGCGGCCGGTGGTTCGACAACTACGTCTGCGGGGTCGTCCCGAAGAACTACCTGCCCGCCGGGACCCCCGCAGGACCCGAATGCAAGCCACCCGAGCAGCAAGGCGGCCGATGAGATGAGAATGACGCGCATCGTCGGCATCGGCGCCGGACTCGCCGTCGTGGCCGTCGCGGCCACCACCGGTGTGATGGCGATGGACGACGAAGGAACGACGACCATCACCGCCTTCTTCGACCAGGCCACCGGTGTGTACGCCGGATCGGACCTGCGGATCCTCGGCGTCAGGGTCGGCAAGGTCGAATCGGTCACGCCGCGCGGCGGCGAGGTCGAAGTCACCCTGCGGGTCGACAAGGGCATCAAGGTCCCCAAGGAGGCGCACGCCGTGGTCGTCGCCCCCAGCCTCGTCGCCGACCGCTACGTCCAGCTCGCCCCCGCGTACAACGGCGGCCCGCAGATCGCGGACAACGCCGTACTGCCCGCCGCGAACAACGCCACCCCCGTCGAGGTCGACCAACTGTACGAGTCCATCACCAGACTCTCCACGGCCCTCGGCCCCGACGGAGCCAACGCGGACGGTGCGCTCTCCGGGCTCCTCGACACCGGCGCCAAGAACCTCGACGGCAACGGAAAGGCCATCGGGAACTCCATCGAACAGTTCGGCAAGGCGACCAAGACCCTCGACAAGAGCAGCGGGAACCTCTTCGACACACTGTCCTACCTGCAGACCTTCACCACCGTGCTGAAGGACAACGACGGCAGTGTGCGCGCCGCCGAACAGCAACTGAACTCCGTCACCGGATTCCTCGCCGACGACAAGGAGAACCTCAGCGCGGCACTGAAGGAGCTGGGCACCGCCCTGGGCCAGGTCAAGAGCTTCATCCAGAAGAACCGCGGCGCCCTGAAGTCGAACGTGGACGCCCTGGTGCCGCTCACCCAGACCCTGGTCGACCAGCGTGCCTCGCTCGCCGAGTCGATGGACACGCTGCCGCTCGCCGCGGACAACGTGGTCAACGCCTACGACCCGGTGAACCGCACCCTCAACGGCCGTACGAACCTCAATGAGCTCTCCATGGGAGGGCCGCTCACCGAGACCCCCGCACTCGCGGGACTCGCACCGGTGGACACCGCGCGCCAGAAGGCGCTGCCCGCCCTGCCGCTCCCGCCCGTCGGCACCGTCTACGGCACCCCGGCGAAGACCGCCACGGAGAAGAAGGGGGCGAACCGATGAGCCGCGCCCTGCGCAGACCCGGAGCCCGCACGACCGGCGTCGTCGCGGTGCTGGCCGTGGGCATCGGCCTGGCCCTGGTCGTCACCGGCACCGGCCTGCCGTCGTTCACCGGCATCGACCAGGTGCCGCTGCCCGGCGGCGCCGACCTCGGCGACCACCCGTACGAGATCACCGCGGAATTCGCGGACGTCCTCAGCCTCGCCCCGCAGTCCTCGGTGAAGGTCAACGACGTCGCCGTCGGCCGCGTCACCAAGATCTCCCTGAACTCGGGCAGCTGGAACGCCAAGGTCACCATGCGGGTCAACGGCAAGGTCGAACTGCCCGAGAACGCCTACGCCCACCTCGAACAGTCCAGCCTCCTCGGCGAGAAGTACATCCAGCTCTCGCCGCCGACGAGCGGCACCGCCCGGGGCAGGCTCGCCGACGGAGACCGGATCCCGCTGACCCGGACCAACCGCAACCCCGAGGTCGAAGAGGTCTTCGGCGCCCTGTCGATGCTCCTCAACGGCGGTGGCGTCAACCAGCTCAAGACCATCACCACCGAACTCAACAAGGCGCTCGCCGGAAAGGAACCCCAGGTCCGTTCCATGCTCGACCGGGTCGACACCCTCGTCACGAACCTGGACGGCCACAAGGGAGACATCACCGACGCACTCGACGGCGTCAACCGGCTCTCCGCCACCCTCGCCACCCGCAAACAGGACGTCGGCACGGTCCTCACCGGGCTCAGCCCCGGCCTGAAGGTCCTGGAGAAACAGCGCGGCTCGCTCCTCACCATGCTCCGCTCGCTCGACACCCTCTCCGCCGTCGCCGTCGACACGGTCAACAAGAGCAAGGCCGACATGATCGCCGACCTCAAGGCCCTGGCCCCCACCCTCAAAGCGCTCGCCGATTCCGGGAGCGACCTGCCGGACTCCCTCCAGGTGCTGCTCACCTACCCGTTCACGGACGAGGTGCTCCGCGGGGTCAAGGGCGACTACCTCAACGTCTACCTGGATGTGACGGCCATGCCCGGCACGCAGATCATCCCGCCGCTGGTCCCGGACACCGCCCAGCCCACCGCGGGCGCCACGAGCGCGAATTCCGGCTCGGCGCCGCCCCTGCCACTGCCCCCCCTCTCCACGGCGGTCACGGACGGGAGCGGCCGGTGATCACCCTCGCCATCCGGCTGAAGAACATCGCCTTCCTGGTCGTCGCGGTGCTCGTCCTCGGCTACCTCGGGGTGCGGTACGCCGACCTCGGCCACTACATCGGCCTGCGCGGCTACTACACCGTCACCGTCCAACTCCCGCGCACCGGCGGCCTGTACACCCACTCCGACGTCACCTACCGGGGCGTGTCCGTGGGCCGGGTCGGGCCGATCGCGCTCACCGACGACGGAGTCGAGGCCGAACTGCGCATCGAGAAGGACGCCCCGAAGATCCCGGACAGCCTCACGGCGGTAGTCGCCAACCTCTCCGCGGTCGGCGAGCAGTACGTCGACCTGCGGCCCACCCGCACCGACGGCCCGTACCTGGCGAACGGGTCGGTCATCGACCAGGCCGACACCACCGTCCCGGCCCCCGTCACCAACGTCCTCACCAGCGTCAACGACCTGGCGGGCTCCGTCGACCTGGAATCCCTGCGCACGGTCGTCGACGAGTTCGCCGCCGCGTTCGAGGGGCGCGGCGACGACCTCCAGGTCCTCCTGGACACCGGGAGCGACTTCGTCCGGGCGGCCGACGACGCACTGCCCGTCAACACCCGGCTGATGGCCGACGGCGAGACCGTGCTGCGCACCCAGGCCGAACAGGGCGAAGCACTCAAGGGCTTCGCCTCCGGCGCCGAGCAACTGGCCGCCGAAATCAAGGGATCGGACACCGACCTGCGCAGGCTGATCGCGGTCGCCCCCGACGCGACCGGACAGATCAGCGGACTGCTGCGGGACCTCGACCCGAGCTTCGGCGTCGTCGTCGCCAACCTCCTCACCACCTCCGAGGTCGCCGTCACCCGGCAGCGCGGACTGGAGGAACTCCTGGTGAAACTGCCCGCGGTGGCAGCCGCGGGATCGAGCGCGGTGGACCGGAACGGAGCCCGGTTCGGCATGTCGGTCACCTTCTTCGAACCCCTGCCCTGCACCGCCGGATACGGCTCCACGGTCTACCGCAGCGGTCTCGACACCTCAGCCGGACCACCCGTCAACACCAAGGCCCGCTGTACCTCGGCGTCCGGCACCGGCATCAACGTCCGGGGCAGCGCCAACGCACCGAAGGGCGGCGCCGTGCCCGAGCCCGCCAAACCCGGATCGATGCTCCTCGGACACGGCTCGGCGCACCGGCTCCCCGGCACCCTCGGCGTCACCGGGGCCACCCCGCCGGCCGCCGACGGCATGGCCGGCCTGCTGGGACTCGGACAGGGAGGCGGCGCATGACGCCCCGTACGAAGACCCTGAGCGGCTGGGCGGCGCTGCTCGCCGCGGCGGTGATCTGCGCACTCGGCGGCTGGTCGTACGCCGACGCGCGCGGCGACGAAGACCTGTCGTACGCGAAGAACCGCGATGTCGCGCTGGCCGACGGAAAGCGCCACCTCGCCCGGCTGAACAGCCTCGACGGGAAGGACGCCAAGAGTGTCGACGCGGGCCTCGGCACCTGGCTCGACTCCTCCACCGGGCCGCTGCACGACCAGCTGGGGCGCACCCGGAGCAAGGACGCGAGCGAACTGACGAAGTCCGGCTCCACCGCCCGCGGCAAGGTCACCGACGCGGCGCTCACCGCACTCGACGAGCGCACCGGTACGGCGGCACTGATCGCGACGGTCGATGTCGACGTCACCCCGCGCACCGGCAAGGGCGGCACCGAACGCAAACGCTTCGAGGCCACGCTCGCCCGTACCGCGGACGGCTGGAAGGTCAAGGCCCTCACGGCGATTCCGGTCGGGGGCGGCGCATGAAGGAGCGGGGAGGGGCGGCGGTCGTGAGCACGGACGTGGACGCGGAGGCCGTCGAGGAAACGGAGGAACTCGACGCGGGCGCCGATGAGGACGGCACGGTCCCGCCCGGGGCGGGCCGCCGGTGGCCGCATGTCGTGGCAGCGGTTCTGGTCGTGGCACTCCTCGCGGCCGGTGGCGGACTCTTCGCCAAGGGCAGGCAGTTGCGCGACACCCCCGCCACCTCGAACCGGGCGCTGACCGACAGCGCGGCGACCACCCGGGTCGCCGGCGATGTCAGCAACGCGCTCGGCAAGGTCTTCTCGTACAGCCCGCAGGCCACCGGCGTCACCAAGGAGTCGGCGAAAGAACTCCTGGCAGGGACGGCGCTCAAGCAGTACGCGGCCCTGTTCGGCCAGGTCGAGAAGCAGGCCGCCGACCAGAAGCTGACACTGACCACCCAGGTCGTACGCGCCGGAGTGACCCGGCTGACGGACAGCAGCGCCCACCTGCTCGTCTTCCTCGACCAGGTCTACGAACGCGAAGGCAAACCGGCCACCACGGCGGCGGCACAGCTCTCCGTCACGGCCGAACTGCAAGACGGCCACTGGACCGTCGTCGAGATCACCTCCAGATAGCAGAGCCCACACTCGTCCAGCTCAGCACGGATCGGCCGCAGGGGAGAGACAGCAATGGCACGGGTACGGATGACGAGGAACCCGCTGGTGGCGGTGGCGATCGCGCTGACGGTCGCGGCGGCCGTCGCGGCCGGCTGGGGCGGGGTGTCCCGGTACGACGCCGCGCACGACGAATCGGCGGCGTACGCACGGGCCCGCGACGACGCGCTGGCCGCGGGCGAACAGGCCGTGCAGAACATGAACACCCTGGACCACCGGAAGCTGGCGAAGGGCCTCGACAGCTGGGAGGACTCCACCACCGGCGATCTGCACCGGCAACTCGTCGACGGACGCGACGCGTTCGTGAAGCAGATCCAGCAGGCGAAAACCGTCAGCACGGCCCAGATCCTGTCCGGGGCGGTGACCGAACTCGACGACCGGGCCGGCAAGGCCGGGGTGATGGTGGCGCTGCGCGTCACCGTGACCGCGCCCAAGGGCAAGCCCGCGGTGAAGGAGAGCCGGATGCTCGGGCAGCTCACCCGTACCTCCGAGGGGTGGAAGCTCAGCGCTCTCGGCCAGGCGCCCGTCGGCAACACGGCCGGCTGAGAGGCTGTCGGGTGACCTCTGACCGGGCGGCCACGCCCTGGCACGCACGCTTCCTGCGTTGTCGTCGGTCGACGACGCTCCGCGTCGCCTCCCTCCTCCGCCTTGGAATCGCACGCACCAGACCGCGTCCGCTTTCCGATCCGAGGTCACCCGACAGCCTCTGACGCCACCGACTCCCACCCCGCCACCCGAGAGGACCCCGGACATGTCGACGACCCGTCACCTCGTCAACCGCCAACGCCGTCTGGCCACCGTCGCCGCGGAACGCGCCACCGCCACCGCTGCCGCCCCGCCGGGCAAGCCCGCGCCCCCCGGCGCCGCACGGGACGAGCCCGCAGGGACCACGGCCGGGGAAGACACCACGGTCGAGGACGCGGTCACCGACGACGCCGACACGGGGGAGCGGGAGGAGGAGGCGGCACCGCGACGCAAGCGGCCGCCCCGCCTCCGTCTCCGGCTGCCCGCCGTCCTCTGCGCCCTCACGGTGCTCCTCGGCGCCTTCGCCGCCTGGGCGTTCGGCTCGGCCGCGAGCCTGCGCGACGACCCGGCCCGCCGGAACACGGCCCTCACCGACATCGGCCGCACCAGCGAGGTGAAGGGGCAGATCTCCGAGGCGGTGGGCGCGGTGTTCTCGTACAACTACGCCTCGCCCGCCAAGTCCGAGCGCTCGGTGAAGAGTTACCTGGTCGGCAAGGCGGTCCAGCAGCACGCGGACATGCTCGCGCAGGTACGGGCGCAGGGGCAGAAGCAGAAGCTCGTGCTGACCACGACCGTCACGGACAGCGGTGTGGAACTCCTCGACGGCGACCGGGCCCGGCTGCTGATCTACGCCGACCAGAGCAACACCCGTACCGGCACGTCGGACGAGACGACCTACGCGGCGGCCATGTTCGCCGTGGACGCTGTCCGCCGCGGCGACACCTGGCGGATCTCCGGCATCGATACGTTCGCCCGGTGACCCGGGGGAGAGGGGAGCACGCATGAGGTTCAACGGCACCATGCGCCGCGGAATCGGCGGCACGGCAGCCGCGGTCGCCGCGATGGCCGCGCTCACCGGGTCCCAGGCACCGGGACTCGTCCGCCATGAACCGACCGCGAAGGAGCGCCAGGAGTCCGACGAGGTCACGTGGTCGCACGTGTCCAACGACGACTCCTACCACACCGAACTGCCGCCGCTGCAGTCGCCGACGCCGCCGAACGCCGGTGTGAAGCAGAGCCCGGCCGTCGCGCGGTCGTGGGCCGAGGCGGGCATCCCGGCCACGGTGCTCGCCGCCTACCGCAAGGCGGAGAGCGCGCTCGCACGTACCGACCCCGGATGCCATCTGCCGTGGCAGTTGCTCGCGGCGATCGGCAAGGTCGAGTCGGGCCAGGCGGGCGGGGGACGGGTCGACGCCCACGGCACGACGCCCGTCCCGATCCTGGGGCCGGTGCTGAACGGCGCCGGATTCGCCAACATTCCGGACACCGACGGCGGCGAGTACGACGGCGACAGCACCTACGACCGGGCGGTCGGCCCGATGCAGTTCATCCCGTCCACCTGGGCCCACTGGGGCAAGGACGGCAACGGCGACGGCCGCCGCGATCCGAACAACGTCTACGACGCCGCCCTCGCCGCCGGGTACTACCTCTGTGCCGGACCGCGCGAGCTGTCGGTGAAGGCCGACCTGGACCGGGCGATCCTCAGCTACAACCACTCGGACACCTACCTGCGCACCGTGCTGTCCTGGCTGGAGTTCTACCGCAAGGGCAGTCACCCGGTGGCCGACGGCAAGGGCAACGTCCCGAAGAGTCCCGGCGCGGGCGGACCGAACAAGCCGACGCACCCGGTGGGCGGTCCCGGAGCCCCGGGCGGCGGCATCGTCATCGGCCCGCAGCCCGGCGGTTCGCACGGACCCTCGCCCTCCACCTCCCCGAAGCCCTCCGGCTCATCGACCGGCTCCCCGGGCCCGACCGGCTCCCCGGACCCCACCGATCCGGGCACCGCCTCACCCGACCCGACCGGCAGCGCACCGGCCTCCCCGGACCCCGGCACCAGCCCCGACCCCAGCACCTCGGCCCCCGATCCGGGAACGGACCCCGGCTGCCCGAGCGGCTCGCCGTCACCGGACCCCACCGGCTCGACCGGAACCACCGAGTCCCCGACGCCCGATCCGGGCACGACCGAGGAGCCGTGCGCCACGCCCTCGGGCTCAGCGCCCGCCGACTGACAGCACCTCGGCCAGGTCGTACCGCACCACCTCTTCCAACTGCGCGTACGTGCAGCCGTCCGGGGCGCGGTCCGGACGCCACCGGCGGAACTGCGCGGTGTGCCGGAAACGGTCGCCCTCCATGTGGTCGTACGCCACCTCACACACCCGCTCCGGGCTGAGCGCCACCCAGGACAGGTCCTTCTTGCCCGACCAGCGACTCGGTGCCCCGGGCAGCCGTGACCCCTCGTGCGCCGCCGCGTCCGTCCAGGCCGCCCACGGGTGGTCGGCCGGCTCGATGCGCAGTGGTTCCAGCTCCTCCAGGAGCTCGGCGCGCCGCTTCATCGAGAAGGCCGCACAGACCCCGACGTGCTGCAGGACGCCCTCGGCGTCGTACAGACCGAGCAGCAGCGAGCCGACGACCGGGCCGCTCTTGTGGAGGCGGTAGCCCGCCACCACGCAGTCGGCGGTCCGCTCGTGCTTGATCTTGTACATCACCCGGGTGTCGGGGCGGTACGGCAGATCGAGCGGTTTGGCGACCACACCGTCGAGCCCCGCGCCCTCGTACCGGTCGAACCACTCCTGGGCCACAGCCGGGTCCGTGGTCGCAGGCGCGAGGTGGACGGGCGGCGACGCGGCGGACAGGGCCGCCTCCAGCACAGCACGCCGGTCGGACTGCCGGAGGGAGAGCAGCGAATCGTCGTCCACCGCCAGGATGTCGAAGGCGACCAGACTGGCCGGGGTCCGCTCGGCGAGCAGCCGCACCCGGGAATCGGCGGGGTGGATGCGCTCGCTGAGCCGGTCGAAGTCCAGCCGGCCCTCGTACACGACGACGATCTCGCCGTCGATCACACAGCGCGGCGGCAGATTGTCGCGTACGGCGGTGACCAGCTCGGGGAAGTAGCGGGTGAGCGGCTTTCCGGTGCGGCTGCCGATCACCACCTCGTCGCCGTCGCGGTGCACGATCGCGCGGAAACCGTCCCACTTGGCCTCGTACTGCATACCGGGCGGGATCTTCGGGACGGACTTGGCGAGCATCGGCTTCACAGGCGGCATCACCGGCAGATCCATGGCCCCGATTCTTGCCGACGGACGCGCCTGCGTCTCCCGATATGCGGCATATGCGGACCCGGCCTACCGTGACCGTCATGGGCGCAGCGGGAAAAGCGGTGGAACTCGAAGCCGGCGGACGGGCCGTACGGCTGTCCAGTCCGGACAAGGTCTACTTCCCGGCCAAGGGCTATACGAAGAGGGACGTGGCCGAGTACTTCCTGGCCGTGGGCCCCGGCATCACCCGCGCCCTGCGCGACCGGCCGACCACCCTCCAGCGCTTCGTCGACGGTGTCGAGGGCGAGTTCTTCTACCAGAAGCGGGCCCCGAAGAACCTTCCCGACTGGATCCCCACCGCCAGGATCGACTTCCCCAGCGGCCGTTCCGCCGACGAGATCTGCCCCACCGAACTCGCCGCCGTCATCTGGGCGGCCAACCTCGGCACGCTCACCTTCCACCCCTGGCCCGTCCGCAGGGCCGACACCGACCACCCGGACGAACTGCGCATCGACCTCGACCCACAGCCCGGAACGGACTACGCGGACGCGGTGCGGGCCGCCCACGAGCTGCGGTCCCTCCTCGACGAGCACGGTCTGCGCGGCTGGCCCAAGACCTCCGGCGGCCGGGGCATCCATGTCTTCGTCCCCATCGAGCCGAAGTGGACCTTCACCGCGGTCCGGCGCGCCGCCATCGCCACCGGACGGGAACTGGAACGCCGGATGCCGGACCGGGTGACCACCGCCTGGTGGAAGGAGGAGCGCGGCGAGCGGATCTTCGTCGACTACAACCAGACCGCCCGCGACCGCACGATCGCCTCCGCCTACTCCGTACGCCCCTTCCCGCACGCCCCGGTCTCCGCCCCGCTGCGCTGGGAGGAGATCGACGACGCCGAACCGCGCGACTTCGACATCCGGACCATGCCCGGGCGCTACGCCGAGGCCGGCGACGTGCACGCGGACATGGACGAGCACGCGTTCCGGCTCGACGGGCTGCTGGAGCTGGCCGACCGGGACGAGCGGGAGCACGGGCTCGGTGAACTGCCGTACCCGCCGGAGTACCCGAAGATGCCCGGCGAACCGAAACGGGTCCAGCCGAGCCGGGCCCGGCACGACGAGGACGGCGCTGCATGAGCGCACCCGACCTGGAGCCCTCCGCTCCGCACGGGGAACACGCCCGGCCCCCGGCCCGCGGTGACCGATGGGCGGCGTTCAAGGCGTCCCCGTATCTGCCCGCCGTCGTGCTCCTGTTCATCATCGCGGCCTCGGCCGGTCTTTTCGCGGGCTCCTACACGTACGCGATGGCCAACCCGACCCCGCGCAACATCCCGGCCGCCGTGGTCGGCCGGCTCGACACTCCGCGTGACAAGGTCTTCCTCGACCGGCTGGAGGGCGCGCTCGACACCTCGCTGGTGCTGAACGAGTACGCCACCGGTGCCCAGGCCCGAACCGCGCTCGAGGAGCAGAAGGTCTTCGCCATCCTGCGGTCCGAGAACGGCGGAGTCGGCATGGACATCGCGAGCGCGTCCGGAGCGTCGGTCGCCCAACTGCTCGCCGAATCCACGCTGAAGGTGGGGGCGGCGGCCCATGTGCCGGTGAAGGTCACGGACGTGAAACCCCTGCAGCGGGGTGACCCGCGGGGTCTGGCTCTTTTCTACATCTCGCTCGCCGCGGTGATCGTCGGGTTCGTCGGCGCGATCCAGCTGAGTGTGCACGCCAAGGGGCTGGAGCCCCTGGAGCGGATCGGGTTCACCGTCGCCTACGCCCTGCTCGGCGGGTTCTCCATCGCCGCCGTGGTGGACTGGCTGCTCGGCTCCGTCGACCTGCCCTTCGTCCAGTCGTGGTTCATCCTCACCTTCACCATGTTCACCACGGGCATGGTCTTTACCATGTTCAACACCCTGATCGGGCGCTGGGCCATGCTTCCCACCTGGGGACTGATGGTGATGCTGGGAAACCCGTCCTCCGGTGGTGCGGTGTCCTGGCCGCTGCTGCCGTCGGTGCTCGGCTTCATCGGCCGCTGGCTTCCCCCGGGCGCCTCGGTCAACGCCCAGCACGCCGCCGTCTACTACCAGGGACACCAGCGGGTCTTCCCGTACCTGGTGCTGGCCGGATGGGCGCTGGTCTCCTGCACGGTGTTCTGGGTATGGCGACACCGGCACCCGGGAGGCCGTGACCGCATGCCTCAGCACGCGGCCACGGCCACCTGATGCCGGTACCGTCAGGGTGTGTGGCATCCCCGTGGTGTTGCCGGTCGCCGCGCTGCTCTCGAAGACGATGGTCGCCTTGCCGGCCACCGCCGTCTTCGGGGCGGACAGATAGCGGTCGATGGAGTCGCCCGCCGTCCAGGTGAGGACCTGGTCGGCCGCCGCCGCGGCTGCCGGAGCCGCCGTACGGCCGTACGCCGCCGTCGAGGTCAGCCCCAGCACCATCAGGGATAAACGAACATCCCCCGGCTACGGTGTGGGCCGTCCGGGGGGCACCCGCGCCCCGCCAACCTCGGTGACGTCCGAAGCCGCCGCGATCGCCGTAACCTCCGTAACCTCCGCAGTCCCGCAGTCTCCGCGACCTGGCAGTCTCCGTGATCCGGGCAGTCCCCGCGATCCGGGTGTGTGCGTAAAACTCCGTAAATCCTTAGTGCAGTGGGGAGTTCGTCATGGACAGAAGGAGCTTCAACCGGCGGTTCCTGGTGGGCGGCGGGATGGCGGCCGCAACCGGGGTGACATCGTTGTCCCTCGGTGCGATCGAGGCCAGCTCGGCGGAACCCCCACCGAAGACCGCACCGGCGGGGGGCGTCGTCCGTCATCTCAAGCTGTACGCGGAGAAGCTGGCGGACGGTCAGATGGGATACGGCCCGGAGATGGGCAAGGCATCGATCCCGGGTCCCCTCATCGAGATCAATGAGGGCGACACCCTGCACATCGAGTTCGAGAACACGATGGATGTGCCGGTCAGCCTGCACCCGCACGGCGTCGACTACGACATCGCGAGCGACGGCACCCGGATGAACAAGAGCATCGTCGAGCCGGGTGACACCCGCACCTACACCTGGCGCACCCATGCGGCGGGCCGCCGCAAGGACGGCACCTGGCAGCCGGGCAGCGCGGGTTACTGGCATTACCACGACCATGTCGTGGGTACGGATCACGGCACCGGCGGCATCCGGAAGGGCCTCTACGGTCCGTTGATCGTCCGTCGCAAGGGCGACATCCTGCCGGACAAGACGATCACGATCGTCTTCAACGACATGAAGATCAACAACAAGGCGGCCCATGAGGCCCCCGACTTCCGGGCCACGGTGGGGGACCGGCTCGAAGTGGTCATGATCACGCACGGCGAGTCCTACCACACGTTCCACGTCCACGGTCATCGCTGGGCGGACAACCGGACCGGGCTGCTCACCGGCCCGGACGACCCGAGCCGCGTCATCGACACGAAGATCTGCGGCCCGGCGGACTCCTTCGGCTTCCAGGTCATCGCGGGCGAACACGTGGGAGCGGGTGCCTGGATGTACCACTGCCATGTGCAGAGTCATTCCGACATGGGCATGGCCGGGCTGCTCCTGGTCGCCAAGGCCGACGGCACCGTGCCGGGCTACGACCCGCACGCCAAGACGAACCACGACGTGCCCGCCCCGGGCAAGACGGCTTCGGGCGACACCGCTCCCGGCAAGGCGGCTCCGGACAAGGCGGCTCCCGGCAAGGCGGCTCCGGACAAGGCGGCTCCAGACAAGACGGCTCCGAACAAGACGGCTTCCGGCGGGACCGCTTCCGGCGATGCGGCGAAGGGCGCGGCCGGCCACGACCCGGCGGCGCACAGGTCCTGACGGGTCAGCTCTCCGAAACCGCCGCGGCCACTCCGGCCGCTCCCGTGGCGAGGCGCAGCTGTTCCTCCTCGACGATGCGTCGGGCGAGAGCCCCGTCCGACACATCCACGGCGTCCGGCGTCGTCTCGGCGACGTCGCTGCGCCGTGCGTACAGGTCGAACAGCCGCTCCTTGCGGGCCAGGATGCCGAGCATCCGCTCGTCGACGCTGTCGGCCGCGAGGAGCCGGTGCACCTGGACGGTCCGTATCTGACCCATCCGATGGGCGCGGGCCACCGCCTGATGCTCCATCGTCGGCTTGATCTGCGGTTCGCAGATGATGACGACGGAGGCGGCCTGCATGTTCAGTCCGACACCGCCCGCCTGGATCTGGCTCAACAGGACCGCATGGCCGTCGACGGCACCGAACCCGTCGATCAACTGCTGGCGCCGGGCGGCCGGGAGACTCCCCGAGAGCGGACCGAACACCCCCGGCCCCAGGGCCTGTTCGACCGTGCCGAGCACCTCGCGGAAGTACGAGAACACGACGACCTTCAGGCCGTTCTCCGCAGCCTCGGCGACCAGCTCGCGCAGCCGGTTGAGCTTCGCGGACGTGGCGGGCCGGGCGTACGCGGCCCGGCGCATCCGCATGAACTCCCCGGCGCCCACCGCCTCGCGGTAGGCGTCGAGATCGGCGGCGCTGAACTCCTCCCACTCGTCGACCTGCACCAGCGCCGGGAGCTCGGTCAGCACGTCCTCCTGATTGCGCCGCAGATAGGCCGGGGCGACGGCCCTGCGGAACGCGTGCGATCCGGCGGCCCCGTGGGTGGTGTGGATCGAGGGGGCCAGTTCGGGCTGGAGATGGCGGACGAGGCTGCGGAACTCCTCGACCCGGTTCTCCATCGGCGTGCCGGTCAGGAACAGCACCCGCTCGGTGCGTTGCGTCCAGCCGGACACCGCCCGGGAGCGGCGCGTCTCGGGGTTCTTGACGTAGTGGGCCTCGTCGACGACCAGCATGCCGGGCCTCATGCCGCAGTCCCGGGCGGCCGGCAGGGTGTGCAGGGCATCGAAGGTGGTGAGCGCGACCCCGCCGCTCTCGCGCCACTCGGCGAAGGCGCCCTGCCGCTCGGGACCGTGCACCGGCAGCGCGCGCAGGGTCGAGCGGGCACGGACCTCGCGCGCCCAGTTGATCAGCACGCTCGCCGGGCAGACCACCAGGAAGTGCGTCTCGCCCCGCGCCGCGAGGTGCGCGAGCGCGGCGATGGCCTGGACGGTCTTGCCGAGCCCCATCTCGTCACCGAGGATCACCCGCTTCTGCGCGAGCGCGAACCGGGCGCCGAACGACTGGTAGCCGCGCAGGGAGACGCGCAGATGGGCGTCGTCCAGCCGCAGGCCGCGGACCCGGTCCGCGATCCCGGACGGCAGGAACCCCTCGGCGGCGTCCCGGTCGGGGCCGGTGCCCGACATCTCGGCGAGCAGGCTGTAGTACTCGGCGGACCGCAGCTCGAAGTCGACCCACGCCGCGACGTCCGAATCCGGGGCCCGCAGCAGATCGACGGACACCTGACCGAACAGCAGCGGAAGCTCGCGCGCGGCCGCCTCGTCGACCGCGGCCCGTACCGAGGTGACGGCCTCCCGTGCCTGGGCACGGGCCCGGCGCCGGGTGAACCACATGCGCAGCCGCCTCCGCGCCGGTCCCGCCGCGGCCAGCAACGGATCGAGACGCCCGACGAGCCGGCCCGCCGCATCCACCGCCCGGCGGACGTCGGGACCGGCCTCGACCAGCCGGTGCAGGGCGGTGACCAGCGCGGTCGTGGAGTCGTCCGGGGTGTCCACGTCTATCCGCACCGCGACCGTGTCCCGTACCGCGTGGGCGATCTGGCCGGCCGCGGCCAGCGCCTGGTCGGCCGTCTGTGCGCCGACGCCGGGGATCTGGCGGAGCTCGTAACGGTTCGCCGCATGAACCTGGCCGACGGTCGCGAAGCCGGCCTGCTCGACCGCGCCCAGCCGCAGTCGGCCCTCGGTGACGTCCTTGAGCCTGGAGACCGGGATGGCCGACAGTTCGCGACGGATGAGGGAGTCGAGCAGCGGCGTCAGCGCGGTGTGCACGGCATCGACGGCGCGGGCGTGATCGGTCAGCACCGCGCGTGCCAAGTCCAGCAGCCGCTCGGCCTGCGCCAGCAGCTCCCGGGCGGCCCTTCCCGTGGGCGCCCCGGCCTCCGTCGGTCCGGCCTCTGTCATGTACGTCCCTCTGTCCGCGCAGCCCGGCTGCCGTCCTGCCCGGCACCTGCCCCGGGCGATTCATATCGTGCCACGCGGCGCCGACAGAGCCTTCGGCTCAGGGTGTGGGCGGTCGGCGTTCCGCCGGGGAGAGCAGCAGCACCTCCAGGGCCCGCGCGCAGGAGCGGGCCTGCGACAGGAACCACTCGGTGCGCGCGTCCGTGATCACGGACGGCGTGGCCCGGACCGCGAGGGCGAAGCGCTGGCCACCCCGCACCGCAGAATGTCCCGTCATGATGCCGCCGGTATCGCGATCGGACGACGCGCCCTCGGCCACCCGGTCCGGGATGGGGTCTCCCCTGCTCGAACGGAGTTGAGAGCTTGGGGAAGATCGTGCGGGGCATCGGACCGTCCGGGCCGGGCCAGGTGCACGGGGGCGTGACGGAACTCGCCCACCCGCAACGGACAACGCCCCTGGAGGCGTGCCGCCGAACGGGAAGAGAAAGCGGGGACCGAGTGCACCCAACACCGTTCGGGATGCGCCCAGTACACATCGGCGGGTCCAGGACTCACTCATGCACACTGGCCAGGAACGGTGACCGAACCACCGGCAAGGATCGACGCGTGGGCTGCGGCTGTCAGTGGCCGGTGCGAGACTCGGAACGTCAGGGAAGACGTGCCTGCACCGCGAGAACGGGCCTCGTCGAAGGAGCTCGCCATGCTCACCACCCGTTTTGTCACCGGAGCGCCCAACTGGATCGATCTGGGCACGCCCGACCTCGACGGGGCCATCGCGTTCTACACCGGCCTCTTCGGCTGGGAGTATCTGGCCGGCGGCCCGGAGACCGGCGGCTACGGCATGTTCATGCTGGACGGGAAGACGGCCGGGGGCGTGCTGACGGTCACCGCGGAGCAGGCGGAGCCGTCCTGGTCGGTGTACTTCCACTCGCCGGATGCCCACGCCACGGCGAAGGCCGTGGAGCAGGCCGGCGGCAGTGTGCCGTTCGCCCCGATGGACGTCCTGGATTTCGGCACGATGGCCGGATTCAAGGACCGGGCGGGGGCGTTCTTCGGTGTCTGGCAGCCGAAGGAGAATCCGGGCCTCGGTGTCGTGGGCGTCGCGGGCTCCCTGTGCTGGGCCGAGCTGTACACCCCGGACGTCCCGGCGGCCGCCGCGTTCTACGGCACCGTGTTCGGCTGGGAGACCGCCCTGGCGCCGTACCCGGGAGGCGGCGGGTCCTACACGGTGATCCGGACCAGGGGCGGTGGTGAGGAGGCGAGCTTCGGCGGTCTGGTTCCGCTCGACGCCGTTGCGACCAGGGCGGTCGCCGGACCGCACTGGCTGCCCTACTTCGAGGTCGACGACTGCGACGCGGCCGTCGCGGAGGTGGAGCGGCTGGGTGGCAAACTGACCCTGGAGCCGATGGAGATGGAAGGCGTGGGCAAGTTCGCCGACGCAGCCGATCCGGACGGCGCGGAATTCGCCCTGATCAAGAGTGCGAAGCCGGCGCAGACGCAGACTCCGGAGAGTTGACCGGAAGCCATCGGCGCGCCGCATTGATGGAGCGTTGATCAGTCGTTTATCGCGACCGGGCACCGTGGGTGCCATGCTGATCAACACCGCGGCCGACCCCGCGCTCGCCTGGCAGGAGACAGCGCTGTGCGCACAGGCGGGGCCCGAATTCTTCTTTCCCGCCCCCGGCAGCTCCACACGTGAGGCCAAGCAGCTCTGCAACGCCTGCGAGGGGCGCGAAGCCTGCCTGGAGTACGCCCTTGCCAACGACGAACGGTTCGGCGTATGGGGTGGCCTCTCGGAGAAGGAGCGGGACCGACTGCGCAGAACCGGTCGCGAGCGGGCCTGAACACACCCCGCCCGTGCAACGCCGAGGCCCGTCCGGAACAGGGCCGCAGCCCCGTCGTGCGGGCGGCGCCGACGCAGCCGGACGGGCCCGTTGACCAGGGACAATGTCCGCATGATTGATCACGACAGAGACACCCTGCTCGCTACGGCCGTGCGGCTGCGCACCGAAGGCCGTCCCGAGGAGGCCCGACAGCGACTGCTCGCCCTCTCCGCTGCCTTCCCCACGGACGCGGAAGTCGCCTACCAGACCGCCTGGGTCCATGATGTGCTCGGGCTGGAAGCCGAGGCCGTGCCGTTCTACGAACGCTGTCTCGACGGGACGGGGCTGTCGGAGGAGGACCACCGGGGCGCGCTGCTCGGCCTCGGGAGCACCCATCGGGTGCTCGGACAGTACGAGAGAGCCGTCGAGGTGCTGCGCGGCGGCGTCGAGCGGTTTCCCGACGACGGGGCGCTGCGAACGTTTCTCGCCATGGCCCTCTTCAACACCGGCGAGCACCATGAGTCGACGCAGTTGCTGCTGGGACTGCTCGCCGCCACCAGCGAGGACCCGCAGGTGCGGCAGTACCGTGCGGCGATCGAGCACTACGCCCGGGACCTGCACGAAACGATGTGACCCGGGCGCACGGCGCCCGGCCCTCGGCCGCCCCGCGCAGCCCCTGGGGCGCTGGACAGGGCCGCGGCCGGAGGCACCCTTCCGGCCGCGGGACAGGCCCCGGGCCGCCGGACAGGCTTGCGGAGCGGTGGCCCGTCCGGCGGCCGGCGACGACCGTGTGGACGTCAGGCCCGGGCGCGCGCGGCCACCCGCGCCTTGCGGGCGGCGAGCTTCTCGTCGAACTTCGACGCCTCGCTGTCCAGACCGCCCATGTACAGGCCCAGTTCGTCCTGGGCCTTCAGGCCGTCGGGGCCCAGGCCGTCGATGTCGAGGACCTTGAGATAGCGCAGCACGGGCTGGATCACGTCGTCGTGGTGGATGCGCATGTTGTAGATCTCGCCGATCGCCATCTGCGCGGCGGCCCGCTCGAAGCCCGGCATGCCGTGACCGGGCATCCGGAAGTTGACGACGACATCGCGCACGGCCTGCATCGTCAGGTCCGGGGCGAGCTCGAAGGCCGCACCGAGGAGATTGCGGTAGAAGACCATGTGCAGGTTCTCGTCGGTCGCGATGCGCGCCAGCATGCGGTCGCAGACCGGGTCGCCCGACTGGTGGCCGGTGTTGCGGTGCGAGACGCGGGTGGCCAGCTCCTGGAAGGCGACGTACGCCACGGAGTGCAGCATCGAGTGACGGTTGTCGGACTCGAAGCCCTCCGCCATGTGCGCCATCCGGAACTGCTCCAGCTTGTCCGGGTCGACGGCGCGCGAGGTGAGCAGGTAGTCGCGCATCACGATGCCGTGCCGGCCCTCCTCCGCGGTCCAGCGGTGCACCCAGGTGCCCCAGGCGCCGTCACGGCCGAAGAGGGAGGCGATCTCGTGGTGGTAGCTGGGGAGATTGTCCTCCGTCAGCAGATTCACGACCAGCGCGATCTTGCCGATGTCGGTGACCTTGGACTGGTCGGCCTGCCAGGCCTCACCGTCCTCGAAGATCCCCGGGAAGTTCCGCCCGTCGGAGAACGGCACGTACTCGTGGGGCATCCAGTCCTTGGCGACCTTGAGATGGCGGTTGAGCTCCTTCTCCACCACCTCTTCCAGTGCGTACAGCAGCTGGGCGTCGGTCCAAGCCTTCGGACTGCCGAGGTGGGGAGCGGTGATCGTCACGGGGGACTCCTGGGGACGGGAGAAGTACCTACGGATACGTAGGTTACGAGACCGTAGGTTAAAGCGGCGGTAAGGCCACCGCCAAGCCGGCCCCCGGGATGCCCGATTACGTAACGTTATGTACGCAGGTCGAGGGGGTGCGGGGACTGGCGGTCCGCCCGACTGCCGGGGTGTTCGCGACTTCCTCGGATCCACCGATACGGGGTCGCGGCGCTGTCACGCCCCGTCGCCGGGGCGCCGCTCCAGGCCGAGATCCCGGCGCAGATACTCGGCCGTGAACGAGGTGCGATGACCGAGCAGTGCCGCAGGGGTTCCCTCGAAGACCAGTTCGCCGCCGTTTCTGCCGCCCTCGGGGCCGAGGTCGATCACCCAGTCCGCGCGCTTGAGCACATCGAGGTTGTGCTCCACGCAGATCACGCTGTTGCCCCCGTCGACCAGCCGGTCGAGCAGATCGACGAGCGTGCCGGTGTCCGCCATGTGCAGTCCGGTCGTCGGCTCGTCCAGCACGTACACACTGCCCGTCCGGTGCAACTGTGTGGCGAGCTTGATGCGCTGGCGCTCGCCACCGGAGAGCGTGCTGAGCGGCCGGCCGAGCGTCAGATACGTCAGACCGACCTCGTCGAGCGTGTGCAGCTTCCGCAGCAGTGCCCGGTCGTCGAAGATTCCGGCCGCCCGGGCGGCGGTCATCTCCAGTACGTCGACGATGGACGCGCCGCCGACCCGATGCTTCAGCACGTCGTCGTGGAACCGCCGTCCCTCGCACCCCTGACACGTGGTGGTCACCGGGTCCATGAACGCGAGATCCGTGAAAATGATGCCGCGCCCCTGGCAGTGCCCGCACGCCCCCGACGAGTTGAAGCTGAACAGGCCGGGCTCGACGCCGTTCTCCCGGGCGAAGATCTTGCGGATGGCGTCCAGTGCGCCGAGGTACGAGGCCGGGGTGGAGCGGGACGACGCGGTGATCGCTCCCTGGTCGACGACCACCGCGTCCGGGTACGCCGCTGTGAACACCCGGGAGACCAGTGTCGACTTGCCGGATCCCGCCACCCCGGTCACCACCGTCAGCACGCCCTCGGGAAACGCCACGTCCACGCCCTTGAGGTTGTGCAGTGCGGCGCCGGTCACCGGCAGTCGCCCGGTGGGCGAGCGAACGGACTCCTTGAGCGGCGTACGGCGGCGCAGACACCGGCCGGTGAGGGTGTCCGCCCCGCGCAACCGGTCCACCGGGCCCTCGAACACGACGTGTCCGCCCTCCGTGCCCGCCCCCGGGCCCATGTCGACGATGTGATCCGCGACAGCCATCACATCCGGGTCGTGCTCGACGACGATGACGGTGTTGCCGCGGTCGCGCAGCCGTACCAGGAGATCGTTCAGCCTGCTGACATCGCGCGGATGCAGGCCCACGCTCGGCTCGTCGAAGATGAACGTCAGGCCGGTCAGCGAACTGCCCAGGTGCCGGACCATCTTGAGTCGCTGCCCCTCGCCGCCCGACAGCGTGGTGGTCTCCCGGTCCAGGCTGAGATAGCCGAGGCCGATGCCCACCAGGCGCTCCAGCCGTTCGCGGGCGGCCGAGGCGATCGGACCGGCCACCGGATCGTCGATCCTGCCCAGAACCCCCACCAGATCGGCCACCTCCATCCGCCCGTAGTCGGCCACCGAGAGACCGTCGACACGGGTGGCGAGCGCGGCCGTGTTCAGCCGGGCACCGTCGCAGGACGCGCACACCGACTCGGTCGTGAAGCGCCGGGCGGCCTCCCGCCGCCGCTCCGAGAGTGCCTCGGTGTCCCGCTTCAGGAAGAGCCGGGTGAACCGTTCGGCGATCCCCTCGAACCGCATGTCGGCCGAGGCCGACTTCAGCTCCAGCCGTACGGTGAACCCACTTCCGTGCAGCAGGAGGTGAAGCTCATCCGCGGTGAAATCCGCGAGCGGCTTGTCGTTGTCGAAGCGCCCCGAACCGGCGTACAGCTGCCACTCCCAGCTGCCCACGGACAGGCCCGGCAACAACAGCGCGCCCTCGTTGAGCGACTTCGTGACGTCGATCGCCCGCTCGATGTCGAGGTGGACCGTGCGCCCCACACCGTCGCACTCCCGGCACATTCCGCCGGGGTCGTTGAACGAATACGCGGTCGCCGGGCCCGCACTCGGCGTCCCGTACCGCGAGAACAGCACCCGGATCACCGACCAGATGTCGGTCATCGTGCCGACGGTGGAGCGGGCGTTGCCGCCGAGCGGCTTCTGATCCACGACGATCGCCACCGAGAGGTCGTCGATGGAGTCGGCATGGGGCCGCTCGTACTTCGGCAGCCGGTTGCGGACGAACCAGGTGAAGGTCTCGTTCAGCTGCCGCTGCGATTCCACGGCGATGGTGTCGAAGACGATCGACGACTTGCCAGACCCGGAGACTCCGGTGAAGACGGTGATCCGCCCCTTGGGGACAGTGAGGGAGACATCGCGCAGATTGTTCGCGCGTGCCCCGGTGATGACGATGTTCCGGTCCGATTTCCGATCCATGCGGCCGAAGCTATCCGCGATACCGGACAGCCTCTGTCTGGATTTTCCGGGGCCGGGCCGGGCCGGGGCGGGCCGGCCCCCGCCCGCGGAGCGCTCGGAGCGGTCGGCGGACCCGGAGCGGACCCGGAGCGGACGCGGTGCGGAGGCGCGGGGTGCGGGGTGCGGGGCCCGGTCGGGCCGGACGGTCGGAGCAGGTGGTCGGCCGCGCCGGACTTCACCGCGGGGATCAGTGCCCGCAGTGCCTCCACGGAGTCACTGACATTGGTGCCGTGTCCGTGGTGGAGTCGATGTACGCCTTGCCCTGGTCGTCGACTGGGCATGTGGTTGCTGGCAGCCGCGGTCGATTCGCACGGCGGGGACCGGGGACCGACCCCCGCGCTGACCTCGTCCGGCGGCTGCAGGACCTGGGCACTGCTCCACAGATGCCCCCGCACCGATCGTCCCCCGACGCTCACAGGCCCGGACATCCCTCCCCGGCGGTGATGTCACGTGGCCGTGATGCCGCCACGAAAACGCCCCCTTCAACACGCCCGGTCAGCAGGTCCCGCCGAACAGATCGGTCAGGCTCCGGTCGAGATCCAGGAACCGGTGCTCGTCGCCGGCCGGTACAAGTTCCTGCGTCCGCTCCAGAAAGCGGCGCAGCTCCGCGGTCCGGACATGCACCATCGCGATTCCCTCGGTGGCATGGAACTCCAGGACCGTACGGTCGTATCCGAACGGCCTGATGCGTACGTCGCCGACACCGGCGGCTCCGTCCACACCCGCAACGAGCAGTTCGCGGGAGAACTCCCAGGACACATCGGTTCCCTCCAGGGTTGCCGTCGCGGGGAACGCCATGCGCACGGCGAACGGATCCCTCCGGTCGTACATCAGGGTGGCAGGAAGGGTCTCCATCCGCGGTGCGGACGCGACCATGCGGGCTTGCACGGACTGCTCGATAACGGTGGACAAGACCTGCTCCCTATCTCATCTCGGCCAGATGAACGGTTTCCGGCACTGATGGAGACGACGGAATTCCCTCATCCGTGCACCGGTCGGTGGCGTGAGCTGTATCACCGCACGCCACCGCACCGGCCGTGTGCCCGCTGCGCGCCGGTGCACCGTTCGGATCAGGCCGGGCTCGCGTGCCCCGGCACCGCGCCTCGCCGCGTTGTCGTCGGTCTTCCCCAGGCTCTCGGCCCTGCCCGAGCAGGGGAGACCCCATCCGGCTCTTTCCTCCGCCTTGCGATGCACGGCACCGCGGTGACATCAGCCGCTGCGCGGCGGGCCGCTCCCTGATCCGGCCTGATCCAGACGAAAGACCCTAGACGCGTGGCCGGTATCCCAGCGCCCTGGCGATCTCTCCGGCGTTCGCATACCGGTCGTCCGCGGGAAGTTCTCGCACCGCGTCCACCAGCGTGTCCGGAGCGTACGCCCCGGAGAGAGTCCGCACGAGGGACGTGCGGTCCGCCGGGAAGGCCGTGCGGCTCAGGCGACGCGCGAGTTCAGCTCTGAGTTCCTCGGCCGCGGTCTCGGCGCGCGCCCGTTCCCGTTCTTCACCGGGTGGCGGGACGGGGCCGCCCGGGTCCACGCGCACGTCGTCGTCGGCGGGCGGCTCGGGGTCGTACGCCTCGTTCGTGCGGGTGTTGTGGCCGGACCGCAGGAAGCCCAGCAGTTCGTGCTTCCGCTGGTCGTCCTCATGGGGGCTCACACGGCTGCTTCCTCGCTCCATGGTGGGAACACCTCCTTGTCGGGCGGGTGCGCACCCGCCCGGATCTGCCGCGGGAGCGCCATGCGCCGACGCGCGACCAGGAACCCGGCCGCCGCTCTTCGCAGGGCCGCTCAACGAATACGGCAGATATCCATCGAAACCCGAACGAATACGGCTGTCCAGCGGCGAAGACCCGGACTGCGCAGGTATTCCCGGAGGCGGACTCCGCCGAGACCCGGGACAGTTGCAGCAGGTATCCAACGGTGAACGTAGAAGGAATCCGCACCCGGCGGCTGCCTCAGGCGCACCGCGACATCGAAGGAGAGGACATGGCGCGGGTGGTGGTGCAGGGCACCGATATCGTCGTGCGCCTGACCTGGCGCGAGAAGGTGGCGGCACGCCACCGCGATGTGCGGGTTCCGGTGTCGGCGCTGCGCCGGCTGTATCTCGAGCCCGACTGGTGGCGGGCGCTTCGCGGTGGGTGCGGTCGGGGCACCTGGATTCCCGCACGGCTGTGCGCGGGTATCCGCCTCCTTCAGGAGGGACAGGACTTCGTGTGGGTACGGGCCGGCAGGCCGGTGCTGTGCGTGGAACTGCGCAGGAGTGCACCGTTCAGCCGGCTCGCGATCTCCGTCCCCGACCCCGAGGAGGCGATGCGAGCGCTGCTGCCGCTGGTCCCTCGGGATCGTCTGGGACGAACATGAGCGGGAGAGCGGACGTTGCTGACCGGACCCATGGGGGGCGGCGCCGAGAGCCCGGCAGCCGATCGAGGAGCGGGGCCGGTTATTCGCTATCGCTGCGCGGGCAACTGCTCGCGGTACGGGGCGAGTTCGTCCGAGGTCTTCGTCGCGATGAACTCCGTGATCCGGTACGCGCACACGCCCTGCTCCGTGAACGGATCCTGCGCCACGATCCGCTCGATCTGCGCACGGTCGTCCCCGACGGCAAGGATCACGCCACCGTCGCGCGGATCCTTACGGCCCGACGCGATGAACACCCCGGCCGCGTATTGCGCGTCCAGCCAGGCGACATGGTCCTGCAGCAGCGCGTCGACGCGCTCGACGGGGGCGGTGTAGGTCAATTCGAGTACGAACATGATCGCCAGGCTACGGGACGGGGGCGAGCCGACCCCGGGCAGTATCCGGCAGGCCCGCCGCCGTGCCTGCAGCCGTCACCGCAACCGTCCGCAGCCGTCACCGCAACCGTCCCCCGTCGCCGAGTCGGCTGTCGTACCCGTTGCCTAGACTTGACGGCACTATGACAACGCTCCCGATGCCTGCCGACGAGGCCGAAGCCCGAGCCGTTCAGGACGCCTTGCGCTCCCGTGTGGTGCTCGACGAACCCGGCCCGCCGCCCGGCACCGGCCGGGTCACCGGGGTCGATGTCGCCTACGACGACGAGCGCGATGTCGTCGTGGCGGCAGCCGTCGTCCTGGACGAGGCGACGCTCGACGTGGTCGCCGAGACCACCGCCGTCGGCCGGATCAGCTTCCCGTACATCCCCGGCCTCCTCGCCTTCCGGGAGATCCCGACCGTGCTGGCCGCGCTGGAGTCGCTGCCGGTCGACCCCGGACTGGTGATCTGTGACGGATACGGCCTGGCGCACCCGCGCCGCTTCGGTCTCGCCAGCCACCTCGGAGTGCTCACCGGACTCCCGGTGATCGGCGTCGCCAAGAACCCGTTCACCTTCTCGTACGAGCAACCGGGCCCCCGCCGGGGCGACTGGTCGCCGCTGCTCGACGGCGAGGAGGAGGTGGGCCGGGCACTGCGTACCCAGGATGGCGTCAAGCCGGTCTTCGTCTCCGTCGGACACCGGACCGGCCTGGACAACGCCTGCGCCCACACTCTGCTGCTGGCCCGTGATTTCCGTCAGCCGGAGACCACCCGCAGGGCCGACGCACTCTGCCGCCAGGCCCTGCGGGAAGCGACCGCCTGAGCGATCGCCTGAGTATGCGTACGGATAACGCCCGCCGATCAAGACGGGCAGACTGGTACACATGAACGAACACCGAACATCCACGCGACCCGGAACCGTCTACCTCGCCCAGCGCCGGGTCGCGGTGGGGATGACGCTCGGCATTCTCGCGGGAGCGGCCTGGGTCGTCTCGATGATCTGCACGCTGGTGGCCTGGGCGCTCTGACCCGCCGGGACCACTCCGACCCGAGAGCGTGCGCCGCCCCGCCGCCGACGCTACTTGTGCTGGTCCGGGCCCTGGGCGTTGAGCAGGGCGCGCCAGGTGTCCTCATCCCCGATGCCCGTCACGGGCAGTTTCCGGGAGGCCTGGAACTCCTTCAGTGACCGCATGGTCGAAGGAGTGTACGTGCCGGTGCTGTCGGTCGGCACCCCCGCGTGGTGAAGCAGGTACTGCACGGCCGTGATGGCCTCGGACTTCGGCGTCCGCGAGTCGATCGTCGTGATCAGCAGTCGCCAGGTGTCCTTCCCGACCTTGCCGTCGGGCGTCAGGCCATGAGCGGCCTGGAACTTCTTCACCGCCTCCGCCGTGGCCGGTCCGTAGTCCGCGTCGACCTTCACGTCGAAGCCGTTCGCCCGGAGCAGAAGCTGCACGACACGGGCCTTCCAGAGCACATTGCCCTTGCGCGCCAACGGCCATTCCGTGTCCTGCGAGGGACGGTCCGACACCTTCGCGGTGGCCTTCGCATCGCTCTGTCCCGTGGTCGGAGCCACCCACCACGCGAGGCAGCCGAGGACGAGGACGAGAAACGCCGAGACGGCCAGGGCCGGGAACGCGATGGGGGAGCGGTCCCGCCAACGGGCCCTGGAATTCCGCTCCGCGTTCCGCTCCGTGGCGGGTCCGGCGGATCCGGCAGGTGCTTCGGACCCGGCAGGTGCTTCGGACCCGGCAGGTTCTGCGGTCACGGGCGGCGGCGTGGGTGCCGGGCGTTTCCGGGCCGTCGAGGCTCCGGCCGCGGCGTCGGCCAGGGCGCACGCCCGGACCAGGTCATCGGCCGGTGCCCGCAGCACCGCATGCAACCGCTCGACAGTCCTGCGCGGAGCGGTGGAGGCGTGAGCGGGATTCAGGTAACGCGACAGGGTGGTCTGATCGACCCCCAGCCGCTTGGCGAGGGACTGCTGAGTGGGCTTCTCGCGGCCGTCGCGCGCGGACGACTCCCACCAGTTCCTCAGTAACTCGGCGAGTGCTCGCCCCGGATGCTCCTCGTGGCCTGCCACGGTGCTGCCCGTCATCGTTCCTCCCGGACTTGCTGTGTGCATATTCGCAGGTCAGAACCGTGCATCGTGGAAGTGCATAAGGGCATCGACCTGCGGGACGCAGAGCGTAGTGAAAGTCCCGTTCCGTGCTGCACAGTTGAGGAGCGGCAGGCCCGTCGGGCCACGCGAACCCACCCCGTTCCCACCCCTTCGAGGGGGTGCTCCTGCCTGCGCATTCGCGGTGGACGGGGATGGACGCGGTCTTCTCAGCCGAGGAACAAGGAGATCTGAATATGCCTCAGACATCACCCGTACGAGTGCGCGTCGCCCTGACCGGCACCGTCGTGGGAGCCGCCCTGGTCACGCTGGGGGTGATCGCTCCGACCGTCCTGGCCGCGCCGCCCTCGGCCCTGCTGAGCGACACCCCGTCCGGCGGCAACCGGGCGGTTCCGGCCAAGCAGATTCTGGCGCGGAAGCAGATCACCCTGGCCACCGTCCACCCGGGCGGCAAGCACGCCGGGTCGACGGCCCGGCAGAACATCATCGACACGGCGAACGGCAAGGGGGCGCTCACCAGCCCGTGGGGCGACAAGCCCAACCGGCGGGTCGCCCTCGACCCCCGGATGCTGAACGGTCTGCTGAAGCTGAGTACCCAGTACGGCTACCGCCTCTCCGTCTCCGAGATCGTCGGCGGCGACCACAGCGGCAACTCCCGGCACTACGCGGGAATCGCCTTCGACATCACGCACATCAACGGCCGCCACGTCGGCAGCGGCGCCCCGCACAAGCAGCTCATGGCGGCGTGCAAGAAGCTCGGTGCGCCGGAGGTCCTCGGCCCGGGCAACGCCGGACACAGCCGGCACGTGCACTGCGGCTGGTCCCGCTGACCCCGACCCGTAGGGGAAATGACAGGTGCCGGCCACCCCGCCCGGGGCGGCCGGCACCGCCACGCCGACAGCACGCCGTACGCCTCACCGCACGCCCGTACTGCCGGGCGCCCGGACGCCCGGACGCCCGGCGGCCCCGTCCGCTCAGCGCGTCGCCGCGACCCGGAAACGCAGTCCCGCCGCGCGCAGCCGCTCCAGGAGCGCGTCACCCATCGCGACGGCCGTGGTGACCTGCCCCGATGCCGCCGGCAGCTCGTCCAGGGCGAGGCAGAGCGCGGACTCGGCCAGCATCTTCGCCGTTTCGTCGTAACCGGGGTCGCCGCCCGACACCTCGGTGAAGACCCGCCGCCCGCCGCCCTCGCCGACGAAACGCACGGTGAACCAGCTGCGCCCCCGGCGCTCCGCGTCCGGGCCCTCGCCCGGCTCGTACCGGTCCATCAGCCAGGACCGCGCGGCCGGTACCTGCGCGGCACCCAGAAGAGCGCCCATCGCGGCCGTGCCGCCCAGTGCCACGGGCAGATGCCGCACCGAGGCGAAGTGGCGGTAGCGGAAGTCGGGGCCGTACCGGGCGAGCACCCGCGCCGAACGCTCGACGATCCGCGGGTCCAGCGTGGGCAGCGGCAGCGCCCAGGTACCGGTCTCCGTACTGAAATGCGGGGCGCCGAGCGGGGCGCGGACGCGGCGGGCCACCAGACGGGGCTCATGCAGGCGGCGTTCCCGCGCGGCGCGCAGCATCCGAGGGCCGCGGCCCATCGCGGTGAGCGCGGAGGCGAACGTACCGCCGGAGAAGACGGCGTTGCTGTGGACGAACCCGTCGATGCTCAGCGGCACGTCCTGCGGCAGCTGCCGGACGGTGAAGTACACCCCGAGGTCGTGCGGTACGGAGTCGAATCCGCAGGCGTGCACGAGCCGCGCCCCGGTCTCGCGGGCCCGCGCGTCGTGCTCCAGATACATCCGGTCCACGAACTCCGCCTCGCCGGTGAGGTCCGCGTAGTCCGTCCCGGCCTCGGCGCAGGCCGCGACCAGCTGCTCGCCGTACCAGACGTAGGGGCCCACCGTCGTCGCCACCACATGGGTGGATTCGGCGAGTTCGCGCAGCGCGTGCGCGTCGTCGGCGTCGGCACGCAGCAGCGGGAGATCCGCGCAGCGCGGGTCGATCGCGGTGAGGCGTTCGCGCAGCTGTTCCAGTTTGGCCCGGTTGCGTCCGGCCACGGCCCAGCGGCAGCCGGTGGGCGCGTGGGCGGCAAGATATTCGGCGGTGAGGGCGCCCACGAAACCGGTGGCACCGAAGAGGACCATGTCATAGGGGCGTTGTGCCCCGTTCTGCCTGTTCACGAGTGCCTCCGCAGGGGCCGGCGCCGATATGGCAGGCAGAGGTTAGCGGAGGGGTTCGTGGCGGTGTGCGGCCGGGCGGCGATCGTGGGGGAGGATCCCGGAGAAGGTGCTAAGCGCTTGCTCGGCCAAAGGGGTTGCGGAGCGCGGTGCGTTCTTAGCATCATCACTGTTACATCAGTTGTGTCATACCGTTGGGGGCTTGATGGCAACGACAGGGCACGGCCCGCTGGCAGGCGTGCGCGTGGTCGAACTGGCAGGCATCGGACCCGGCCCGTTCGCCGCGATGCTCCTCGCGGACCTCGGCGCCGATGTCGTCAGGGTCGACCGGCCGGGCGGCTCGGGGCTCGGTATCGACCCCGCGTACGACCTCACCAACCGCAACAAACGTTCCGTGCTCATCGACCTCAAGGCCGAGGACGGGGCCGCCCGGGTGCTCGATCTGGCCGAGCGCGCCGACATCCTGATCGAGGGCTACCGGCCGGGCGTCGCCGAACGCCTCGGCGTCGGCCCCGAGGCCGCCCTCGCCCGTAACCCGCGGCTCGTCTACGGACGGATGACCGGCTGGGGCCAGGACGGACCGCTCGCCGAACGAGCCGGCCACGACATCGCCTACATCGCCCTCACCGGCACCCTTTCCATGATCGGCAAGCCCGGGGAGCCGCCCACCGTCCCGGCCAATCTGGTCGGCGACTACGCGGGCGGCTCGCTCTATCTCGTCGTCGGCGTCCTCGCCGCCCTCCAGCACGCCCGCACCCCCGGCGGCCGGGGCCAGGTCGTGGACGCGGCGATCGTCGACGGCGCCGCCCACCTCGCCACGATGATCCACGGAATGCTGGCGGCGGGCGGCTGGCAGGACCGGCGCGGCTCCAACCTCCTGGACGGCGGCTGCCCGTTCTACGGTTCGTACGAGACCGCCGACGGCCAGTACATGGCGGTCGGCCCGCTGGAGCAGCGGTTCTACGACGAGTTCAGCGCGCTCCTCGGCATCGAGGAAGAAGCCCCGGACCGGCGGGACATCACCCGCTGGGAGGAGTTGCGCACGCTCGTCGCCGACCGGTTCAGGACCCGTACGCGCGCGGAATGGACCGAGGTGTTCGAGGGCACGGACGCCTGCGTGGCCCCCGTCCTCTCGCTCCGTGAGGCGCCTCACCATCCGCACATCGCCGCCCGCTCCACCTTCGTCGAGCACGGCGGACTCACCCAGCCCGCCCCCGCACCCCGCTTCTCCGTCACCCCCGTCTCCGTACGCAGCGGGCCCGCGCGGCCCGGCGCGGACACCGAGGCCGTCGCCGCCGACTGGGACGTACCCGGCATCACAAGGCCGCGGAAGGACGCCACCGGCTGATGGGACTGTCCCTGCCGCGCCCCGAGGGTGACGCGGACGACCGCATCGAGGCCTGCCGCGAGGCCGGCGTGACGATGCCCGACGCCGTCCCGGCCGGCCCCGAACCGGGCCGGCCGATCCCCACTGTCAAGAACCGGCTCCAGGAGGCCCCGTAGTGCAGCGGCAGATCTACACCGAAGAGCACGAAGCGTTCCGCGCGACCGTCCGCACCTTCCTCACCAAGGAGGTCCTCCCGCACTACGAGCAGTGGGAGAAGGACGGCATCGTCTCCCGCGAGGCGTGGCTCGCGGCCGGCAGGCAGGGGCTGCTCGGTCTCGCGGTGCCCGAGGAGTACGGAGGCGGCGGCAACGCCGACTTCCGTTACAGCGCCGTCCTCGCCGAGGAGTTCACCCGGGCCGGTGCCCCCGGACTCGCGCTCGGGCTGCACAACGACGTCATCGGCCCCTACCTCACCGGCCTCGGCACCGAGGAGCAGAAGCGGCGCTGGCTGCCCGGCTTCTGCAGCGGCGAGGTCATCACCGCCATCGCGATGACCGAACCCGGCGCCGGCTCCGACCTCCAGGGCATCCGCACGACCGCCGAGGACAAGGGCGACCACTGGCTGCTCAACGGGTCCAAGACCTTCATCTCCAACGGAATCCTCGCCGACCTCGTGGTCGTGGTCGCCAGGACCACCCCGGAGGGAGGTGCGAAAGGGCTCTCCCTGATCGTCGTCGAACGCGGCGCGGAGGGCTTCGAGCGCGGCCGCAACCTCGACAAGATCGGCCAGAAGTCCCAGGACACCGCCGAGTTGTTCTTCAACGACGTCCGGGTCCCGAAGGAGAACCTGCTCGGCGAGCGCGACGGCGCCTTCGTCCATCTGATGACCAATCTGGCGCAGGAACGGATGGGTATAGCGGTCGCCGGAATCGCCGCCGCCGAACATCTGCTGGAGATCACCACGCGGTACGTCAAGGAGCGCGAGGCCTTCGGGCGGCCGCTCTCCAAGCTCCAGCACATCCGGTTCGAGATCGCCGAGATGGCCACCGAGTGCACCGTCACCCGCACCTTCATCGACCGCTGCATCGTCGACCACTCCGACGGAACGCTCGACGCCGTGCACGCCTCGATGGCCAAGTGGTGGGCCACCGAACTGCAGAAGCGCGTCGCCGACCGATGCCTCCAACTCCACGGCGGCTACGGCTACATGACGGAGTATCCGGTCGCCAAGGCGTTCACCGACGGCCGTATCCAGACCATCTACGGTGGCACGACCGAGATCATGAAGGAGATCATCGGCCGCTCGCTGCTCGCCTGACCCATGACGCACAACCACCCTCGAAAGGCTGCTGACTTGAGTACCGAAGCGTTCGTCTACGACGCGATCCGCACCCCGCGCGGCCGAGGCAAGGCCAATGGCGCCCTGCACGGCACCAAGCCGATCGACCTCGTCGTCGGCCTCATCCACGAAATCCGCAGCCGCTTCCCCGGCCTGGACCCGGCAGCCATCGACGACATCGTCCTCGGCGTGGTCAGCCCGCTCGGCGACCAGGGCTCCGACATCGCCCGGATCGCCGCCATCGCCGCCGGCCTCCCCGACTCCGTCGCGGGCGTCCAGGAGAACCGCTTCTGCGCCTCGGGCCTGGAAGCCGTCAACCTGGCCGCCGCCAAGGTCCGTTCGGGCTGGGAGGACCTCGTCCTCGCCGGCGGTGTCGAGTCGATGTCCCGCGTACCGATGGGCTCCGACGGCGGTGCCTGGGCGATGGACCCGATGACCAACTTCGACACCGGCTTCGCGCCGCAGGGCGTCGGCGCCGACCTCATCGCCACCATCGAGGGCTTCTCCCGCCGCGACGTCGACGAATTCGCCGCGCTCTCCCAGGAACGCGCCGCCGAAGCGTGGAAGGACGGCCGCTTCGCGCGCTCCGTCGTCCCCGTGAAGGACCGCAACGGTCTCGTCGTCCTCGACCGCGACGAGCACATGCGGCCCGGCACCACCGCCGACTCGCTCGCCGCGCTCAAGCCGTCCTTCGCCGCGATCGGCGAAATGGGCGGCTTCGACGCCGTCGCGCTGCAGAAGTACCACTGGGTCGAGAAGATCGACCACGTCCACCACGCGGGCAACTCCTCCGGCATCGTCGACGGCGCCGCGCTCGTCGCGATCGGCAACAAGGAGACCGGCGATCGGTACGGACTCACGCCGCGCGCCCGGATCGTCTCCGCCGCGGTCTCCGGCTCCGAACCCACCATCATGCTCACCGGCCCCGCGCCCGCCACCCGCAAGGCCCTCGCCAAGGCCGGGCTGGCCATCGACGACATCGACCTCGTCGAGATCAACGAGGCGTTCGCCGGCGTCGTGCTGCGCTTCGCCAGGGACATGGGGCTCTCCCTCGACAAGATCAACGTCAACGGCGGCGCCATCGCGCTCGGCCACCCGCTCGGCGCCACCGGCGCGATGATCCTCGGCACCCTCATCGACGAACTGGAACGGCGCGACAAGCGGTACGGCCTCGCCACCCTCTGCGTCGGTGGCGGCATGGGCATCGCCACCGTCATCGAGCGTCTCTGACCGTTCCCCGGTCACCCGGGAGGGGCCGGCGGTGGGTGGCGTGGCGTCGCGGGGCCGGGGCACGCGCCTCGCGGCGTTGTCGTCAATCACCATGTTCCCCGAGCTCTCGGCTTCGCTCGAGCAGGGGAGGCCCCATTCGCCATGGATCGGTCCTCCGCCTTGCGATCCACGCACCCCGGCCCCGCTCCTTCACCCACGCCACCCACCGTCGGCCCCTCACTTACGGAGAAGAAGAGCAATGACCGAGAGCACGACCATCCGCTGGGAACAGGACGAGACCGGCGTCGTCACCCTCGTACTCGACGACCCCGACCAGTCCGCCAACACGATGAACCAGGCCTTCAAGGACTCCATCGCGGCCATCGCCGACCGCGCCGAGGCCGAGAAGGAATCGATCCGCGGCATCATCTACACCTCCGCGAAGAAGACCTTCTTCGCGGGCGGCGACCTCAAGGACATGATCAAGGTCGGTCCTTCGAGCGCTCAGCAGGCCTTCGACACCGGCACGGCCATCAAGAACTCGCTGCGCCGCATCGAGACCCTCGGCAAGCCCGTCGTCGCCGCCATCAACGGAGCGGCGCTCGGCGGCGGTTACGAGATCGCCCTCGCCTCGCACCACCGCGTCGCCCTCGACGCACCGGGCTCCCGGATCGGCCTGCCCGAGGTCACCCTCGGTCTGCTGCCCGCGGGCGGCGGTGTCACCCGCACCGTACGCCTCATGGGCATCGCCGACGCGCTGCTGAAGGTCCTCCTCCAGGGCACCCAGTACACCCCGCGGCGCGCCCTGGAGAACGGCCTGGTCCACGAGGTCGCCGCCACCCGCGAGGAGATGCTCGACAAGGCCCGCGCCTTCATCGACGCCAACCCCGAATCCCAGCAGCCCTGGGACGTCAAGGGGTACAGGATCCCCGGCGGCACCCCCTCCAACCCGAAGTTCGCCGCGAATCTGCCCGCCTTCCCGGCCAATCTGAAGAAGCAGATCGCGGGCGCCCCGATGCCCGCGCCCCGTAACATCCTGGCCGCCGCCGTCGAGGGCTCGCAGGTTGACTTCGAGACCGCGCTGACCATCGAGGCCCGCTACTTCACCGAGCTGGTCACCAACCAGGTCTCGAAGAACATGATCCAGGCGTTCTTCTTCGACCTCCAGGCCGTCAACTCCGGCGCCGGCCGCCCCAAGGGCATCGAGGAGCGCCAGGTCCGCAAGGTCGCCGTCCTCGGCGCCGGGATGATGGGCGCGGGCATCGCGTACTCCTGCGCCCGCGCCGGCATCGACGTCGTCCTCAAGGACGTCTCCGAGGAGGCCGCCGCCAAGGGCAAGGCGTACAGCGAGAAGCTCCTCGACAAGGCGCTCTCCCGGGGCCGCACGACCGAGACCGAGCGCGACGAGCTGCTGGCCCGCATCACCCCGACCGGCGACCCGGCCGACCTGGCGGGCTGCGACGCCGTCATCGAGGCCGTCTTCGAGGACACCGCGCTCAAGCACAAGGTGTTCCAGGAGATCCAGGACATCATCGAGCCGGACGCGCTGCTCTGCTCCAACACCTCGACCCTGCCCATCACGGTCCTTGCCGAGGGCGTCTCGCGTCCCGTCGACTTCATCGGGCTGCACTTCTTCTCTCCCGTGGACAAGATGCCGCTCGTCGAGATCATCAAGGGCGAGAAGACCGGCGACGAGGCGCTGGCCCGCGCCTTCGACCTGGTCCGCCGGATCAAGAAGACCCCGATCGTCGTCAACGACTCCCGCGGCTTCTTCACCTCGCGCGTCATCGGCCAGTTCATCAACGAGGGCGTCGCCATGGTCGGCGAGGGCATCGAGCCCGCATCGATCGAGCAGGCCGCGGCACAGTCCGGCTACCCGGCCAAGGTGCTCTCCCTGATGGACGAGCTGACCCTCACCCTGCCCCGCAAGATCCGCAACGAGACCAGGAGGGCCGTGGAGGCGGCCGGCGGCACCTGGGCCGAACACCCGGCGGACGCGGTCATCGACCGGATGGTCGACGAGTTCGACCGCCCGGGACGCAGCGGCGGCGCCGGTTTCTACGAGTACGACGAGGCCGGCAGGCGCACCCGCCTCTGGCCGGGACTGCGCGAGCACTTCGGGGGGTCCGCGGGTCGCCCCCGGGGTGGGCACAGCACCAGGCCGGACACCGACATCCCCTTCACCGACATGAAGGAGCGGATGCTGTTCTCCGAGGCCCTGGACAGCGTCCGCTGCCTGGAGGAGAACGTCCTCGTCTCCGTGGCCGACGCCAACATCGGCTCCATCATGGGCATCGGCTTCCCGCCGTGGACCGGCGGCGTGCTCCAGTACATCAACGGGTACGAGGGCGGCCTGCCCGGTTTCGTCGCCCGCGCCCGGGAGCTCGCCGAGCGCTACGGCGACCGGTTCCTGCCGCCCGCGCTGCTCGTGGAGAAGGCCGAGAAGGGCGAGACCTTCCACGACTGACGACAGCCCCGCGGGCCGCGTTCACTCCGCCGTGAACGCGGCCCGCAGCTCCTCCTTCAACGACCGCTGGAACGCGGTCACCAGCGCCTGCAGCACCATCGGCTGCATATGGGCCGACAGCGACTTCATCGCCGCCACATGCTCCGGGTCCGACTCCCGCTCCCGGTACGGACTCCACACCTCGTCCCGGAACAGCCGGGTCAGCTCCTGTGCGGCCGACCGGGAGTGCTCCAGCAGAACCGTGCGTGCGGTCAGAATCGTCTCGTGCGCGATCGGTACGCCGAGCAGTTCGACCCCGAGCCGCAGCAGCCCCGGGTCCACCCGGTAACTGCCGTCGACCGGCTCCGCGCGCTCCAGCACACCCATCGCGGCCAGCCGCGCCATGTCCTGCTCGGTCAGCGCCCGGCCCGCACGCCGCTCCAGTTCCGCCCGCGTCGCGCCCTCCGCCGCATCGGGCGCCCAGGACGCCACCAGCGCCCGGTGGATCGCCAGGTCGTGGGCGCTCAGGTCCGGCGGCAGCTGCTCCAGATAGCGTTCGATCGCGGCCAGCGTCATGCCCTGGTGCTGAAGTTCCTCGATGAGCGCGAGCCGGGACAGATGCTCATGCCCGTAGTGCCCGACACGACGCGGACCGATCACCGGCGGCGGCAGCAGACCCCGGGTGCTGTAGAAACGCACGGTGCGTACGGTGACACCGGCGCGCGCCGCCAGCTCGTCGACGGTGAGCGTCGGGTCCTCGGTCCCGGTCGCCATGTCTGCTCCTCGCGTTCCGACCCAGCGGAGAACTGCTGCGTCTGCATCATTCAGGTGCACCAGTATTGCTGTCTCACCATTGCTGTGAAAGCTCCCGGCAGCATCCCGGCGCGGTCCCGCTGTCAGTGGTGGCTCCTACGCTGGTGTCATGTCGGAGATCACGTACGTACGGGGCGACGCGACCACCCCACAGGGCAAGGGCGTCAAGGTGATCGCCCATGTCTGCAACGACCTGGGCGGCTGGGGCAAGGGCTTCGTCCTGGCCGTCTCGCGTCGCTGGCCCGAACCGGAGAAGGCCTACCGCCACTGGCACCGGGAGCGCGCGAGCAACGACTTCGGCCTCGGCGCGGCTCAGTTCGTCCAGGTGAGTCCGTACCTCTGGGTGGCGAACATGGTGGGCCAGCGGGGGATACGCACGGGCAGCAAGGGGGTCCCGGTGCGCTACGAGGCGATCGACACGGCCCTGGGTGCCGTGGCCGACCGGGCCGTCGAGCTCGGGGCTTCGGTCCATATGCCGCGGATCGGCTGCGGATTGGCGGGCGGCACCTGGTCCAGGATCGAGCCGCTGATAGCGAAGCGGCTGCTGAGCAGGGGCATAGCGGTGACGGTGTACGACTACGACTAGACGGCCTCGCCTGCGCCACCGTCAGGGCGCCCCGGAACGTGGTCGCCGCGCTCCGCGCGGAACTCGCCGGATATTCTGACTCCCGTCAACGATGTACCAGGAAGGGGTGGGCCCGGTGGCGGGTGTCCAGGCAGCGCGCAAGGTGTGCGAACGTTACGGCGCGGACGGCGACGGCTGCACCGCGGTGACCGCGGCGGTCAATGGTGCCCAGGACCCCGGCAACGACCGGCCCGCGTCGTCCGACGCGTTCGCACCCCGCCCGAACGGGGCCTGAACCCTGCACCCCGACAACCGGCCGCACGACCCGATGGACGCGTCCCTGCTCACCCTGCTCGGTCTCGGACCGGACGAGGACGCGGTCTACCGGCTGCTCGTGGACCGTCCCGACAGCGAACCGGCCGCGCTCGCGGGCCCGTTGAGCGACCATGCGGTGGCGGGCGCCCTCGACGCGCTCGTCGAACGCGGTCTCGCCAGCGCCGACCGGCCGGACGCCGACGGCACCTTCCGCTATCGTGCCGCCTCGCCCGTCCTCGCACTCGGGCCGCTCCTGGAATCCCGGCGGGCCGCGCTGCACCGGGTCGAGTCGCTCGTCGGCGACCTCACCGAGCGCCACCGCTCCGCGCAGACGCACGGGTCGGGAGCGCCCGTGGAGGTGCTGTCGGGTCCGGCGGCGATCCGGCGACGCCTGCTGACCATGCAGCGTCAGGCCAGGAGCGAGGTGTGCACTCTGGTGCCGGCCAGGCACGCGCCCGCGGTGATCTCCTTCGCGGACAACCACGAGGAGGCGGACTCCGAACTGATGCGCCGCGGTGTGACCGTGCGCAGTGTCGTCGAACGCATATGGCTGGAACAACCGGAGACCGCGACCCTGCTGGCCTCCTGTGTCGCCCAGGGCCAGCAGATCTCCGTCACGGACCGGCTGCCGATCAAGCTCGTCATCGTGGACCGCCGTATCGCGCTGCTGCCCCTGGACCCGGAGCGCGAGACCGAACCTGTGGCACTCGTGGTGCACCGCACCGGCCTGCTCACCGCTCTCGGTTCGCTCTTCGAGGAGCTCTTCGAGAAGGGGTGGCGGCTGAGCGTCTCCGGCGTCGTGGACAAGGACGAGTCCTCCGTCGCGGCGGTCGACCGGGAGATCGTCGCGCTCCTCCACGTCGGGCTGACCGACGCCGCCATCGCCCGTCAACTCGGCATGGGCCATCGCACCGTTCAACGACGCCTGCACGCCCTCATGGACGAGGTCGGCGCCGCGACCCGCTTCCAGCTCGGCTGGTACGCGGCCCGCGCGGGCTGGCTGGACGACGAAACCGGCAACTCGGTTCCGTCGCAGGTTCCCTGAGGCGTATTTACGCCACGGCATGTTCGCGCCATGTCCATCTCTTGTTGGCGGAACCCCGCATACCGAAACATCGACCCCGTCAACCGGATGGGGCGTGCGCGTCCCACGGAGAAGTGTGCGATGGGGAGGGCTCTGTGAAGAGAACGAGGATACGGCGGATGCTGGCGACCGGTGTGGTCGTCACCGCCACCGGATCGGCACTGCTGACCGCGCCGGCCTGGGCGGACGACACCATCGCCGCGGCCACCACGGCGACGAGCCCGGTGCCGGTCGCTCCGGCGATGACACAGGGACTGGACAAGTCCGCCCGCGAGGGCACGCCCGCCGAGGCCGCCCGGGCCCATCTGAAGGCGCACAAGGACACGTACAAGGTGCCCGTCTCCGACCTGAAGACGGTGCAGACGACCAAGGACGGCAAGCAGTCCTCGGTCCGCTTCCAGCAGAAGCACGACGGCGTCCCGGTCTTCGGCGCCGAGTACGCGGTGCAGACGGAGGCGGCCGACGGGGGCCAGCAGGTCACCTCCGCGACCGGCACGCTCTACACGGACCTCACGGTCTCCACCACACCGAAGGTGACCGAAGCCACCGCGAAGCAGCGGATGTTCACGCTCGACCGCGGCCTGTCCGGCGTGCAGGGCGCGAAGACCGAGGCGCACGGCCTTTCCGTGCTGCCCGACGCCCACGGCGGCAGGCTGGCCTGGCACTTCACCGTCACCGGCGGCAAGGCGGACGGCAGCCCGGTGCGCCAGGAGGTGTACGTCGACGCGCGCGTGGGCGGCATCGCGCTCTCGTACAACAACATCGACGCGGCCGACGCGTCGCCCGCGGAGGGGACGGGCGTACGCGTCGACGGCGGCGAGGCGAAGCTGGACGTCAACAAGGAGGCGGACGGCTCGTACACGCTCGTCGACTCCACCCGCTCCATGTACGCGCAGACCGGCGGGCAGATCCGCACGTACGACGCGCAGCGCAAGGACTACAAGCTCGTCGCGGGCGGCCCGGTCACCGACGACATCCCGCTGGGCAGGTCGGCGAGCGACCGCTTCGACGGCGCGAACACCTCGTCGGGCGCCGTCGACGCGCACCTGAACGCGTCGAAGGTCTACGAGTACTACAAGAACCAGTTGGACCGCGACGGTGTCGACGGCAAGGGCGGCACGATCTACTCCGTCGTCAACGTCGCCGCGAGCGGCAAGGACTACGCCAACGCCTTCTGGGACGGTTCCAAGATGGTCTACGGCCACATGGGCGGCGTGCCGCTGTCCGTGGGCCTGGACGTCGTCGGCCACGAGATGACGCACGGTGTCACCGAGCACTCCGCCGGGCTCGTCTACCTCAATCAGTCGGGTGCGCTCAACGAGGCGATATCCGACTACTTCGGCAACGCCATGGAGACCGCCGACAAGGGCATCGCGATGAGCGATCCGACGTCCGGCCTCATCGGGGAGTACCTCTGCAACGGCACGAAGCCGCTGCAGGAGTGCGCCCTGCGCGACCTGAACGACGGACGCAACGCGCAGAAGGACTACCAGCCCATCACGCTCGACATCGACAACGGCGGGGTGCACCACAACTCCACCATCGTCGGCGGCGCACTGTGGGACATGCGCAAGAACCTCGACAGCAAGCTCGCCGACCGGATCATCTACCGGTCCGCGCAGAACTACCTCACACCGCTGTCCGGCTTCACCGACATGCGCAATGCGGTCACCCTCGCCGCCAAGTCCCTGAACGTCTCCGCGGACGACCTGGCCGCGATCGACAAGGCCTTCGACGACCACGGCATCGAGACCGGCTGGGAGCAGAAGGGCGGCACGCACGACGGCACCACCATCGGCGCCAACATTCTGCCCGCGTACGAGGTCTACGGCGGAGTCGACGAGCAGGCCGCCCAGATCAACGGCGACGTCTACGCGATCAGCCACGGCGATGCCATCGCCTGGGACCAGGGCAGCGCCGCCTTCGGCATCACCGTGGGCCGCTTCGACAAGAAGCCGACGCACGAACTGGCCCAGAAGGACGCCTACCTGCTCGACCCGTCCCTGGACGGCGACCGCATCGTCTTCACCCGGATCGCCGCCGACGGCATCGGCATCTACCAGGCGGGCGAGAAGGGCCAGGGCGCGATCAAGGAGCTGGCCGACCTGCCGGACGCGGACGAGACCGAGCCGGTGACCGACCACGGCGCGCTCGCCTACATCAGCACCACCGCCGACGGCGAACAGGACGTCATGCTCCGCAAGGCCGACGGCACGACGGTCAACGTGACCCCGGAGGCAGGCACCAAGGCCGCCCGCCTCGCGATGAAGAACGGCACGATCGCCTGGGCCGGCGGCGACGACGGCACGTACGTCAACGTCTACGACATCACGAAGGGAACCACGCAGACCAAGCGGATCAGCGCCTTCCTCTTCAACTACGTCTCCGACATCCAGATCACCTCGGACCGCGTCTTCTGGCGCGAGACTGGCGGCTTCCTGATCCCGAGCACGACGTTCATGTCGGCGCCGCTCGGCGACCTGTCCAAGGCCGCGAAGCTGCGCTACCCGTCGAGCACCTACGTCGCCCAGTTCTCGGTGAACGACGACTACTTCGCCTACGCCTCCTACGACCTCTGGGGCGCGCTCGGCTCCTGGACCGGACCGGCCAAGGCACAGGTCTCCAAGACCGCCGACGTGCTCGCCGGTCTCAACAACTACAGCCGCGTCTCCTGCTCCTCCGGCGCCCAGCTGGCCCCGTCCCTCGGTGACGGCCAGCGCGTCGCGTGGCTCGACACGAGCGCCGCGGCCACCGATGTGGTGACCCGCGAGACGTTCGCCGGGACCTGCGAGTAGTCCCGGGCCATCCCGCCCGGCCCCGTGCCGGGGCACGCGAACCCGGCGTGATCCAAAGCAGGGGCCCCGGGCTTCCCGGGAGCCCCTGCGCACCGGCCCGGCAGCGATCGCATACTGGATCACACAAGGGTCGGGCACCTGGGGCCTCTCGTTCGGATCGGGCTCGGGCTCGCGTGCCCCGGTGCCGGATCCGGCCTGATCCGAACGAAAGACCCTGGCCGCACGCCCCGCCGACCGCCGGGAGCTTCATGAGTACGGAAACAGTCAGAGGCGACACCCCCGTCCCGCCGCCGCCCGGCGGTGTGCTCTGGAGCATCTCCGGCGACATCCGGGCCCTGCTGATGCTGCCCGCCGCCCTCACCCTCCAGGTCGCCCACCCGGCGGTCGGCGCGGGCGTCGACGAACACTCCGTGTTCCGTACGGACCCGTGGGGGCGCGGCGAGAGGTCGCTGAGATCGCTCCAGCTCTGGGTGTACGGGGGTGACGCGGCCGCCGAGGAGGGGCGCAGGCTCCGCAGGCTCCACCGCGCCATCCAGGGCACCGACACACGGGGGCATCGCTACCATGCGCTGTCGCCCGCGAACTACGCGTGGGTGCACGCCACGGGCTTCCCCGTCTATCAGCACGCCGCGCGCTATCTCATCCGGCCGCTCACCGACGCGCAGGAACGGGCCCTGTACCGGGAGTGGCTCCAGGTCGGCCGGGTTCTCGGCATCCGCGACCGGGACATGCCGCAGACGATCGAGGAGTTCTGGCCCTACTTCCGCAAGGTGCTCGCCGACGAGATCGAGCTGACCGTCGTCGTGGAGGACCTGATCGCCACCGACCGCCCGGTACCGCCGCCGGACCGGGGACCGCTGCCGGTGCGGCTGCTGCTGAAGGCGCTGTGGCCGGTATTGTTCCCGCCGCTGGCCAGGTTCCGCCGCTTCGTCACCATCGGCCTGATGCCGCCGGAGGCGCGGGAGGCGATCGGGCTGGAGTGGACGGACGCGCAGGAGCGGAAGCTGCGACGGTTCTGCGCAGTGGTGCGGCGCGTCGTGCCCGTGCTCCCGGAGCGGCTGCGCTATCTGCCGTACGCGCGCCGGGCGCGGGCGGCGCGTCGCGAGGCCGGCCGGGGCGACGGGAAGCCCGGCGCACCAGCTCGGTCGGCGTGATCACCGATTCGACGCAACCGCCCTGGTGCCCGCCCCGCCGTTCAGCCGCTGATCAGCATCCGTACCGTCAACCGGGCCATGCCCTCCACGTTCTGACGGGCCGTCGGCAGCGGGAGACCGGTGGCCTCGGTCATCGACACCATGCCGTCGAAGTCGAAGCCCACCAGGGCCACCTCCGGACGGCCCCCGGCCGTCCACCGGGCACCGTCGCCCCACCGGAGGGAGGGGCGACGGCACCGGGAGCCGATCCGCGGACCCGTCAGCGGTGGTCGTGAATCGAGTTCGTCGCCGCGATCTGCTTCCACGACGCGGGCTGCGCGGGCTGAGCGGGAGCGCGCAACGCGCGCGCGCCGGCCGCTGCCGGGGCCTGAGGCCGCGTCGGTTGGTACAGCCAGGTGTCGAAGAAGCCGGCGAGCGGCTTGCCCGAGACCCGTTCCGCGTACGTCACGAAGTCCGCCACGCTCGCGTTCCCGTACGCGTGCTCGGCCGGCCAGCCCTTCAGCAGCGCGAAGAACGTCTCGTCACCCACCTCGTTGCGCAGCGCCTGGAGCGCCAGCGCGCCCCGGTCGTAGACGGCCGCGTCGAACTGGTTGTCCGGGCCCGGGTCGCCCGGCTTCACCGTCCAGAAGGCGTCGTCCGCGGGATGCTGGGCGTACGTGTAGTCCGCCAGCTCCTGCGCGGTGCCCTCGCCCTCCTTCTCCGACCACAGCCACTGGCTGTAGCGGGCGAAGCCCTCGTTGATCCAGATGTCCTTCCAGCCCTTGAGGGACACGCTGTCGCCGTACCACTGGTGCGCCAGCTCATGGACGACGACGGAGACGTTCGCACCGTTCGCGAACTGCTTCGGGCTGTAGAACGGCCTGGTCTGGGTCTCCAGCGCGAACCCGCTCTTCACATTGGGGGAGTACCCGCCGAGCGCGTCGAAGGGATACGGTCCGAAGACCTCCGTCAGCCACTCGGCGACCTCGGTGGTCCGCTCGATGCTGGCGCGTGCCGCACCGCCGTTGGCGCCGAGATCCCTGCTGTACGCGTTGACGACCGGCAGCCCGTCCGACGTGGTGTCGGTGGTGATGTCGAACTTGCCGATGGCCAGCGTCGTCAGATACGTCGCCTGCGGCTTTGCGGAGCGCCAGTTGTAGCGGGTCCAGCCGAGCTTCGAACTCTGCGACTGGAGCGTTCCGTTGCTGATCGCCTGGATGCCGTCCGGCACGGACACCGAGATGTCGTACGTCGCCTTGTCGAGCGGGTGGTCGTTGCTGGGGAACCACCACGCGGCCGACTCCGGCTCCTGCGCGGCCACCGCGCCGTCCGGCGTACGGACCCAGGAGGTCCAGCCGTTGATCTTCACCTCCGACGGCTTTCCGGCGTACCGCACGACCACCGAGACGGCCTTGCCCTTGGCCAGCGCTGCCGCCGGGGTGATCTCGAGCTCCTGCTCGCTGCTCCTGGCGTAGCCGGCCTTCTTGCCGTTCACCCGCACCTCGGAGACGTCCAGCCCCAAGTCGAGGTTGAAACGGGAGAGTTCCTGGGTGGTCGTGGCGAGGATCGTCGCCGTGCCCTCCAGCAGGTCGGTGGCGGGCTGGTACTTCAGCCGCAGGTCGTAGTGGGACACGTCGTAGCCGCCGTTGCCGCTGGCCGGGTAGTAGGGGTCGCCGATGCCCGGGGCGCCCGCGGTGCCTCCGGCGGCCGAGGCCGGGATCGCCAGCAGCAGGGAGGCCGCGAGTGCGCTCGGGACGATGAATCTGCGGTGCACGAGTGCTCCAATTCGTCGGGGCGAAGGATCTTTCGAACCGTCACGTAGAGACTATTCAGCCACCGCCGCATCAGTCGTGTCCATGGCAGCACCTGTCACACGATCGCCATTCGGCCGACATGGCACACGGTCGTCCTTCCCGCATGGGCACGTCATATTCATCGGTGATCGCCCCCTGTTGCCCAGGAGTTGACCGGGGTACCTTCCGCCCATGCCGACACGTGCGCGGGGCACCCGCTTGACGTACAGATCGCTGGTGGTGGCGGCCGTCGCCGTCCTGATGGCAGTCCCCCGCAAGGTGCGGGCCAGCGTCTTCGCCGTACACGGCATGCAGGACCTCAACGTCCGCACCAAGCACCTCGGCCAGTGGTGGGACGCCCTCGCACCGCATCCCCGGAGGCAGCCGCTCATGACACCCCGTATCCCGACCGCCCGCGGGCCGGTCCGCCGCAACCTCGTCCTGACGGCGGCCGCCGCCGTCCTGGCCGTACCCCTGGTCACCGTGCCCGCCCAGGCCGCGCACACCCAGCCCCAGCCCCGTACCGGCTTCGAGATCAGCAACGGGGCCCGGTGGACCGGCCAGCCGGAGGAACAGTCCTTCCTGGCCGCCGTCGACCGGGGCAGCGACCGGGTCTCCGTCGACCGGATCGGCACGACGAAACAGGGCCGCCCGCTCCAGCTCGTCCGGATCGGAAACCACCACGCCAACGCGAACACGATGCTGCTGATCTGCAGCCAGCACGGCAACGAACCCTCCGGCCGCGAAGCGTGCCTGACGACCATTCGCGATCTGGCCTACGCCCAGGACCCCTCGACCCGCGCCTTCCTCTCCCGTACGAACGTCCTCGTCGTGCCCACCGCCAACCCCGACGGACGCGCCGCCAACACCCGCGGCAACTCCGACGGCGTCGACATCAACCGCGACCACATCGCGCTGCAGACCGCCGAGGGCCGCTCCATGGCGGCGGTCATCCGCGACCGGAAGCCCGATGTGATCTACGACCTGCACGAGTACGGGGCCACCCCGCCGTACTACGACAAGGACCTCTTCGTCCTGTGGCCCCGTAACCTCAACGTCTCCGACCAGGTGCACGGCGAATCGCAGACCCTCGCCCAGAGCTATGTGCGGCCCACCGCCGCGGAGGCCGGCTACAGCAGCGGTCTGTACGGCATCTGGACCGACCCCGTCACCGGCGACCCGATCAAGCAGACCGCGGGCGACGGACAGGAACGCATCCTGCGCAACACCTCCGGCATCAAGCACGCCGTCGGCCTGCTCATCGAATCCCGCGTCGACGCACTCACCGGCGCCGAGAAGGCCGACCCGGCACTCAACAGCCGACGCCGCGTCCACTCCCAACTCGCCGCACTCGACGGCCTGTTCTCCTTCACCGATGAACACCGCGGCCCGATCGTCGCCGCCACCGCCGCATCCCGGGCCGCGGGATTCAAGGACCGCGGCCCGGTCTTTCTCGGCGGCGCCGACAACGAGGCACCCGAAGCCGGCCGAGTCCTTCAGGACCCGCCGTGCGGATACCGGCTCACCAAGGCCCAGTTCGACGACGTCAAGGACGAACTCGCCCTGCACGGCGTCACCTCCCGGCGTGACGGTGACGGAGCGTACGTACCGCTGCGCCAGTCGGCCCGCAACCTGATCCCGCTCCTCCTGGACGAGCGGGCGACATATCACCTCACAAGCGGGCAGGCCGATACCTCTTGTTGATCCCATGAGGTGAGCGGTACGTGTGGCACTGGCTACGGAGAGTGAATCGGTGGCTTCCGTGAAAGGTGCCATCCGTGCCGCAGGACGAACAGAGAACGGGCGGCCGGGGAGATCTGCCGGTGACGGCGGACCTCCCCGGCCCCGACGCCGTACCGGCACCCGCGCCGGGCCCGGGACCGGCCGGGCTGATCCGCGCTCTCCGGCGGCCGATTAGGATCGGCACCCTGATGACTGCCACTCTCGTTGCCAAGGACCTCGCCGCCGGACACGGCGACCGCACGCTCTTCGCCGGACTCGACCTCGTCGTCGCGCCCGGTGATGTGATCGGTCTCGTCGGAGTCAACGGGGCCGGTAAATCGTCCCTGCTCCGGCTGCTCGCCGGGCTCGACCGGCCGGAGGAGGGCGAGCTGCGGCTCTCCCCGCCCACCGCCACCGTCGGCCACCTCCCGCAGGAGCCGGAGCGGCGTGCGCGGGAGACCGTGCGCGAGTTCCTGGCCCGCCGCACCGGCGTCGCCGACGCCCAGGCGGCGATGGACACCGCCACGCAGGCCCTCGTCGACGGGGCGCCGGGCGCGGACGACGCGTACTCCGAGACGCTGGAGCGCTGGCTGGCGCTCGGCGGCGCGGACCTGGACGAGCGCGCCGAGGAGGTCGCAGCCGACCTCGGCCTGACCATCGGCCTCGACCTGCCGATGACCGCGCTCTCCGGCGGCCAGGCGGCCCGCGCGGGCCTGGCCTCCCTCCTGCTCTCCCGCTACGACGTCTTCCTGCTCGACGAGCCCACCAACGACCTCGACCTGGACGGCCTGGAGCGGCTGGAGCGCTACGTCTCCGGACTGCGCGCGGGCACGGTCGTCATCAGCCACGACCGCGAATTCCTGATGCGTACGGTCACCAAGGTCCTCGAACTGGACCTGGTCCAGCAGCGGATCAACCTCTACGGCGGTGGGTACGCCGCCTACCTGGAGGAGCGCGAGAGGGCTCGCAGGCATGCCCGCGAGGAGTACGAGGAGTACGCCGACAAGCGCACCGCCCTCGAAGGACGCGCCCACATGCAGCGCTCCTGGATGGACAAGGGCGTCAAGAACGCTCGCCGCAAGGCGACCGACAACGACAAGACCAGCCGCAAGCTCCGCAGCGAGTCGAGCGAGAAGCAGGCCGCGAAGGCCCGGCAGACCCAGCGCATGATCGAACGGCTCGACGTCGTCGACGAGCCGCGCAAGGAGTGGGAACTGCGGATGGAGATCGCCGCCGCACCCCGCTCCGGCTCGGTCGTCGCGACCTTGAGCGAAGCCCGGGCCGTACGCGGCGACTTCGGCTTCGGCCCGGCATCACTGCAGATCGACTGGGCGGACCGGGTCGCCATCACCGGCGCCAACGGAGCGGGCAAGTCCACCCTCCTCGCGGCACTCCTGGGACGCCTCCCGCTGGACGCCGGGCATGCGACGCTCGGCTCGGGGGTCGTGGTCGGAGAGGTCGACCAGGCGCGCAAGCTGTTCCACGGCTCCGAATCGCTCCTGGAGGCGTTCTGCGCGGCCGTCCCCGACACCGAACCGGCCGAAGTCCGCACGCTGCTCGCCAAGTTCGGCCTGCGCGCGGACCACGTGATGCGTCCCGCGACCACGCTCTCGCCCGGCGAACGCACCAGGGCGGCGCTCGCCCTGCTCCAGGGCCGGGGCGTCAACCTCCTCGTCCTCGACGAGCCGACGAACCACCTCGATCTGCCCGCGATCGAGCAGCTGGAGTCGGCGCTGGACTCGTACACGGGGACGTTGCTGCTGGTCACGCACGACCGGCGCATGCTGGAGGCGGTACGGACGACACGGCGCGTCGAGGTGGTGGACGGCAAGGTTACGGAGCTGTGAGGGTGCCGGGGCTTCGCCCCGGACTCCTTCAGGCATGTCCAGCCCGTCCGGCGTTCGAGGACGTCTTTTGAGACTCTCCGGCGTGTGAGGGGCGGGGTCCGGGGGCGGGGGCCCCCGGCCCCCCCCCCCCCCCCCCCACCCCCCCCCCCCCCCCCCCCGGGGGGGGGCGCCCCCCCCCCCCCCCCCCCCCCCCCCCCCCCGACATCAGCCCCTCTTGCCGCCCTGCTTCGGATCCGTCAGCCCGGCCCGCCGCAACGCATCCGCCATCGCACTGTTCACCGGTGCGGGCACCGGACGAGCGGAGCCGCCCCCACCGCCGCCGCCGCGCCGGTCACGCTCCTGACCACCCTGCCCCTGTCCCTGGCGCTGCCGCGGCGGCCGGCCGGCCTTGCCACTTCCTTGGCCGCCCCGCTCGCCCCGCTCGCCCCGTTCGGCCCGCTCCCGCCTGGGCCCCCCGCCCTGGGACGCGCCCCCGGCCGACGCCTCGTCGTCCAGCCGCAACGTCAACGAGATCCGCTTCCGCGGGATGTCGACATCCATGACCTTGACCTTCACGATGTCGCCCGGCTTCACGACATCCCTCGGGTCCTTCACGAACGTGCGCGACATCGCCGACACATGCACCAGGCCGTCCTGGTGCACACCGATGTCCACGAACGCGCCGAACGCCGCGACGTTGGTGACGACGCCCTCCAGCACCATCCCGGACGCCAGATCACCGATCTTCTCGACGCCCTCCTTGAAGGTGGCCGTCTTGAACGCGGGACGCGGGTCGCGCCCCGGCTTCTCCAGCTCCTTCAGGATGTCGGTGACCGTCGGCAGACCGAACTTCTCGTCCACGAAGTCATCGGCGCGCAGCGATCGCAGCACACTCGTGTTGCCGATCAGCGAGGCGACGTCACCGCCCGTCCGCTTCACCATCGCCCGCACCACCGGGTACGCCTCCGGGTGCACGCTCGACGCGTCCAGCGGGTCGTCGCCCCGGATGCGCAGGAAGCCCGCGCACTGCTCGTACGCCTTCGGGCCCAGCCGCGTCACATCCTTGAGCGCCTTTCGCGAACGGAAGGGACCGTTCGCGTCACGGTGCGTGACGATGTTCTCGGCGAGGCCCGAGCCGATCCCCGAAACCCGCGAAAGCAGCGGCGCCGACGCGGTGTTGACGTCGACGCCGACACCGTTCACGCAGTCCTCGACGACGGCGTCCAGTGAGCGCGACAGCTTCACCTCGGACAGGTCGTGCTGGTACTGGCCGACACCGATCGACTTCGGGTCGATCTTCACCAGCTCCGCGAGAGGGTCCTGAAGGCGTCGCGCGATCGAAACTGCGCCGCGCAACGAAACGTCCATGTCGGGGAGTTCCTGCGAGGCGAAGGCCGAAGCCGAGTACACCGACGCGCCGGCCTCCGACACCATCACCTTGGTGAGCTTCAACTCGGGGTGCTTGTCGATGAGTTCACCGGCGAGCTTGTCGGTCTCGCGGGACGCCGTGCCGTTGCCGATCGCGATCAGGTCGACGTCGTGCGCCTTCGCCAGCTGCTCCAGCTTGGCCAGCGCCTGGTCCCACTTGTTCGCCGGGACGTGCGGGTGGATGACATCCGTCGCGACGACCTTGCCGGTCGCGTCGACGACGGCGACCTTCACACCCGTACGGAAACCGGGGTCGAGCCCCAGTGTGGCCCGCGTCCCGGCCGGTGCGGCGAGCAGCAGATCGCGCAGGTTCGACGCGAAGACCCGTACCGCCTCGTCCTCCGCCGCCGTACGCAGCCGCAGCCGCAGATCGATGCCGAGATGCACCAGGATCCGGGTCCGCCAGGCCCAGCGCACCGTGTCGGCGAGCCACTTGTCGCCGGGGCGGCCGCGGTCACCGACTCCGAAGCGCCGGGCGACCATGTTCTCGTACGTCGAGGGGCCGGGCGTCTCGGACGGCTCCTCCGGCTCCAGGACCAGGTCGAGCACGTCCTCCTTCTCGCCCCGCAGCATCGCGAGCACCCGGTGCGAGGGCAGTGCGGTGAACGGCTCGGTGAAGTCGAAGTAGTCGGCGAACTTCGCCCCTGCCTCCTCCTTGCCGTCCCGTACCTTGGCGGCCAGCCGCCCGCGCGACCACATGCGTTCACGCAGCTCACCGATCAGATCGGCGTCCTCCGAGAACCGCTCGGTGAGGATGGCGCGGGCCCCCTCCAGCGCCGCCGCACCGTCCGCGACGCCCTTGTCGGCGTCGACGAAGGCGGCGGCAGCGGTCAGCGGTTCCACCGAGGGGTCGCCGAGCAGACCGTCCGCGAGCGGTTCGAGCCCCGCCTCCCTGGCGATCTGGGCCTTCGTGCGCCGCTTGGGCTTGAACGGCAGATAGATGTCCTCAAGGCGCGCCTTGGTGTCGGCGGCCCGGATCTGCGCCTCCAGTGCCTCGTCGAGCTTGCCCTGCTCGCGTACCGAGTCGAGGATCGCCGCACGGCGGTCCTCCAGCTCCCGCAGATACCGCAGCCGCTCCTCGAGCGTGCGCAGCTGCGCGTCGTCGAGCATCTCGGTCGCTTCCTTGCGGTAGCGCGCGATGAACGGCACGGTCGACCCGCCGTCGAGCAGCTCGACGGCCGCCTTCACCTGCCGCTCGCGTACGCCGAGTTCCTCGGCGATCCTGCCTTCGATGGACGTCGTCACGGTTCTACCGACTCGCCTTCTCGTACTGGCTGTACTGGCTCTACTGGCTGTGCTTGCCGGGGCGGGGCCCCTTCGCCTGCATTGTGCCGGGTGGTCGGGCGCTGTGTCGCCCGACCACCCCAGGGCCTCTCGTTCGGATCATGTCGGGCTCGCGTGTCCCGGCACCGCGCCGCGCCGCGTTGTCGTCGGTCTTCCCCGAGCTCTCGGCTCCGCTCGACCAGGGAAGACCCCATCGGGTTCCTTGCCTCCGCCGTGCGATGCACGGCACCACGGTGACATCGGCCGCTCCGCGGCGGGCCGCTCCCTGATCCGGCCTGGTCCAAACGTAAGACCCCGGCCGACCGTGGGCCGGTGCCGCTCAGCCCTTGCCGATCAGGTCCTTTGGGAACGCGCCCGCCGAGGCGGCCGTGAACAGGAATCCGCGCGCGAGTTCGGTCAGCCGTTCCACCCCCTCCGCGCCCAGATGCTCGTACGGGGCGCGGTCCATCCGGTCCGTGGCCTCCTCCAGATCCGCCCGCAGTGCGACGCCCGCCTCCGTCAACTCGCCCTCGCCGTCCAGGAGTCCACGCCCACGCAGCCGCTCGGAGGCCTCCTCCCAGTCGCTGCGGCGCCAGCCTCGGGTGGCGAGGACCCAGCGCGGGTTCATCCCCTTGCCGGTCGCGGTGTGGCTGACCAGGGCCTCCACCGGATCGAGACCGGCCGCGAGGAGAGCCGCGAGATGGCCGTCGCCGCGGTGCTCGCGCAGCAGCGTCCCGGCGTGCCAGTACGCCAGGTGCGGCTGCTCGGGCACCGGCAGATCGGCGTGGGCGGCGTAGAGCGGCCGGGCGTGTCGGGTGCACGCCTCGGCGGCGCGCAGCGCCAGCCCGGCCGCCTCGGCCATTTCGGGGGAGGCGATGCTCTCCGCGCCCAGCAGCCGGCGCAACGTGGCGTCGGCGGCGCGCAGCCGGGCGTCCAGAACCGCCTGCGGTGACGCGACGGACCACACGGCGGGCAGATGCCGGGCGACGAGATCGTGGTTGAAGTTGTAGAAGGTCGCGGTGACCGTGCCGGGGCCGACGGCGCCCAGCGCCGCCGCGCGCGCGGCGACGTAGGCGGCGTTCGAATCGTCGATCCCGAGTTTCCCGAGCTCCTCGCCGAGGTCGGGGGAGAAGTAGACCGTCGAGTGCAACGGGTTGATGGCGTTGTGGCAGCGGCGTCCGGCGCGCGGCGGCAGAGTACTCATGCAGGCACGTTACCGACTGGTCGGTACGACCCCTAACCCCGGGGGGACGTCCATTCCGCGCGGCTTTCGGCATGGCGGAAAAGGTGGGTTATTCGTCATTGCGGCCATGGTCCCGGCTGCCCAGGATGGCAGTCATGACGCAGCGATCCGTACTCGTCGTCCTCTTCGACGGCGTTCAGAGCCTCGATGTGACCGGCCCCGTGGAGGTCTTCGCCGGGGCCTCCCACTTCCCCGGGGCCACGTACGAACTGCGTACCGCCTCCCTCGACGGCGCGCCGGTCCGTACGAGCAGCGGCCTGACGCTCGTCCCCGACGGCAGCCTCGCCGACGCCGCACCGCCGCACATCCTCCTCGTCCCCGGCGGTCAGGGCACCCGTGACCCCGACCCGGCGCTGATCGACTGGCTGCGCGGCCACGCCCCGCTTGCCGAGCGGCTCGTCTCCGTCTGCACGGGGGCGCTGCTGCTCGCCGCGGCCGGCCTGCTGGACGGGCACCGGGTGACCACGCACTGGACGGTCTGCGACCATCTCGCCCGCAGCTACCCGGCCGTCGAGGTCGACCCGGACCCGATCTTCGTACGCGACGGCAGGCTGGCCACCTCCGCCGGGGTCACCGCCGGCATCGACCTCGCACTCGCCCTCGTCGAGGAGGACCACGGCCGGGACATCGCGCTCACGATCGCCCGCCACCTCGTGGTCTTTCTGCGCAGGCCCGGGAACCAGGCGCAGTTCAGCGCCCAGCTCACCGCACAGACCGCCCGCCGCGAACCGCTGCGCGAGGTCCAGCACTGGATCACCGAACACCCCGGCGACGACCTCACCGTCGAGGCACTCGCCGCCCGCGCCCGGCTCTCGCCCCGCCACTTCGCCCGCGCCTTCCAGGCCGAGACGGGCCTCACACCGGGCCGATACGTCGACCGCGTACGCCTCGAACACGCCCGCCGGCTGCTGGAGGACACCACCGACGGCGTCAGCGGCATCTCGCGCGCCTGCGGCTACGGCACCCCCGAGGCCATGCGCCGCGCGTTCATCAAGGCCCTCGGCACGGCACCCGCCGAATACCGCCGGCGCTTCCGCGCCCAGCCGGCCACCCACTGACCAACCGCTCCGCAACCCACTCACGACCGGCCGAAAGGCAACGCCATGCAGATCGCCATCCTCCTCTTCGAGCGCTTCACCTCACTCGACGCCGTGGGCCCCTACGAAATGCTCGCCCGCACCCCCGGCGCACAGACCGTGTTCGTCGCCGAACGGACCGGGCCCGTGCGCAACGACAACGGCAGCCTCGCGCTGGTCGCCGACAGGACCCTGGCCGACGTACCGGCGCCGGACGTGCTGGTCGTCCCCGGCGGCCCCGGCCAGAGCGACCAGATGGAGAACGAGGCGCTGCTCGGCTGGCTGCGCACCGCCGACGCCACCAGCACCTGGACCACCTCCGTCTGCACCGGGTCCCTGCTGCTTGCCGCGGCCGGACTGCTGACGGGCCGGCGCGCCACCTCGCACTGGCTCGCGCTGCACTCCCTGAAGAACTTCGGTGCCGAACCGACCGGCGAACGCGTCGTCGTCGACGGCAAGTACGTCACGGCGGCCGGTGTCTCCTCCGGCATCGACATGGGACTCACCCTGCTCGGCCGCATCGCGGGCGACGAGCACGCCATGTCCGTGCAGCTGCTGTCCGAGTACGACCCGCAGCCGCCGTACGACGCCGGCTCGCCCGCGAAGGCCCCGGCGGCGCTGGTCGAGAAGTTCCGCGCCGCGAGCCGCTTCATCCTCCAGTAGGCGCAAGGGCGTTACGGCCCGGTCGTCCAGGTGAAGCGCGGCGCGCGCCGCTCCAGAAAGGCGGCGACACCCTCCGCGGTGTCGCCGCTGCGGCGCGCCTGCTCCGCCCAGTAGTCGTCCCGGTCCTCGCGGCCGGTGGCGAACTCCTTCGCCGCCGCCTGCGTCAGCTGCGAGCGCGCCGCCAGCGTGCGTACGTACGCGTCGACCCGCTTGTCCAGCTCACCGGCCGGCAGCACCTCGTCCACCAGACCGGTCCGCAGCGCCCGCGCGGTGTCGATCAGCTCGCCCGAGAACAGCAGATGCTTCGCCGTGGCCGGGCCGGTCAGCGCCACCAGCCGCCGGGTCGACGACGCCGGGTACACGATCCCGAGTTTGGCCGGTGTGACGCCGAACGACGCGCCCTCCTCGGCGAACCGCAGATCGCAGGCGGCCGCGAGCTGGCTGCCGCCGCCCACGCAGTAGCCGCGGATCGCCGCGAGCGTCGGCCGGGGGAACGCGGCGAGGGACTCCTCGGCGGCCACGGCGAGCGCCTGCGGATCGCCCGCCGGATCCCGGAGCGAGGAGATGTCCGCCCCGGCGCAGAAGGTGTTCCCGGCGCCCGTCAGCACCAGCACCCGGACCGCGGCGTCGGTGGCCAGCCGCTCCAGCAGACCGGGCAGCGCGCTCCACATCCCGGCGGTCATCGCGTTGCGTTTGGCGGGATTGCTGATGACGACCGTCGCCGCACCGTCCGCGACGGTGTGCTTCAGCCGGGGTTCCGTACGGTCCATGCGCCGGATGCTATCCGTACGGTTCGAACCTATGATCAAGAAGGGGTCGCCGAACAGGCACGCACCGTGAGGAGCTTCCCGTGGCCGGTCCCGCAGCCGAGGGCAAGAAGCTGAGCCGCAGTTTCGGCTGGCTGGCACTGCTCGGCATCCTTCTCGTCGTGGCCGGTCTGGTCGGCCTCGTGTACACCGGCGTCGCGACGCTCACCTCGATGCTCCTGTTCGGCTGGCTGCTGCTGATCGGCGGCATCGTCGGGCTGCTGCACGCCATCGAGTCCCGCGGCACGAACTTCTTCTGGCTGGGCGTCGTGGTCGCCGCGCTGAACATCGCCGCCGGAGTCGTGGTCATCCACCATCCGCACGGCACGGCCGAGGCACTGACCATGTTCGCCGCGCTGCTCTTCCTGACCGGTGGGGTGTTCCGGCTGGTCGGCAGCGTCGTGGTGCGCGGCCCGCAGTTCGGCTGGACGCTGCTGCAAGGAGCCTTCGGCCTGCTCCTCGGGCTGCTGGTGCTCTTCGACTGGCCGCACAGCAGCCTCTACGTACTCGGCCTGTTCTTCTCGCTGGCGCTGCTCTTCGACGGGCTCGGCCTGATCGCGATCGGGGTCGGCGGCCGTCATGTGGTCTCCATGGTCTCGGATCAGCAGACGAGCGGAGAGCTGCCGGGCACACCCGGCGGAGAGCGTCCGAAACGCTCAAAGAGCTGACGCATTCGTGTGTGTCCGGTCAAGTTCTGTCGATAGAAGTCGATAGAAGTCGACTTCTGTTCAGTAGCACGAGCCGGACCGACTACGCCCCGCACTCTGTACTCGACGTGCAGTCACCACCGAGTGGAGAGCGGGTACCGGACTATGGAGAGCCGCGGGAGTGTCCCCGCCCGGCCCGTGTCGTACGAGGGAGTCTGGCGGTTCACCGCCCCGGCCGTGGACGTCTCCGTACCGCAGGCCAGGCATGCCGTACGCGATCTGCTGAACCGCCAGGGCGTGCCGCTGGACGCGGACGTCGCCGAGGGCCTGCTGCTCATCGTCTCCGAGCTGGTCACCAATGCCGTGAAGCATGCCGCGCTGCTCTCGCCGGAGCTCGCCGTCGAGGTGGCTGTCGGAGCGGAATGGGTCAGGGTGTCCGTCGAGGACAACCATCCCTACCGGCCGACGGCCCTGGAGACGGACTACGCGCAGACCGGCGGCCGCGGCCTGCTGCTGGTCCGGGAGATCACCCGGGAAGCGGGCGGCGCCTGCGATGTGGAACACACCGCAGGCGGCGGAAAGATCATCTGGGCGGCGCTGCCGCTGAGACCGCGACTCTGACCACCCGTAACCGCTGCGACATCCGGTGCCGCCCGCCCGCTACCAGCCGGCGGACGGTCCGGTCAGCTCCCTGATCGCCGGCCGTGCGGCATCCAGCACCGTCATGAACCAGGCCGAGAACGGCGCCCGCGCATGCCGTTCGGCCAGCTCGTCGGCCGTCACGAACGCGGTCTCGCCGACTTCCTCCGGGTCCAGGTGCAGCCGGTCCTGTGCCATGCCCACGAAGAGGTGATTGAACTCCTGCTCCACCAGGCCGGAGGCCGGGTCGGGATGGTTGTAGCGGACCGTGCCCGCCTCGGCCATCAGCGAGGGCGAGATCCCCAGCTCCTCGTACGTACGCCGGGCGGCGGCGGCGAAGGGCGCCTCGCCCGGGTAGGGGTGGCCGCAGCAGGTGTTCGACCAGACGCCGGGGGAGTGGTACTTGCCGAGCGCGCGGCGCTGCAGGAGCAGCCTGCCCTGCTCGTCGAAGAGGAACACCGAGAAGGCCCGGTGCAGTTGACCGGGCGGCTGATGGGCGGCGAGCTTCTCCGCCGTACCGATGGTGGTGCCGTTCTCATCGACCAGTTCGAGCATGATCGCTTCTGCTGTGCCGTTCGACGAGCTGTTCGCCGCGGTGGCTGGTGTGGTCGGCATACCCATCCTTCGCTATGGTCCCGGCCCCGTGCGCCGGTCCCGTCGATTCCGCTCAAGTCTGCCGTACAAAAGCCGCTTGTCCGCACTTCGGGTCCTGCATGTCCGGCCCCGCCGTGCCCCGTGGCGCGGCGGGCCGGACGGCACGTCAGACGCCGAAGGCCGCCGGGTAGCGGATCGTGCCGTGCGGCACCGGCACGGAGTCGTCGAGCACCAGGGCCATCATCGCTTCGTCCGGGACGTCGAAGCCCGGCCGGATCCCGTAGCGGGACGCCGGTAGGAACCCGAACCCCGGGTAGTACCCGGGATGACCGAGCACCAGGACGAGTGACTCGCCCCGCAGCCGGGCCGCGTCGAGCACGGCCCGCACCACGGCCTGACCGGCGCACGCCGAGGACGTGGTAGCCGGCCGCCGCGGCGTTGGCCGCCACGGGGCGTATCGACGTCTCCTGCTCCAAGAAGGCGCGGGCCTCGTCGGTCGGCGCGTCCGTCGTCCGGACGCACTCGGAGACGACGAGGGTGCCGCCCGGGGCGAGCAGCCGCTTCCCGTCACGCAGCGCGGTGTCGAAACCGATGATGTACGCGGACCCCTCGGCCCGGACGAGGTCGAACGACCCGTCCGGGAAGTCGGGGCCGGAGAGCTCGGCCAGGTCGGCCCTGACCGTACGGATGCGGCCGCCGAGCCCGCGAGCAGCCGCCGCTTCGCGCCGTTCGCCGAGGAACGGCTCGTGGAGATCGACGGCGGTCACCTCGGCGCCCGCCCCGGCGGCGAGCAGCAGCGCGGCGCGGCCGGGCCCGCAACCCGGATCCAGGACGCGCGGACTGCGCGGCAGCGGGCCGGCGAGCTCCAGCAGCTGCCGAGTGGTGGCATCGGAACCGGGACTCCGCCGGGGAAGGCTGTGGCGCAGGGAGAAGAACGCCTCGCAACGGGCGGCGTGATCGTTGTCGGTCACCGTGGGAAACCCTTGTGTACGAGGGCTCCGGCCAACGTGCCGACCCGGTGTGAGCCGGGGTGCTAGCCGAGGGCCCAGAAGATGAGGACGGACCGGATGCTGCGCCGGGCGGGCGCCGTCGCGACGGTCATCGACCTCAGCTCCTCTCTCGGACACGGGGAGGCCCTTCGCCTCGCCGACACCCTACACGGCGGTGCTGAACGGCAGTTCAGTGGCAGAGCCTGGCCTCGTGCTCGGCATGGCCGCTCGGCTCCAGCTGGAAGGTGCAGTGCTCCACGTCGAAGTGGACGCCGAGGCAGCCCTGCAGTTCATGGAGCAGCTTCTCGTGGCCGATCGAGTCCAGCATGTCCTGGCGCACCACCACATGGGCGGAGAGCACCGGCATCCCCGACGTGATCGTCCAGGCATGCAGGTCATGGACGTCCAGCACTCCGGGCAGGGCGGTGATGTGGGCCCTTACCTCACCCATGTCGACGCCCTTGGGCGCCGCCTCGAGCAGCACATTCAGCGTCTCCCGGAGCAGCTTCACCGTACGGGGGACGATCATCAGACCGATCACCAGCGAGGCGATCGGGTCGGCGGCCTGCCAGCCGGTGGCCAGGATGATTCCCGCCGAGAGCAGTACGGCGAAGGAGCCGAGCGTGTCCGCGAGCACCTCCAGGTAGGCGCCGCGCACATTGATGCTGTCCTTCTGCCCGCGGAGCAGCAGCGACAGGGAGACCATGTTGGCCACCAGGCCGACCAGGGCGAAGGCGATCGTCAGCCCGCCCCTCGTCTCGGCCGGGGTGATGAAGCGCTGGACCGCCTCGAAGAGCAGATAGCCGCCCACGCCGAGCAGCAGCAGACAGTTGGCCAGGGCGGCGAGGATCTCGGCGCGGGCGAAGCCGAAGGTGCGGTTGAGCCCGGCCGGCCGGTTGGCGAAGTGGATCGCCAGCAGCGCCATGCCCAGGCCCAGGGCATCGGTCGCCATGTGGGCCGAGTCGGCGATGAGGGCGAGGGAGCCGGAGAGCAGCCCGCCGACGACCTCCAGGACCGTCACGGTGAGCGTGATGCACAGCGCGATCCGCAGCCGTCCCTTGTACGCGGCGGCTGCCGTGCCGGTGGGCGGCGGCCCGCCGTGTGTGTGCCCGTGGTCGTGCCCTGCCCCCATGGGGACGCCTCCCGGTCGTAGTGCGGACTCGGACGCGATCCGCCCGAGCACTGTCAGTCAACTACGGGTGGGGGGTATCGGGCAACACGGTACTGAACACCGTTGTCATATGCTCTGACCTGCGGAAATGGTCGCAGGTCAGAGCTGTGGAGCGATCACTGACGGCTCAGTTGCCGCGTGCCTCGGGAAGGCGCGGTCGCCAGCTCTCGCAGGCCGAATCGCCCCTCTCTCGCACCCCGGGCCGGGCGACGGCGAGGTCCGCGACATGGAGATGCATCACACCGGCACCGGCGTACTCGGTGGCCGGTACCCGGTCGGCCACCGGGCCCCGGATCAGCGGCACGGCCGCCGGAACGGGTCACCCGAGGGTCTGCCCTCCGGTCCTGATCCGGACGGGAGGCCCCGGGCCCGCGCCGCCGCGTTTTGTCAGGCGAGGCCGGGATCGACGATGATGATCGCGGGCGGCGCCGCATCATGCCGGTCCACCCCGAACGGAGCACAAACGGGCAGTGAACTCCCACTTCCGTTCATCCGATAGCCTCTGCCGACGTGCCGCCGGCCCGCTTCCGGGCCGCACTGTCGCGCGCCGACCCCGTCAGCACCAAGGAGTGAGTTCGTCTGTCGACCGCCATCCTCACCGGTGCACCGGTACCCGGATCGTCGCTCGCGGACGATCTGCGGTCGCTGGGCTTCGACGTACAGGTCGCCGCCGATGTGACCGAGGCCGCACGGCTGCTCGGCGACGTCCCCGCCGACCGCCGCGTCGCACTGGTCGATCCCCGTTTCGTCGGCCACGTCCACGCCCTCCGGCTCGGACTCACCGACCCGCGCTTCCCCGCCGCCGCCGTCCCCGGCGCGCTCACCGCGCAGCCGGAGGCGCGCTCCGCGCTCGTCCGGGCCTTGAACACCACCGCCGCGGCCGTCGGCGCGGGCGTCCCGACCGGTCCGGGCAACACGGCGACGGTCACCGACCGCACCGTGCCGGGCCGCCTCGCCGTCACCATGGACGCCGAAGGAACCCCCGTGCAGCGCCCCGAGCTCGGCTCGCTGGTCGCCGCCGTACCGGTCGACGAACCCTCGCGTGCCGCAGCGCAGAGCGGCCTCGCCGCGGTCGACGACGAGGCGGTACGGCTGCGCAGCGCCGTGAAGGCCCACGACGGCTTCTTCACCACGTTCTTCATCAGCCCGTACTCCCGCTACATCGCCCGCTGGTGTGCCCGCCGCGGCCTCACCCCGAACCAGGTCACCACCGCGTCCCTGCTCACCGCGCTGATCGCGGCGGGCAGCGCGGCGACCGGCACCCGCGGCGGCTACATCGCCGCCGGACTGCTGCTGCTCTTCTCGTTCGTCCTGGACTGCACCGACGGGCAGCTCGCCCGCTACTCGCTGCAGTACTCGACGATGGGCGCCTGGCTGGACGCCACCTTCGACCGGGCCAAGGAGTACGCGTACTACGCGGGCCTCGCGCTCGGCGCCGCCCGCGGCGGCGACGACGTCTGGGCACTGGCCCTCGGCGCGATGGTGCTCCAGGCCTGCCGCCACGTCATCGACTTCTCGTTCAACGAGGCCAACCACGACGCGGTGGCCAACTCGAGCCCCACGGCAGCCCTCTCCGACCGGCTCGACAGCGTCGGCTGGACGGTCTGGCTGCGCCGGATGATAGTGCTGCCGATCGGCGAGCGCTGGGCGATGATCGCGGTACTGACCGCGGTGACCACGCCCCGGATCGTCTTCTACGCCCTGCTCATCGGCTGCTCCTTCGCCGCCTGCTACACCACCGCGGGCCGCCTGCTGCGTTCGCTGACCCGCAAGGCGGAGCGCACCAACCGAGCCGCCCGCGCACTCGCCGACCTGACCGACTCCGGCCCCCTCGCCCAGATCGTGGCGGCACGGGGCCCCCGGATCGGGGGCGCCTGGAGCGCACCCGTGATCGCGCTCGTCGGCGCGGGGGCACTGATCGCCGCCGCGCTGCAGCAGCCGTTCGGCAGCAAGCAGATGATCTTCGCTGCGGTCTTCTACGCGATCTGCTCGGGCATGGCAGTGGCCCACCCCCTCAAGGGCGCCCTCGACTGGCTCGTACCCCCGATATTCAGGGCGGCGGAGTACTGCACCATCCTCGTCCTCGCCGCCCGCAGCGATGTCCCGGGAGCCCTTCCCGCAGCCTTCGGGCTGGTCTCGGCCGTCGCCTACCATCACTACGACACCGTGTACCGCATTCGCGGCGGCACCGGCGCGCCGCCCCAGTGGCTGGTACGCACGATCGGTGGGCACGAGGGCCGCACCCTGGTGGTGGCCGTACTCGCCGCCGTATTCACCCGGCATTCAGCTTTCACCGTGGCACTCACCGCTCTCGCAGCGGCTGTGGCACTGGTGGTCCTCGTGGAGTCCATCCGCTTCTGGGTGTCCTCCGGAGCACCCGCCGTTCACGACGAAGGAGAACCCGCATGATCGGCCTCGTACTGGCAGCCGGTGCAGGACGGCGTCTGCGCCCCTACACCGACACGCTCCCGAAGGCCCTCGTGCCTGTCGACGGCGAGAAGACGGTGCTGGACCTCACGCTGGCGAACTTCGCGGAGATCGGCCTCACCGAGGTCGCCGTCGTCGTCGGGTACCGCAAGGAAGCCGTGTACGACCGCAAGGCCGAGCTGGAGGCCAAGTACGGCGTCACCCTCACCCTGATCGACAACGACAAGGCCGAGGAGTGGAACAACGCCTACTCCCTGTGGTGCGCCCGTGACGTCCTGACGCGCGGCGTGATCCTGGCCAACGGCGACACCGTCCACCCGGTCTCCGTCGAGAAGACCCTGCTTGCCGCCCGCGGCGACGGCCAGAAGATAATTCTCGCCCTCGATACGGTGAAGCACCTCGCCGACGAGGAGATGAAGGTCATCACCGAGGGCGGCAAGGGTGTGCGGCGCATCACGAAGCTGATGGACCCGGCCACCGCGACCGGCGAGTACATCGGCGTCACCCTCATCGAGCCGGAGGCCGCCGCTGAGCTCGCCGACGCCCTGAAGGCCACGTTCGAGCGCGACCCCGACCTCTACTACGAGGACGGCTACCAGGAGCTCGTGAACCGCGGCTTCACCGTCGACGTGGCCCCCATCGGCGAAGTGACGTGGGTGGAGATCGACAACCACGACGACCTCGCGAAGGGCCGTGAGATCGCGTGCCAGTACTGACCCGGCTCATTCCGTCCCCGGCCGTCGTCGACATCCGTCGCGGCGCCCTGGACGATCTGGCCGGCCTCCTCGCCGACCAGCGGATCTCCGCCTCCGGCAAGCTGGCCGTCGCGATCAGCGACGGTTCGGGGCGGGCCCTGCGCGAGCGGCTGGCGCCCGCGCTGCCCGGCGCCCACTGGTACCCGGTCGCCGACGGCACCCTCGACTCGGCCGTCAAGCTCGCCGACGGCATCAGGGGCAACCGCTACGACGCGGTGGTCGGCCTCGGTGGCGGCAAGATCGTCGACGTGGCGAAGTACGCCGCGGCACGCGTCGGCCTGCCCATGGTCGCGGTGGCGACGAACCTCGCGCACGACGGTCTCTGCTCGCCCGTCGCGACACTGGACAACGACAACGGCCGGGGCTCCTACGGCGTCCCCACCCCGATCGCCGTCGTCATCGACCTCGACGTCGTCCGCGAGGCACCGGCCCGTTTCGTGCGCTCCGGCATCGGCGACGCGGTCTCCAACATCTCCTGCGTGGCCGACTGGGAACTCGCCCACGAGGTCAAGGGCGAGGAGATCGACGGACTCGCCGCGGCCATGGCCCGGCAGGCCGGCGAGGCCGTGCTGCGCCACCCCGGCGGGATCGGCGACGACGCCTTCCTCAAGGTGCTGGCCGAGGGCCTCGTGCTGACCGGCATCTCCATGTCGGTCGCCGGGGACTCCCGGCCCGCCTCGGGCGCCTGCCACGAGATCAACCACGCCTTCGACCTGCTGTACCCCAAGCGTGCGGCGAGCCACGGCGAGCAGGTCGGCCTCGGCGCCTGCTTCGCCATGCACCTGCGCGGTGCGCGCGAGGAGTCGCTGCTCATGGCGGCCACCCTGCGCCGTCACGGTCTGCCCGTCCTGCCCGAAGAGATCGGCTTCACCGCCGACGAGTTCGTCCAGGCCGTCGACTACGCCCCGCAGACCCGCCCGGGACGCTTCACGATCCTGGAACACCTCAACCTGTCCACCGACCAGATCAGGGACGCGTACGCCGACTATGCAAAAGCCATCCATAGCTGAACTCCGTCCGGTCGTGCACCCTGCGGGCGTGAAGGACCGGCGCAGCGGCGAACACTGGGCGGGTCGGCTCTACATGCGCGAGATCTCCCTGCGCGTGGACCGGCACCTGGTGAACACCAGGATCACGCCCAACCAGCTGACCTACGTGATGACCGTCGCGGGCGTGCTCGCCGCGCCGGCGCTGCTCGTGCCCGGCATTCCCGGAGCGCTGCTCGGCGTCCTCATGGTCCAGCTCTACCTGCTGTTCGACTGTGTCGACGGCGAGGTGGCTCGCTGGAAGAAGCAGTTCTCACTGGGCGGGGTCTACATGGACCGCGTCGCCGCGTATCTCTGCGACGCCGCCGTGCTGGTCGGCTTCGGCCTGCGCGCCGCCGATCTGTGGGGCTCCGGACGGATCGACTGGCTGTGGGCCTTCCTGGGCACTCTGGCGGCCCTCGGCGCCATCCTGATCAAGGCCGAGACCGACCTCGTCGGCGTCGCACGCCACCAGGGCGGTCTGCCGCCGGTCGAGGAGGCCGCCTCCGAGCCGCGCTCGTCCGGCATGGCGCTCGCCCGCCGGGCCGCCGGCGCGCTCAAGTTCCACCGGCTGATCCTCGGCATCGAGGCGTCGCTGGTGATCCTGGTGGCGGCGGTCCTCGACGCGGTCAGGGACGATCTGTTCTTCAGCCGTCTCATGGTCGCGGTACTGGCCGGCATCGCCCTGCTGCAGACCTTGCTGCACCTCGTGTCGATCCTGGCGTCGAGCAGGCTGAAGTGAGCAATCCGATGAAGCTCGGCGCGGTCGTCATCACGATGGGCAACCGCCCCGCAGAGCTGCGTGCCCTCCTCGATTCCGTCGCCAAGCAGGACGGCGACCGGATCGAGGTGGTGGTCGTCGGCAACGGCGCCCCCGTACCGGACGTCCCCGCGGGCGTACGCACCGTCGAACTGCCCGAGAACCTGGGCATCCCCGGCGGCCGCAACGTCGGGATCGAGGCCTTCGGCCCGTCCGGCGCCGATGTGGACGCCCTGCTCTTCCTCGACGACGACGGACTGCTGCCGCTCACCGACACCGCCGAGCTGTGCCGGCAGGCCTTCGACGCCGACCCCGAGCTGGGCATCATCAGCTTCCGCATCGCCGACCCCGACACCGGTGTCACGCAGCGCCGCCACGTGCCGCGGCTGCGGGCCTCCGACCCGATGCGCTCCTCGCGGGTGACGACCTTCCTCGGCGGCGCCAACGCCGTACGTACCAAGGTCATCGCCGACGTCGGGCCGCTGCCGGGCCAGTTCTTCTACGCGCACGAGGAGACGGACCTCGCCTGGCGGGCACTGGACGCGGGCTGGATGATCGACTACCGCGCGGACATGGTCCTCGACCACCCGGCCACCGCCCCGTCACGGCACGCGGTGTACCACCGCATGGTGGCCCGCAACCGGGTGTGGCTGGCCCGGCGCAACCTGCCCGCGCCGCTGGTCCCCGTCTACCTCGGCGTGTGGCTGCTGCTGACCCTGCTCCGCAAGCCCTCCGGCCCGGCCCTGAAGGCATGGTTCGGCGGTTTCCGGGAAGGCTGGTCCACGCCCTGCGGCGCCCGCCGTCCGATGAGATGGCGCACCGTGTGGCGGCTGACCAGGCTGGGTCGACCTCCCGTGATCTGAGAGGCTCTCCTCTGAGAGCATGAGACGTACTTCTTCTCCACGGGACCTGTCCGCTCCGAGCCGCGCCCGCGACTGGCTGCGCATCTTGAATACGAGAGTTTCATCTGGTGAGTGACACAACCCATGATGGTGCGGTCGCACTGAGCACCCCACCATCCGCCGACCGTGGCCTGAGCGCGGCCGAGAGGGCCGCCAAGTACGGCCTGACGGTGAGCGGCGCCCGGCCAGGGCTCTTCGAGTACATCCGGCAGCTCTGGGGCCGGCGCCACTTCATCCTGGCGTTCTCCCGAGCGAAGCTGACCGCCCAGTACAGCCAGGCGAAGCTCGGCCAGCTGTGGCAGGTGGCCACGCCGCTGCTCAACGCTCTCGTCTACTACCTGATCTTCGGGCTGATCCTGGGGACCCGGAAGGGGATGCCCCAGGAGGTCTTCATCCCGTTCCTGGTGACCGGAGTCTTCGTCTTCACCTTCACCCAGAGCTCGGTGATGGCGGGTGTGCGGGCCATCTCCGGCAACCTGGGGCTGGTCCGGGCGCTGCACTTCCCGCGCGCCTCGCTGCCCGTCTCGTTCTCGCTGCAGCAGCTCCAGCAGCTGCTGTACTCGATGCTCGTGCTCGCGGTCGTGGCCATCGCCTTCGGCAGCTACCCGAGTCTCTCCTGGCTGCTGATCATTCCGGCGCTGGCCATGCAGTTCTTCTTCAACACCGGCCTGGCGCTGATCATGGCCAGGCTGGGCAGCAAGACCCCCGACCTCGCCCAGCTCATGCCGTTCGTCATGCGGACCTGGATGTACGCGTCGGGCGTCATGTTCTCCATCCCGGTGATGCTCAAGGACAAGCCGGACTGGATCGCCGATGTGCTGCAGTACAACCCCGCGGCCATCTACATGGACCTGATCCGCTTCGCGCTGATCGACGGCTACGGCTCGGGCAACCTGCCGGCGCACGTCTGGATCGTGGCGCTCGCCTGGGCGGTCCTCGTCGGCCTGGTGGGCTTCGTGTACTTCTGGAAGGCAGAGGAACGGTACGGCCGTGGCTGACGACAACACTTCAGGGCGCGTCCCCACCGTCATCGCCGACGACGTGCACATCGTGTACCGGGTCAACGGCGCCGGCGGTGGCAAGGGCAGCGCCACCGCGGCGCTCAGCCGGATACTGCGCCGCGGCAAGGGCGAGGCGCGCGGCGTACGGAAGGTGCACGCTGTCCGCGGCGTCTCCTTCACCGCCTACCGCGGCGAGGCCATCGGCCTCATCGGGACGAACGGCTCCGGCAAGTCGACCCTGCTGCGGGCCATCGCCGGGCTGCTGCCGACCGAGCACGGCAAGGTGTACACGGACGGCCAGCCGTCGCTGCTCGGGGTCAACGCGGCGCTGATGAGCGATCTGACCGGCGAGCGCAACGTCGTGCTCGGCGGCCTCGCGATGGGCATGTCGCGCGAGGAGATCCGCGAGCGCTACCAGGGGATCGTCGACTTCTCCGGCATCAACGAGAAGGGCGACTTCATCACCCTGCCCATGCGGACGTACTCCTCCGGAATGGCCGCCCGGCTGCGTTTCTCCATCGCCGCCGCGAAGAACCACGACGTCCTCATGATCGACGAGGCGCTGGCCACCGGCGACCGCAAGTTCCAGATCCGCTCCGAGAAGCGCATCAGGGAACTCCGTAAGGAGGCGGGCACCGTCTTCCTGGTCAGCCACAGCAACAAGTCCATCAGGGACACCTGCGACCGGGTGCTCTGGCTGGAAAAGGGTGAGCTGCTGATGGACGGTCCGACGGACGAGGTCCTCAAGGCGTACGAGCGCGAGACCGGCAAATAGCGGGTCTTTCGGTCCCGTGACACGGTCGCGGGCGCCGCCCGGAAACTACCGGGGGGGGCGCCGCGGGGTGGGGGCCCCCGGTGCCCCCCGCCGGGCGGCGCCCCCCGCGGGGCGCCCCCCCCCACAGATACAACCCCCCGCGGTCGTGGAATTACGTGCGCGC